>CAZOBD010000178.1:0-8167 GCA_964577665.1 uncultured Hyphomicrobiales bacterium
AAGCAGAATTGATAGCACTACACCTGTTACCGTAAAATAGTCTGACAATCCTGCGGGCAGAAAATACTTTAATACGTCATTTTCCTTTTTTTTCCTCTTTATTTTTTGACTGCTGTGTTCTCTACAAATATAACCCTTTCTCCCCAGTTTTTATAACTGACCAACTTTCACCCTATAGTTATTACCCATGCCGGGCGCACAATAGAAAAGCGGACTTGCATAATGCAGCCCGCTTTTATCGTCAAAAAAGAAAAATCTTTATTTGCTCATTATCATTTTCCCGGTTTCAGTATAGTTCGATGTCTGAAGTTTGTAATAATATGTTCCGTTAGGCAGATTTTTACCGCCTGCGTTAAAAATTGCCGAATGTTCACCGGCAGTCAGAGTTTTGTTTAAAAGTGTCTCAATTTCATTGCCGTTAGAATCCAGCACAGAAAGTTTGACATTAGTTTTTTCGGGCAGCTCAAAGCTGATTGTAGTTGCATCTGAAAAGGGATTAGGACTGTTGCTAAGGTTAGTAATAGTCAATTCGTCATCAATTCTCATATCTTCCATAACCGGGCTTCTCTGCTCGCCGTCCCAAAGCATAAAGCGGGCAATACTGCGGCGATTATCCATGTTAAAATCAGGACCTTTGGGCATACCTGCTCTTCCGAATTTTGTCATGCCCCTCATACCTCTGTCTCTATTGCCTCTTCTGTCTTTGAATTCATTTATTTCGCTTTCATATTTTTCTTTCCACTCATCCAATATGTCTTTGGAATCTTCTTTCCATTGCTCAGCTTTGGGCTGAACCTGTTTAGCAATTTCTTCAAGAGTTGATTTGTACTTTTCTGCAAGAGGCAGCAGTTCATTATGTATTTCCATCATATCGCCGCGGAATTCATTACCTCTGCCTTTTCTTCCTTCGCCTCTTCCTTGTCCGCCGCCGGAGCGTCTGTTTTTAATCATTTCTCTTCTTTTAGTGTGCATTTTGTCTTTGAGCTCGGAAGCTTTTGCGCGAAGTTCGTTCAGCTTCTGCAGGTCATCTGTTTCCATCGAATTGTCGAGCTGCTGCTTCCACTTCAGCATTTCGGGATATATGTTTTCATCATGGTAACTTTTTAGATTTCCGTGCAGTTCCTGCATCATTTCTCTGTTTTGTCCCTGCCCCTGACCTCTTTGTGCCAAAGAAGGCGAAACGATAATAAGAGCTGTTAGAGCGAAAATGATTGCTTTGAAGTTTTTCATTGGTTTTATCTCCTTTTATAAAAAAATATTTAATTCAGCTTTCGTTTTTTGGACACAAAAGCATGAAAAAGGTTTAAAGGAAATTATTATTATTTTGATTTGCCCTGAGCGGCAACTGCCTGCATTTTCTTTTCTATTTCTTCCTGATTGCCGAGGTAATAGTGCTTTATCGGCTTTAAATCTTTATCAAGTTCATATATCAGAGGGACGCCCGTAGGTATATTCAGCTTTACTATTTCCTCATCCGAAACATTGTCGAGATACTTAACCAGTGCCCTCAGGCTGTTTCCGTGTGCGGCAATTATCACTTTTTTTCCTTCTTTTACCGATGGAGCAATGGTCATTTCCCAGTAAGGCACAAAGCGCGCCACTGTATCTTTCAGACATTCGGTAACAGGCAGTTCTTCCTCGGTCAAATCTTTATACATCTCAAAATGACCGGGCCAGCGCTCATCGTCTTTTTCGAGTGAGGGCGGCTGTGTGTCGTAGCTGCGGCGCCAAATCAAGACTTGATCATCACCGTATTTTTTTGCTGTTTCCGCTTTATTCAGTCCCTGAAGCGCTCCGTAATGGCGTTCGTTAAGCCTCCAGTGGCGGATTACTGGCACCCACATTTTATCCATTCTGTCCATGACTATCCATAATGTGCGTATAGCTCTTTTTAAAACAGAAGTATATGCCAGATCGAAATCAAATCCTTCCTTTAATAAAAGTTCTGCGGAATTTAAAGCTTCGAGTTTTCCTCTTTCAGTAAGGTCAACGTCTGTCCATCCGGTAAAGCGGTTTTCCATGTTCCACTGGCTTTCGCCATGGCGAAGAAGTATAACTTTGTACATTGTGCATCCTCCGGTTATTTATTTGTTTTTCAACAGCTTATATTTAATATGTTTAAAGTGAAGTAAACGTTTGATTTTACTAAATATTTTCAATCTGAAGCTCTATTGTATTGAAATACAGCAGTAAATTTTTATAAAAAGATGCCCAATACTTCAAAGGTATAGAACACACTAAAAAATAAAAATCCCTGTTTAGACGGGAAAAAACAATGTGCTGCCGCCGTTTAACAAATCAGACTTTCAAGTGATTTTCTATGGGCAGAAATTGTATTATCAAGTTCCTCCATGCTGTGCTCCGTAGAGATAAACATTGCTTCGAACTGGGCGGCAGCAAGATATATTCCTCTTTCGAGCATTGCATGAAAATATTTCGCAAAAAGCTCAGTATCGGAAGTTAAGGCTTTTTTGTAGGAATCTACTTCTTGTTCCGTGAAAAACATGCACATCATAGAGCCAACGCGGTTCATCGAATAGTTTTTGCCAATCTGTTTCAGGTTTTCTTTCATACCTTTTTCAAGATATGCTGCTTTTTCTTCTAAATTTTTATAAATATCTTTATTCTCAGCAATATGCTTTAATGCAGCGCTGCCGGCAGCCATTGCAAGCGGATTGCCGCTGAGCGTTCCCGCCTGATAAACAGGACCGAGCGGAGATACAGATTCCATTATTTCACGTTTTCCTCCGAAAGCACCTACGGGCATACCACCGCCTATTATTTTTCCAAAGGTTGTCAGGTCAGAATAAATACCGTAAATTTCCTGGGCTCCGCCAGGGGCAACACGGAAGCCGGACATAACTTCGTCGAAAATCAGAACAATTTTTTCTTCGGTACAGATGTTTCTAAGCTCCTGTAAAAAATCTTTTTTTGCAGGAATAACGCCCATGTTGCCTGCAATCGGTTCTATGATGACTGCTGCAATCTCGCCTTTGTTTTCCGAAATGAGTTTTTTAACTGAATCTATATCATTGAAATCGGCAATTAATGTGTCCTTAGCAGCTCCTGATGTAACACCCGGACTGGTAGGAACGCCGAATGTCAGAGCTCCCGAGCCTGCTTTTATCAAAAAGCTGTCTCCGTGTCCGTGGTAACAGCCCTCAAATTTGATTATTTTGTCTTTACCTGTAAATCCTCTGGCAATTCTGACGGCGCTCATTGTTGCTTCTGTACCGCTGTTTACCATCCGGACAAGTTCAACCGAAGGAACCAGTCTGCAGACTAGTTCAGCCATAGTAATTTCACTTTCCACCGGGGCACCGAAACTTGTTCCTTTTTCAAGAGCTTCAGCCAGAGCTTCTTTTATAAAATCAGGATTCTGACCGAAAATATGCGGACCCCAGCTTCCTACGTAATCTATATACTCATTGCCGTCTGCATCGTAGGTTTTAGAGCCTGCACCCCTTGAAATGAACAATGGAGTGCCGCCGACAGATTTAAATGCTCTTACAGGAGAATTTACACCTCCCGGAATATATTTTTGTGCTTTTTCAAAAAGTTTTTTGCTTCTTTTAATATTCATAGAATTATTCCATTTATTTACATTTTTTATTTTATTTTTGCTCAAAAGAAAAAAATAATATACGGTTTATTTAGAAATTAGGCAAAAAGCAGAATAATTTATACGGTCGATTAATACAGGTTATTAAAAGAATATTATAAATTTGTTATTTATTGAATACTTTGTTATATTATTGCATTGCTCTTTCTCAAAAAGTACAAATTCTATTCAATAAAACATCCATGATTGGGAAAACACACAAAGGGGATGATTGTTTAAGCAGGATGTTGAAGAAAAAAAACCAAAAGGCACCCCACCCCGGCCCCCCTATTTAAAATATTTTAAAAACAGGAGGGAGATAATCCAAAGAAATCCCTCCCCCTGGGGAGGGTCAGTGTGAGGCTAAAAATAAATAGATGAAGAAAAAAGAAAATGATAGTTTCCAACAAATTTAAATTTATTTTTTTCAAAGCACCTAAAACCGGGAGCACCAGCGTAGAATTAAATATAAAGGAGCAGATTGGAGATAAAGATATTGTAGCAACGTCAGTTGTTGCTGATTTGAAATATGGCGGAAAGAATGCTGATGGGATGCATTCACACGAGTCTCCTTTACTATTAAAGCAAAAGATATCTAATGAGATATTTAAAGAATACTTCAAGTTTGCAGTTGTCCGAAATCCTTGGGATTATATAGTTTCAAGATTCTTATGGGAAAAAAAGTACGGACCGCGCTGGACATGGAAAGTGCATTTGGACAGAGAACTGATTTTACGAAATATATTAAAGCCATGGAAAATAGTAAAAGATATTTATGCCGGTTATAAACTGAATATCAAGGAAATTGAGGATTTTAAAATTTTTGTAAAATATATACCTGAGGCATATAAAAACATCAGATTTTATTTTGATTCGAATGGTAATTTCATCTTGGATGATTACATTAAGTTTGAAAATTTTAATAATGACTACAAAAGAATATGCAATAATATTGGCTTAGAATACAAAAAACTGCCTTATGTGAACAAAACCAAAGGCAAGAGAATTTCTTACAAAGACTTCTACGATATTGAAGCAAAAGATATTGTCCATAAAGAATTTCAAAAAGAAATCGACTTTTTCGGATACAACTTCTAATAAATGCGTTTAAAACAGACAAATCTTCTTTTATGAAGATGTACCGGCATTTGAAATATCCAAAAGCCCTCTCTAATTAATTTAATTATGTTTATTTACCTGCTTAAGGATATGGAGTAAATACTAATTAGCCCAACTTGCACAAATGGCTTTTAAAAATTCCATATTTTTGTAATTATGTGTTGTTTTTGCTTCATTAAGTTACTGAAAAATATAGATTCGTATTTGATAAATCACGTAAAGTAGTGTTGTATTGCTAATTTGCATCATATTCTTATATTTGTATGTTGCTATATGTTTATTAGAAAATTGCAAAAAAAGAAACCTATAGTGGGGCAAAGCTTCAAGCAACACAAACAGCCATCAATGAGACTAAACCGTTATCGGTCAGGGTACTTACCATCAATGGCTTTGATACTCATAAGATTTGTAGTGTACCATGCCAGACAACTATCCTTGAAAAGCAGGAATTTAGCGATTTAATTCTGCAAGTTGGGTTAAGATTCCGCTGAAAACAATATTTGTATCAACTACTATCTTCATTGCAAGCCCTTTTCGGATTTATATCTTGCCCAGATGGACTTCTTGGCTTCGGCGGCGAGCTTGTCGGCATCCTCTTGAGTGGCTTTGGATTTCGAGGAAATTTCTTTGTACTTAAGGTAATCCATCATGCTTTGCAGTTCTGAAAGGTCAGTATCTGCTGCAAGCCTGACAATTACTTCTTCGTCGGTTCGTTCAATTAACATAATACTCTATTTGATTATTCTTAAAAGACAAAACGAAATTTTATTAATTTAATTGTTATAAAATCATTAAGAGCATCGACTTCAGAGCGATTATTCGGATGAGGTATTTTTGGAGGGGTAAGAATATTATCTTTTCTCGGAAATATCTCTTCCGGCATGGAGAGCTTTGATGTTTAAATCGACAATCTTTTCCCCTTTTCTGCCGAAGAGAGTTTTAACGGCGTTTTCAAGCTTCTCGATTTCGATGTCGAGGAAAGGGGAAGCGGCGCCGAGCACAACCATGTTGGAAGACTTCGGAGAGCTGAGGTCGCGGGCTATTTTATCTGCGTCGATGATGATGCTGTTAGGGATTTTGTTTATCTCGGCAAAGATTTCATTTAAATCGGGGTAGTTGGGGATGTTGTCGTAAGGCTCTTTGTTGGTGATAAGCCAGCCGCTCTCGGAAAGCCACGGGAGGTAGCGGAGCGATTCCATAGGTTCGACGGAGATGATAATGTCAGCAGCGCCCTCGGGGATGAGGTCGGAATGGATAGCGTCGTCAGAAAGGCGGAAGTGCGACTGCACCGCGCCGCCGCGCTGGCTCATGCCGTGCACTTCTGACTGCTTAAAAAAAAGTTCTTTTTCCACTGCGGCATATCCGATGACTGCCGCTATTGACAGGATGCCCTGCCCGCCTACGCCTGATAGAATAATGTCTTTTTTCATATTCATTTTTTATTGTTATAACTATCCCTCACGTGAAATTTTCCTTACCGAACTCAGCTTAGTAAGGAGATTCATCTTGATAATCTTATTTCTTTTTTGCTTTATGTTTTTGCTGCTGCGTTACAATGCACTCGCGCCTTGGAATGATAACTGAAACGCCTTTGTACTGTAATTCTTCTTTTATAACTGCAACGTTTTCGTCGTGCTTTCTTTTCAGGGGATTAAGAACGCGGACGTGCTTCTCCTCAACGCCGATACCTTTGCAAATGTCTTCCAGCCTGCCGAATGCGTGAGATTTCTGTCCGCCTGTCATTGCAGTAGTGGCATTGTCAACTATCACAATTGTAACGGGCGATTTGTCAACCACGCAGTCCAAAAGGCCCGTCATACCTGAATGAGTAAAGGTAGAATCGCCGATAACAGCCACTGCCGGATGAATGCCGGCATCAGCCAAACCCTTAGCCATAGTAATGGATGCACCCATATCTACGCAAGAGTTAATTGATTCAAAAGGTTTCAATGCACCGAGTGTATAGCATCCGATGTCGGACATCACATTGCCCTTTACTTCTCGAGAAACTTCAGAAAGAGCAACATTTAAAGCATTAAATGAATCAATGTGCGGGCATCCCGGACAAAGCTTAGGTGGTCGGTTTGCAAGCAGTTCGGGAGCGGGACGTTGTTCAGGCTGTTCAAGATGAAGCGCTTTTGCAACAAGAGTGGGATTAAGCTCGCCTGTTCTCGGCAGAGTGCCGTCGAGCCTTCCTTTCACTTTGAAACCCTTGTTTAAAAGACCGCGAAGGTCTGCCTCTATAAGGGGATAGCCCTCTTCAATAACTAAAATTTCATCACATTCTTCGGTAATTTTCCTGATAAGATTCATAGGCAGAGGGTACTGCCCGATTTTCAAAACAGGATGGCGCATCTGGGAGCCGGAGAAGTTCTCGTAAAGATAATTCAGAGCAATACCGCTGACAATAATTCCTAAACTCTTGTCGCTTCCTTCTTTGTAAACGTTCCAGCCTGCTTTTTCCGATTGTTCTTCCAACGCTTTTTGTTTGTTTAGGAGTATTTCATATTGATTTCTGGCGATGGACGGCAAAAGAACAAACTGTGTCAGATTACGCGGAAGTTTTGTCCGGTTTTCCTCACGAGGTTTTTTAACTGTAACTCCGGCTCTTGAATGCGCTAATCTGGTGGTTATACGCAAAAGAACCGGAATTTCGTGTCTTTCCGAGAGTTCAAAACCATAATGTGTCATGTCGTAAGCTTCCTGCTGACTGCTCGGCTCCAAAACCGGAATCATGGAAAATTTGCCGTAAAATCGGCTGTCCTGCTCATTTTGGGATGAATGCATGGAAGGGTCGTCCGCCGCAGTAATTATAAGTCCTCCGTTTGCTCCGGTAATTGCGGAATTGACAAAAGGATCGGCAGCTACGTTCAAACCTACGTGTTTCATACATGCCATAGCTCTTTTACCTGCGTAGCTCATTCCAAGCGCTGCTTCCACCGCCGTCTTTTCATTAGCCGACCAGGAGCATTGTATTTTCCTTCCTGACCTTACTTCTTTCGATCTTTGCACATATTCCGTTATCTCGGTTGAAGGAGTACCCGGGTATGCGTAGATACCCGATATACCTGCGTCTAGCGCCGCCTGTCCGATTGCTTCATCTCCCAATAGCGGTAATTTTCTCATAATTCGTTTCTCTTTGCTCCAAACTGATTATGGTTCTTTTGCAAATATAACTTCAGATTATTTATGTTCATTCATTTATGGAGAATTTTGTATATTCTCTGTGTTTATGTAGTTATTATTTATTAAATTTCATCTGTTTATTTTGATCCCTCCCCGACCCTCCCTTACAGGTAAGGGAGGGAGCAGCCCCCTTATTTATAAGTGGGTTGGGGGATCTCTTCTAAAAACAATCATCCCCTTATGTGTTTTTTTCCGTAATCATGGACGTTTCATCTGTTTATTTTGATCCCTCCCCGACCCTCCCTTACAGGTAAGGGAGGG
>CAZOBD010000179.1:0-8125 GCA_964577665.1 uncultured Hyphomicrobiales bacterium
CCCCTCCCCAAAGGGAGGGAATTCAACGATCTTGCTCCCTCCCCTTGGGGAGGGCTGGGGTGGGGTCTCTTACGGTTTTTCATTTACATTACGTTTTTTTACATCTCATTCCCAAACTCCGATTTGGGAATGTGCTTTTCTTTCAAAACTCTGTTTTGCCTTAACTCTCAAATAATCATCCCCTTATGTGTTTTTCCCTAATCATGGACGTTTCATCTGTTTATTTTAAGCCCCACCCTAACCATACCCAAAGGGAGGGAATTCTTTGATTTAGCTCCCTCCGGGTTCTAAAATATTTTATCCCGGGGGCCATTTCATCTGTCTGCCTCCCAGTAAATGCAGATGGATATGATTTACTTCCTGTCCGCCGTGCTTGTTGCAGTTGAAAACAAGCCTGTATCCGTCTTTGTCTATTCCAATCTCCCGGGCAATTTTTTTTGCCGTCAGTATCAGCCTGCCTGTAAGTTCGCTGTCATCCTGACCAATGTCATTTACGGTAGGGATTACTTTTTTGGGAATGACAAGTATGTGGACGGGCGCCTGCGGATTAATGTCTTTGAAGGCAAGGATTTCTTCGTCTTCATAGACGATATCAGCAGGTATTTCCTTTCGGATTATTTTTGAAAAAATAGTCTCAGCCATAAGTCTCCTGTAAAATAACAAAAAAGCCCTTTGCTAATTTAAGCAAAGGGCTTGTCATATCAAAACCTAATCCTTAGATAAGGATTATCATCTGTCATATTAACGTATCAATGACATCTTCACGGTTTCGACTTTGTCGTTTGCAGTTACGCGGCAGATATATGTGCCGTTTGTAACCGGGCTGCCGTTTGCATCGAGACCATGCCAGTTAGCAGTGTAATTGCCGGGTGCCATTGCGCCGCTCTTCAGAGTCTTTACAACTTTACCGAAAATATCGAGCACTTCTACTCTTACGTCGGCTTTCTCGCGAACGGTAAAGCTAATCATCGTGCTTGCCGAGAAAGGATTGGGATGGTTCTGAAGTGTAAGGGCATCGCCGTAGTTGATTTCTACGATGTCGCTGAAATCGGAGCATGAGTGAGCGCCGTCGATGTCAACCTGACGGAGACGATACTGATAAGTTGTGTTCAGCACTAACTCCTTGTTGTCAAAGTAGCTGTAGTTATGAACCTGTGATGTGGTACCGTGTCCTTCAACGAAGCCGACTGATGTCCACTGCTCGCCGTTGCTCTTCACTCTGCGTTCGATGTAAAATCCGTGGTTGTTCTTTTCTGAAGCTGTTTCCCAGAAGAGGTCAACGCCTTTGTCGCGGGCTCTGCCGTCGAAGTATGAGAGTTCTACCGGTATGTCTTCGCACCATTCGGTGTTGTATTCCGTACCGTGTGATCTTTCTCCGAAGTAGGGACGGAGCATCGGAATCCATGTACCGCGTGACAATGTGTGTGTAGTACCGTCGCTGGGTGATACGCCGAAGTGGTCTAAGTGTGCATAAGCCGGGTTGCCGTTTCCGGGTTGGAACTGTCTCCATTCGCCGGAGCCGCGTGTGTTTTCATAAGCAAAGAAGTTATCATTGATAAGGTTGCCGCTTCTGCTTCTCTTGCGGAAGTTTTTATCCAGACTGAGGTGGAAACCGCTGCCGCCGAGAGGTCTGTTATAACTGTTCGTGGGAGGCTGTATGTAAACGCTGAGCGTTCTCATACCTACTCTGGATGCTGAGGCGCCGAGTTCAAGACCCGTTTCACCAAGCTGTGATATGCCTATCCAGTATGTGCCTGCCTGAAGCATTATGGGATTCGGCAGCATGTAAGTTACATATTCGTCAAAGAGGAATGTTTTAGCGAAATAGTCAAGACCGCGTACGGTAAACATTCTTGATCCCTGTATTTCAGTCTGACCGGGCTGTCCGCCGGCATCGGGATAAATGGCAAGAGCGATGTCATCGAGCGCCTGATTGAGCGTACCGAAGAATGCCTTGTATCCGTAAATTGTATCTACCGTAAAGAGTTTGAATTTCATTGCAATCTGACCGGAACCGCTGCCGCCTACATAGCCTGCGGAAAAGAAATCGGGATTCCATCCGCCCTGATAGCCGTTTGTGCTGCCGAGGCCGCCTTCGGAGAAACCGTAAAGGTTCAAGCCTCTGCCGACTGTTCCGATAAATTCGGGAACATTGTTTGTGGGCTGGTCAACGGGATCGTAAGCAAAGTCGTCGCCGAATCTGATTGTGAAATCTCTGTGAGTTGTGTCGTTCAGCGGTTCGAGGTCGCCGCCTACAAGGTCAAATCTCAGATGTGATACTAATGTGTACTGGCCGGGAGGCGTAAGTCTTGCGTTCCAGTTCGGCATAGGAATTTCTACCTGTGTCAGAGGAGTCAGGAACGGCAAAGGTACTTCCTGGCAGTAAATTGACGACCACATATTGTTTTCTGTGCCTTTTCTGTGTATTCTTGTTCTTATCTTGAATGTCGGAGCGTTCAGACTTGTGTTATTTGAAACAACGACTCTGATAGGTACTGAAGTGCACTGGCTTGCAGGAGCCTGCGTGTAGGGCCAGAGAACTTTGATTGCCGATATTTCAAGATCGGTAACTTCTGATTTGAAGAGTATTCTTACGTTATCCACGAAGAACGGATCGTCGTCATCGGGGATACATGTGATACATTTCTTATCGTTAGAAGCCGCAAGTCTGATTCTGAAGCGGAAGTTCTTAGCACCTTCGTTGGGTGCATTGATGAATGTATCGGGTATTGCGATAAATGCTTTGATATATTCTTCATCCATACCGTCATCATAAATGTTAGGACGCAGACCGTTTAGCATACCTGTCGCCGCGCTGGGCGGACTGAGTGCCGAGTCTTTTGCCGAAGGATCGCTTACGCTCGGCTCTAAGAAGCCGCGAAGATAGCCGCCGCCGCCGTAAAGTCCGTATGCGGGCATGTTCGTTACAGCTTTTGCGCCGCCTCTGCGGAAGTGATGTCTCCAGAGTTTTCCGTCAATGTTAGTAATGTTTGATATACCGTCAAGGCTCGGTTTTGCAAATTCGACTACGAGCATGTCGGGATTAGCCGATGCTGCCCTGGCAGTGCTGAACTCAGCAAGAACGTTTCCGTTGATGACAGCTCTCGGCTCGGGACCGATAAGCATACCGTCACTCCAGCCTCTCGACCAGTCTTCGCGCATGATGTTTCTCTGAATTGAAAGAGAAAGCGCTGCGCCGAATCTGCCGCGGAGATCAATCGGGAATGAACGGATTTCATCGCCCGGGCTGTTGTCCTGGCGTCCGAGGTCTTCCCTGTTCATGTAGATTACTGGTGAATCTACTTCATAAGTTGTATCTACGCCGGAGTCGGGATCATAACCCGCGCCTGATTTATATCTTCCGCGCGGAGGCAGAGGATGATGGGATACCTGATCGCCGCTGACTACGATAGCGTCGATGTTTACCCATTTCAGTACTGAAGGCATAGGAACGCCTTCCACCAAATGGTACTCTGTTACATCGTCGTCAAATTTTTCAAGTCTGTTCATAACGAAGATACGTACGCTGGCGGTATCGTCAAAGGGCCACTCATCACCGAGACCTTCGCTTGTCTGCGGGTCGGTCGGGTCGGCAATGATAAATGCGCGCATACGTCCGATATGGTTCACAACGTATTCATTGGGCTCGAAGGGAGAGAAGAATACTTGTGCGTAAGTATAAGGCGGCAGACCGTTGTATTTATCATCAGTCGGGAATTCCTGCGGATTTCCTTCGGGATTGCTGCCCAGATATCTGATATTGACATAAGGATCGTCAGCGCAGCGTTCGCCGGCTTCATAATCAACTGCCATACAGGAGCTGTCCACGTTTACAAGTCTGTTGTAAATAATTCTGTTTGTAGCGAGGTTAACAATCCTGAAGCGTGCGCGGAAGCTGAGCTCCTGCTCCTGGAAGTTTACGCCTTTAGGACCTTGAATATCGTTTGTAAGGTTCTGAATAACCACCACGGGCTGCAGAGCGCCGATTCTTTCTTCGCCGGCGAGAAGCTCATAGTTGTTAACTTTGTCTGCGGGTACCTTTACTTTGAAATCGAGATCGTCATTCGGGTCGGTGCTTCTTACGCGGTATTCCATATTTACAACGCGCAGAGTGTTTTTCCACTGTTTGAATTTAATAGCGAGATAATCATGCGGATAAGGTGCGCCGGGCACTGCATAGTTGCTGTAATAGTGCGTTACCTGCTGATATTCGCCGCCCCAGGGATAATTAGCATTGCCTTCCGCTACGCCGCCTCTTCCGAAGTTAACGTGGCGGGCAAATCCGCGGACACCGCAAGTTGTATTATAACGGAAAATATCTTTGGCTTCTGCAAAGCGGTTGCCTACTACGGCGCCGCCTACAAATTCTTCAAATACTATTGTAACGCTGCTGTCGAGGCGGTTAAGTTCCACCTGAGCGCTTGCGGCTACGTATCTTGTGGGCTGTGTCCAGGGTCTCGGGTTGTAAACCGAGGTATAATTTCCATAAGGAGTTGCCTTGCCGCCTGCTGCAGGCATTATGTTTATATAGTAGATAATAAGCTTGTCCGCAGATGCGGAGCGTTTGAACCATACTTTGCCCCAGTCATCCGGAAGTTCCGTTTCGGGATCGTACTGCGAAAGGTGCATATCTCCGTAAAAAGGAGCAATTACCGGTGCATTGTAGGGAAAATTTGTCAGATTGCCTGTATAGTTTCTGATACCGCCGCGTGCTGCAGCGCTTTTCAGGTCGCCGTGCCCGATTTGATTGCCGAGTACGGCATATCTGTAACCGAAGTTATCCTCAGTCAGATCGTCCATACCGTCGCCGTTTCTGCCGCGGATGAACCAGTCCATACTCATCGGGTCATAAGCGGAATTGCCGCCCTGAGGTATGGTGCGTTCGCCGTTAATGTCGTAAAAATATCTTCTGTTTGTCAGGGCTATTACGCCGTTTGTTGACACATAGAAACTGTCGTAGCGGATACCGTTGAAATAGAAGTTAAATCCAATAGGTATCGGTCCGGCGATAGCATCGTCTGTCGAGTCCGTTCCAACGTTGGGATTCGGATCGAAAAAGTTACCCGGAGGGTTGGTGTAAGCCGGCAATGCCGGATTTCTGAAAAAGCGGAGACCTTCGGCGGGATTTTCATCCCAGAATGCCGGGTCGCGGAGTCTTGGACCCTGCACGATACGTCTCCATAGGTTAGGTTCTTCCGTCGTATCGACGATTACCGGGTTCGGACGCCAATAGTCCGGAGCGCGGTCATCACTGTCAACGAAGTAGTATCCGGTGGATACGCCTGCCTGTGTGGGATTGCCGGTGAACGGATAAGGAAAGCTCGTCTGGTAAACGAAAGCCGGCGGTTCTGCCAGCTGGCTTTTCCTTAAAATGTCATCGCCGTTACCTTTGTCGTCCGCAAGCATACACTGTGCCGACAACATAAGCAGACTTGTGCTGACTGCGATGAGTAGTAATAGTTTTTTCATCATACATCCTTTTTTTAATTGATGAAACAATATAGTTTATTAGAAAGTAAAGCTGATTAATCTTCAATTTTCAGCATAAATTTATCTTTTAAAACGCCATCCTTCGTCTTCATATTCAAATATCCATCCCACTAATTTGCCTTCGTCTATTTCGCCGAAGCCGTTCCAGTAGTCTTTCGTATAGGTAAACCGCGAACTTGTTTCCATCTTTGGTATTTCTTCGGCACGGTTGATTATATCTTTTATTCTGCTCTGCCATTTTTGAAAGTTTGAGCTTCGCAGGTCAACCCAGGCTTCTTCGCACCATTTGTCAACAAGTGCGGGAGACATTTCTATCTCTTCTTTACCTTCGAACTTAGGGATTTTTACTTCTATGCCGCGCAGGTAGTTTTCGCCGTCGGGCATCAGAACAACGAGTCCGATGGAAAGCATTTCGGAGCGCAGACGGGTGTCTTCATCTATCAGGCTCTTGGCTTTGTTTGAAAAATCTTCGGGTGAAACATCCAAAATTCCCTTCATTGTGCCGGCTATCTGCTTAATAATGTAAGCTTCGTATAGAAGTTTTGAAAGCCTCGGCGGGCCTAAAAGTTCGAAAGCAATGCTGTCGGTATTGGTTTCCCGTTCGAGCTGCACTAGTTTCTGATAAGCTGCATTTTTAAGAACGCCGCCGCGGTATGTAGGCCCCATGGAAAAGCTGTCGAGTCCTTGTATTATATCGTGGCCCGTGTTGCCGCCTAAGATTTCAAAGACTGCGCTGCCGGCTATTTCTTCGGGAGTGATAATTTCCATCTGACCGATTGAGCTTATAGCTTGAAATTCCCCTTTTGAAAAAATACCGTTTTCGCCTGTGTCGATGAAAACCGATTTATAATCTTCGCCTGTTTTCTGAACACCGGAGTAATCGTCAAATCTGAAGGATTTTTTTACACTGCGGGTGTTTTCAGGTTTTGTATCAACAAGGTGAATGGGAGCGCCTCTTCTCATAACTTTGTCGTAAGCAATTCTTTTCCAAGCAATTGCCGCGGTCGGTTTTATCTCTTTTACCAGAGGTCCGTCCGGCGTTCTTGCCATAAGGAAAAGCAAAAGGCTCTGGGCGCCTGCTACTGCCGCTTTTGCAAGCAGCACTCTTGAAGGGCGTTCCTCGCTGTGAGTGTAGGGTATGTTAAGCCCCATGCCGCCCGTGCCGCTGGTTCCGATTTTTACATACATTTTCGAATCGGCGTCGAGCAGGGCTTTGTAAAAAATCTGTACATGGCGGATTAGCTGCGGTATGTAAACGCTGGACATCATTTTCTCCATTGTTTCTGTATCACAGTTTCCGCTGTCCAGACTTCGCCTTGCGGTATTAGCCGAGGTATAAACATCCTGATAAGCAATAGCCGTAGCAGTGTTAATGCACTCTACCACTACATCTGGTTTAGTGTCAACTATTAGCTTGTATAGAGCCGAATTTTTAAGAATCTCTTCGCTGAGTTCGTCATATACATCTGAAAGCACACCTTTTCTTTTATCCGGGTCTGCCAGTATATCTCCGAAAAATGCGTCTTTCCACTCCTGTCTCACAAAAATATTGCCCCATTTCGGGACGAACATTTCCGGAGAGGCATCTGGGAATTCCTTTCTCAAACTCTCCACGGCATCTTCCGCTTCGGACTGTTTCAAAGAAGAAACAATCAGGCTTGCGGGCTTGTGCTCCATTAACTTTCGGCAAATCGCCGAACCTACCAGTCCCCATCCTCCGAGAACCAAAATCCTTTTTCCTGTAATTATCATATTCTTCTGCCTGAGATAATAATTATTAAATAAACGTATTTTAATCCAAAATATATAAAAGTCGAATTTAATAAAATCTCTGTTTTTATCCTAAAAAATACATAACATTATCTTAACATTGAAGAAAAAATATTTTTTTTCGCAGAGATGAGGGAATTTTTATATTACTGCCCTTTCATTTTTCATTCAAAGTACTAAGCCGGGATTATTTTCCCCGCTTCTGCCCCGATTATCAAAGAACTTATATATGTCGTTATTTATCATTTACTTACATTTCTTATGCAAGCTTTTGAGTTTATTTGTTCAGCTTCTTTTTTCATTTTTAGCTTCACAATCACTAAGAATGACACATGAAACGCAAAAACGTCTCAAAAAAAATCAAAAAAAACCGATTATTTTTTTTTAACTATTTCTTAATCGCTGCTTAACACTCTTTTTTATCCTATTTTCTTAATAAAAATCATAAAAAATCTTGAAATTCCAATTTTTATTGCTGCATCTCGTATAATTAATCTAAATTGTTTCTTAAGAGGTTTTTACAGAATAAAAAAATATTATAATTTAACAAATGGCATAATTACTTTAAATAGTTGAAACACCTTCGATTTAGAAAGACACTCAAGGAGATGCTTATTTAAGCAAGATGTCGGACACCTGAATCGTAAATTAAAATAAACAGATGAAACGTCCATGATAAAAGAAAACACTCAAGAAAATGATTATTTTAGTGTTAATGCAAAACAGAGTTTTGAAAGAAAAGCACATTCCCAAATCGGAGTTTGGGAATGAGATGCGAATAACCAATTGCTATTTTCTGATTTCACGTTCCAATATCGGAGTTTGGGAATGAGATGCGAATAACCAATTGCTATTTTCTGATTTC
>CAZOBD010000180.1:0-1535 GCA_964577665.1 uncultured Hyphomicrobiales bacterium
TTCGTCGGCCAGGATGCCGCCGTCGGGGATCGGCCTCGATCCGGAGACCACCCAGTGCAGCGGTTCGAGCGACTCGTCGGGTTTGTCGATGCGGCGCATCCATTCGTGCGCAGAAGCCTCTCTTCGGTGCCCGTCGAAGATCCACTCGACCCGGACGGTCACCGGCTGGCCCGTGGCGGGAATGATCTTGTTCGTGGCCTCGTTCCAACGCGGCGGCGAGCCCGGCTCGAGCCCGATCAACCCCAGCGCCTGGAAGATGTGCAGGGGTCGGCCCTTCAGCAGGACGATGCTCTCGTGGGTCTTGTCCCCGCCGTACCTGTCGGTCGCGCAGGCGAACAGCTCGAGCGGGCCTTGGCGGAACGCGATGGTGCCTTGCAGCTCCACCTGGCGCTTCGTCCAGTTGATGGCCACGCCCTTCTTGTAGACGACGATGTGGTCGCCCCGCGCGACGCGCGTCGTGGGTCGTGTCGTCGCGCGAGGCGATGCCGGGGGCCACGACGTCGGCGAACGACGATCGGCCGACGGCTCGGCGGCGACGGCGGTGACGGCAACGACGAAGAGTGAAACAGCCTGCACGACGTTGGCTCCGTGAGTTCGGGTCCGTCGATTTCCGTCCCCATCTTACCGCGCCCGCGGCGTCCGTGTCGTATCCCGCGACACACGCGTCCGCCGCACGGTGCCTCGCCCAGGCAAGCTTGCCGCGAAGAGGGGCCCCGACCTCTGCGCGGGAACACCCGGGACGCGAGTCTCGTCAGGGCCGGAGGCCCGGTGGAACATAGCCCAGGGCGATGCGAAGTATTCTCTCCGTCGCCCCTGTCGGGGCTCACCCGATTGGGCATCCTCTCTCCCAGGGCCTGCTGCTGCGCTCACCCTGGGCTACCGTCCTTCGCCCCCGTTGGGGGCTGGGCAGCAGAGACTCCGTCTTGCACTCCCCACCGCAACACACAGCCGTCAATCCGCCCGATCCCCATGTATCGAGGTGTCAAAGAGTATCCGCACCCCCTGGTCCCAGGTCCCTGCGGTTGCCATTGTCTCCCCCGCCGGCGGGCGGTACGATAGTATGCCACGTACCGAGCGAGCCGATCAGACGGGCCACCGGCGGCCGATTCGGCCTTCCCGGCCCATCCATTCCCACTACGAGGAGGTGTCAACCATGTGTGCACACGAACACGGTTGTGAAGAGTCCTTTCACGCCTGCTGCTGCCCCGGCTGCACGGATCACGATGCCGCCACGGAGGGCATGACGCGCCGGAGCTTCCTCGGCGGCGTCGGCGGAACGGCCCTGAGCAGCTTCGCCATAACGGGGCTTTCCTGGCAGGCCCTCTCGGCCGCGCAGGACGCGAGCGGGCCTTGTCCGGACCGCAAGACGCTCGTGGTCAAGCCGCTCTTCACCTACGGCACGTATCGCCATCGGGACCAGGCGAGCTGGCGACCGTGGGGCGGCGTCGAGACGCCCGCCGATGCCGAGAAGGAACAGAAGCACATCCGCGGTGAGCTGGTCAAGCTCGGCGAGCAGGCCGACTTCCCCATGAAGA
>CAZOBD010000180.1:1545-8038 GCA_964577665.1 uncultured Hyphomicrobiales bacterium
CATCCGCAGCAAGGCCGAGCTCAGCGGCGTCAAGGACATTGCCGAGGCCGACGTGGTCCTCGTCTACGCCGCCGCGGCGGGGGGCGACATCTTCGATGCCATCCGCAAGATGGGCAAGGACATGGTCTTCTTCGTCCGCCACAAGTCGGGGCCCGTCTATCTCTGGTACGAGATCATCCACCCGCGCTACCTACGGGCGCACACCGACCAGCTCTCCAAGCAGGGCATGAGCTATCGCGACGTCGTGGTCGACTCGCAAGACGAGATCCTCGTTCGTCTTCGCGCCCTGTGTGGGCTCAAGAACACCTACGGTTCCAAGATCGTCGCCGTCGGCGGCCCGAGCGGCTGGGCCCATCCCGAGGCGCCGAAGCTCGCCCAAGAGCGATGGAAGCTCGACATGCACACGCTCAGCTACGACGAGCTCGGCAAGCTCATCCAGGCGGCGCGGAAAGATCCCAAGGCCGTCGCCACCGCCAAGAAGAAGACCGAAGACTACCTGAAGCAACCCGGCGTGTCCCTCGAGTGCAAGAAGGAGTTCGTCGAGGGCGCGTACATCATGGACGACATCTTCCGCCGCGTGATGGCCCAGGTCGGCGCGCGGGCGCTGACGCTCAACCAGTGCATGGGCACGATCATGCGGGTCTCGGATACCACCGGCTGCATGAACCTGACCTGGCTGAACGACGACGGCTTCATCGCGTTCTGCGAATCGGATTTCGTCGTGATCGCCGCGGGCATGCTCCTCAACGGCATCTCCGGCAAGCCGCCGTTCCTGCATAACCCGACGTACCCGCACGACGGGATTATCACGCTCGCGCACTGCACCGCCCCGCGACGCATGAACGGCAAGGACCTCGAGCCCGCGCGGATCCTCACGCACTACGAGTCTGACTACGGGGCCGCGCCGAAGGTAGAGTTCACCAAGGGACAGAAGGTCACGGTCATCAACTCGGACTTCTCCGAACAGACCTGGCTGGGCCTGACGGGCACGATCCAGGACGTGCCGTTCTTGCCGATCTGCCGTGCGCAGCTCGACCTCAAGGTCGCCGGCTGCTGCGACAAGCTGGCCGACCAGATGCGCGGCTTCCACTGGATGTTGGTCTACGGCGACTACCTCCGCGAGGTCGGCTATGCCATGAGCAAGACCAAGATCGGCTGGGAGACGCTGGCCTGAGGCCGGAGGATGTGAGCGGACGACGGCAACCGAAATCCACGTGGGGATGACCAGCGGCGGGGCAGTCCTCGACGGTCCCGCCGCTTCTTCTTTGGCGAATCCTCATCGGTCTTCGCGCCGTTGGAAGACGAGGAATCGCAGCTCGGCCTCGTCGGTCCGCTTGCGGTAGTAGCCGTACTCCATCAGGCTGCGATCCTCTTGAATCGGGAACTCCGCGACGGGCCGGAACTTCGCCTGGAAATCCGGCTGGGCGAGGATGGCGTTCTCGGCCGGCAGCCGCGCCGACACCTGTCCGTCCGGGAATACAAGCCACCCGAAGACGATGAAGCTCGGCTCGTGCTCGTCGTAGCGCTCCGGGTGGAATTCCGTCCCCCGCTCGTACATGAACCGGTCGCACAGGCCCAGGTAGTCGAAACACGGCAGGCCGGTCCGGTGCGGGATCAGCCCCATCTCCGAGAGCAGGATGCGGTCGATGGGATCGGCGTGCTCATCGAGCCAGGCGACAACCTCCGCGTGCGCGGTCGGCCGGACCCAAGACGGGCACGCGTAGAAATGGTGCGGCAGCGGGATCCACTGCAGCATCGAAACGGCGCCCGAGACCCCGAGCACGACCGCCAACATCGGGCCGATCGGCCGGACGATCCGCCCGGGAATCGTCCCCCTCCGCCACCCGAGGCCGATGCACGCGATCATCACTCCCGCGGGCGCCATGGCCGGGGCAAGGAAGCGGAAGTACGGTCCCAAGTCGCCCCCGACGAGCAGGTGGAAGCCCGCCGTGGCCGTCAGCACGAGCGCGACCGGTAGGATTCGGCGCCGGCTCCGCCGGCGCAGCAGCGGGAGAAAGGCGACGAGCCACAAGAGGGCCGTCGGCGTGGCCCAGTACAGCACCGTCAGCTCTTGCAGCTGGTCGAGGCCCACCCCAACGAAGGTCGGCACGCCCATCGGATGCCATTTGTGCACCGCGCTGTTGCCGAACCATTTGCCGAAGTAGGCGACTCGCATCATTTGATGCGCGGTCACAATGAGCCCCGCCGACAGCAGACCCAACCCGAGCCCTCGAGCCCGCGGGCGGGAGCGTCGGCCGAAGAGATATAGTGCCACGCACAGACCCGCCACGACGACCATCCCCTCCGGTCGCGTGATCGTGATCGCCCCCGCCGCGACGGCGAACAGCCACCGTGCCCATCGGAATTCCAGCCGCATCCCCAGCAAGGTCAGTGTGATGATCTCGAGCGCGTAGAGCGCCGTCTCCAACCCCGTGACGGACCAGGCGGCGATGGGCGTAGCCCCCGCGATGAAGAGGCCCGCCGCGAGTTGTCGCGCGATCCGCCCGCCGGCCGCCCGAACGGTCCGCACACCGACGAGCGCCACGCCGATTCCGCAGACCAGCCCGACGACCTTGACGACCGCCAACCCGTCCAACCCCAGCAGCATGCCGCCCGCCGCGATCAGCACCCAGAGCAGATTGCTGTATCCCTCAGACGGGCGAACGTCGTTGAGCGTCAGGCCGCGGCCGTCGACCCAGCGTTCGGCGTAGGCCAGACTGATGTATGCGTCGTCGCACGCCTGGTTGAAGAAGTACAGGCAATGCAACAGCGTAAGCACGCCCACGCGTGCGAGCACGGCCGTTTCCGCCCGACGCTGCTTCGCCCGCAACCCGCCGGGGTCGGCCAGGGCGGCCAAGAACCTGGCGGCCCGAGTGTTTGCCTTGTCGAACGGGCGATCGGTCGCCATGCATGCCTCGAAGTTGCGGCGTGAATCGGGGTCTGGTGTTGCGCGCGTGCACGCCTCGGGGCCGTCTTGCCCCGGGGCCCCGGCCCCATTATGTTCAGATCTTATCATGAGCGACAAACGAATTGCCTTCATCGGAACGGGAATCATGGGTGCCCCCATGGCTCGCAACCTCCTCAAGGCCGGGTACACCGTGGTGGCGCACAACCGGACGCGTGCCAAGGCCGAGGCCCTGGAGCCCGACGGGGCGACCGTCGCGGAGTCCCCTTCCCAGGCAGCCGAGCAGGCCGAGGTGGTCATCAGTTGCCTGCCCGATTCGCCCGACGTCGAGGAGGTATGGCTCGGGGAAGGCGGCGTGGCCGCATCCGCGCGATCGGGCATGCTGGGCATCGACATGTCGACCATCGCCCCGGCGACGGCCCGCAAGGTGGCCGAGGCGATGGAACGCCAAGGGGCGTCCTTTCTCGACGCACCGATCTCGGGCGGCGACGTCGGCGCGATCAACGGCACGCTCTCGATCATGGCCGGCGGACCGAAGGACGCCTTCCAGCGGGCCGAGCCGATCTTCCAGGCCATGGGCAAGACGATCGTTCACTGCGGGCCCAGCGGCATGGGCCAACAGACCAAGCTCTGCAACCAGGTCATCTGTGTGCTCAACATCCTGGCAGCGGCCGAGGCCGTCACGTTGGCCCGCAAGGCGGGGCTCGACCTCGACCGCATGCTGGAAGCGGTGACGGCCGGGGCGGCCGCTAGCTGGATGCTCGAGAACCTCGGTCCGAAGATGGCGGTGGGGAACTTCGATCCCGGATTCTTTGTTGACTTGCAGCAGAAGGATCTGCGACTCGTGCAGGAATCGGCGCGGGAGCTGAAGGTCCCCTTGCCCGGCACGACGATCGTTCATCAGCTCTTTGCCGCGAACCAGGCCAAGGGTGAGGGGCACGAGGGCACGCAAGCGCTCGTCAAGACGCTGGAGCGGCTCGCCGGTCTTCGGGCGTAGACGATCTGCCCGTGGCCACGGTCGCCTGCGCGGACGACCCGACTCAGGCCGGTGCCTTGCCTTCGGTTCGCCCAGAACGGAACATCATGGAAGCTCCGCTCCCGCGTGGATCGACATGAGGCCCTCACGGATCAGGACAACCTGCTCGCTGTCGTTCTCGATCGCGAGCACATGCGTGGTCGTCGGATGTGCCACACTGCCGACGTCGCAGCCCACCCGACAGACGAGCGGTCCCGTCCGTCTGAGGGCTTCCAACGGAATTCAAGCCATCCCCGTGATTCTGCCGCCTCTGATCGACGGCCGGCTCAACGAGGGCATTTGGAACGATTCGCCCGCCTACGGACAGTTCGTGGTCCCCGGGCCGAAGATGCGCCGCGCCCGCCGACCGACGGAGGTCCGCGTCGCCTATGAGGCCGCCAACCTCTACATCGCCGTGAAGTGCCTCACCGACACCAGTATTGGCCCGCCCAAGGTCCGCCACTGGCTGGACGACGATCGCGGCGTCACGGAGGACGAGAGCTGCCGCGTCTTGCTCTGGACCGACCCGGACCGACCCGAGGTCTATTACGATCTGGCGGTCAACCCGCAGGGCGTTCTGTATGACGCACGCAGACACATGGGCTTTCCCCTGGGCTTCTCGGGTTGGGACGGCCCGACGCAGGCGGCGGCCACCGTCACGCAAGGTGCGTGGCAGGCGGAGCTTCGAGTGCCTCTGCGACGTGTCGGGGTTCCGGATCGGCCCTGGGCGATCAACGTCATCCGGCATGACGCCCTCGCCGGAGAGCGAAGCGTGCTGTCGGCGGGCGAGTGTGCCTGGCCGTCGGTAGCCGCAGAGGACAAGTCCGGGTCGAATGCGCGAGTGCTCCCCGCATCACGCCTCGAAGATGAGCCGGTCCCTACGCGTTTCCGCACGCTGCTCACATGGCCCATGCCGGCTCGACCCCTCACGACGGGACCACTGCCCGTTCGGCGGCTCCGGCTGGCGGACATGGAGCGCGACGTCGAGCCACTCAGCAGCCATCACGCGACGATCGCCGCCTCCGAGCAATACGCCACGCACGGGCGGCGCTCCCTGCGAATCCGTTTTGCGAAGGCCGGAGGCAACGTCCGCCTGTCCGTGCCCGAGGCCGATTGGAGCAACTTCGAGACGCTTCGCCTTGACGTGGCCCACCAAGACCCGACGGGTGTGCCGGTTGCCGTTCGACTGACGGACACGACCGGCCAGGCCCGAACGACCTGGCTCCGTGCGGCAAAGGGCGACAATGCCGTCGCGTTGCCGTTGGCCGTCGTCGCCGCCGGTCTGAGGGTGGATTCGATGCAATCGGTGGCCCTGCTCTGCGGACGGGCCGCCACCGTATGGGTGGATCACATCCGGCTTGAGGAGGAGACGCTGAGCTACCATGAGAATCCGCATCGCCCCGCCCGGGGCTCTCGCAGCACGCTGGAGGTGGAGATCGACGCGGATGTGTGGACGGCGGTTCCGGCCCCGGTGCCCGTTGCCGTCGACGTCACCGCGCCGCTGTATGCCACGAAGAAGGTCCTTCGCTTGTCCGCGCGCTCGGTCGGAACGCCGGCGTCGTACACCTTCGAGTCCTCGCGCTTCCGGGGGCACGACCGCCGCGATCCCGTTCGCGTCGCGGCCTGCCTCGTGGGCGAAGACGCGATCTATCTGGCCACCCACCGGATACCGCTTCGGGCGGATCGAGAGCGGGTCGTCTTTCGGCGGGATGACTTCTGCTTTCCGCGATCCACTCTCCCCGCCGATGCGAGGCCAAGCCGATGAGCCCCAAGGCGCAGGGAGGCCAACCCGCACGACGCAAGCCATCCGGCCGCGGCACGCCGCTGCCCAAGGTGACCGGCGGCGTCTGGCATGACGACATGCCCGTGCCCGCCGAGTATCACCTCACCTGTCGCAAGTGCGGCTACGACCTGACCGGGTTGGACCGCCACGTCTGCCCGAAATGCCGGACGCGATTTCACCTGCCGATCCCGGAGGGGGTCGGCCTCAAGTGCCTCGAGTGCGGCTACGACCTGACCGGCCTGACGACGCGGATCTGCCCGGAGTGCGGGACGGGGTTCGACGTCGAGGGGCTGCGCAGAGGCCTGCAGATCGCCAAGTCCAAGCAACCGAGCGTCCGCTATCCCTGGTACGAGATCATCGAAACCACGATCGCCGTCGGGATGATCGCCTTCGGCACCGTGGCGGTCGTTGTGAAGCTGCCACTCCTGCTGCCGATCATCATCGGCGGCGGCGGTGTCATCGCCGCCCACGGCTATGCCCGCGGGACCGAAAACCCCCGCATCCTGACCTACATCGGTCTGCTGTGCTCGATCCTTGGGGTGATGGCCGTCGTGGCGATGTGAAGCCAGGGGCGTGGCTCGGGGTCGGCGGGGAGGCGTCGAACTTGTCGCCCGGCCGGCTTGCCCTCTATGATGTCCGGCGTTTCCCCGGCCAGTGATCCATCAGCCGAACCGCGATTTCGAGGAAGGGAGGGTGCTCGCCATGAGTCTGAACCTTGCGTTCATCAGCGACGAACAAGGCCGCGGGCGCCCCGGCGACGTCGCGCATCTATTGCGATGCACCCATGTAC
>CAZOBD010000181.1:0-7998 GCA_964577665.1 uncultured Hyphomicrobiales bacterium
TTAAAAACAAATATTCCTCAAATGTAAAAAGTATTACATCTATTAATAAATATCTCCAAGTAATGGATTATGGAGAATCAGAATCATTGATTTTGCAAAGAACTTAATGCAGATATATTGATTATTGATGATAAGAAAGCTATAAAGACAGCAGAATATTTTGGTGTAAACTGTGTCGGATCTGCCGGAATTTTGCTTAGAGCTAAAGAATTGAAATATATTGATGAAATAAAACCTTTTTTTTAAATATGGTTGGAGCAGAAAAGATTCTTTTCCTCTGAATTGCTTAATAAAATATTAGAAAAATCCGGAGAAGATAAAATTTAATTTCAATTTTTGACTTACTTTTTCCAAAATGAAGGTGCAAACAGAACAATTACCGTAAACACTTCCAGCCTGCCAATAAGCATAAATATAGAAAGAACCCATTTCCCCGCATCGTGTATGAGGGCATAATTTTCTGTGGGACCTACTATGCCTATTCCGGGACCGATGTTGTTTATTGTCGCCGCAACCGCGCCGATTGATGTGTCAAGGTCTTCCCCGAGAAATGTCATCAAAAGAATCCCGAATGCGGTAATTGCCAGATGAATAAGAAAGAAACCGGCTATGTTTGAAATTGTTTTCTTATCAACAATATTGTTTCCAATTCTAATGGGTACGACTGCGCTGGGATGCAGAAGGCGGATTATTTCTGAGTAGGCAAATTTTGCAAGTATGTATATCCTCATTACTTTCATGCCGCCGCCCGTAGAACCTGCACACCCGCCCATAAACATAAGAAAAAGCAGAATAACCTGCGAAGTTAAAGCCCATTTTTCGTAGTCGGCAGTGCCGTAACCCGTTGTGGTAGTAATTGAAATAACCTGAAAAAGAGTGTATTGTACTGTTTCCAAAAAACCGAAATGGTCATTGAAAAAAACGTCCATACATATTATCACAAATGCCGCGAAAATAATAGTAATAAATATCTTAAATTCCTTGTTTCTCAAGTAAGCCTTGAAGTTTCCTTTCAGAGCCTGATAGTGCAGAGAAAAATTCGTTCCTGCAATTATCATAAAAATTATTACTATGTAGTCTATCAGGGCGCTGTCATAAGAGGCAAGTGAAGTATTCTTCGTAGAAAAGCCCCCGGTAGCAAGAGTGCCGAAAGTATGACAGAGAGCATCGAAAAAGGTCATGCCCGCAGCCATCAGCAGGAGACATTCAACAGCGGAAAAAAGCACATACACACCCCACAAAATTTTTGCAGTCATCATAATTCTCGGGGCGAGCTTATCCACTGTAGGACCCGGCACTTCCGCCTTGAAAAGCTGCATGCCGCCTACTCCGAGAAAAGGCAGAATTGCTATTGAAAGGAGAATAATGCCCATGCCTCCCATCCAGTGGGTGAGGCTCCGCCAGAACAGCAGTCCATGCGGGAGCCCCTCTATATCTGTAAGTATTGATGCACCAGTGGTTGTAAATCCGGAGATTGTTTCAAAAAAAGCGTCGGTGTAGGAAGGTATCGCTCCCGATATATAGAAAGGCAGGGCGCCAAACAGCGAGAGAACCAGCCACCCTAATGTTACCACGGCAAAACCTTCCTTAGGTCTTAAATCTTCTTTCCGCCTGATGTTTATAAAAGCAAGTCCCCCTGCCAGCAGTGAGATACCCGAAGAAATCAGCAGAGAGGTATAGTCGCTGTCCCCGTAATAAAGCGAAAAAGGTATCGGCAGAAGCATTGCAGCCGATAATACCATGAGCAAAGATCCTAATATTCGCAGAACTATTCGTATTCTCATTGAACTTAAAAGAATATTTCAACATTTTTAACGGCATTGGGAAGAGAAAAGACTACAACTTTGTCGCCGGGTTCTATCCGTGTTACACCGGTGGGGATTTCCAAACCGTCATCTTTCAGAACGGCGGCAATAATTGCATTTTTAGGAAAATCCGTTTTCATAAGCGGCTGCCGCGTTATTTTTGAACGGCTGCCTGCAACGAACTCGATTATCTCAGCATCCAAACCGGGAAGCTGTGCAAAAAATGCGATGTTTTTCTGCCGGATGTACTGCTGAATGGCATTGACCGCTATTAGCTCTTTACTAACTGCCGCATCCATGCCCACGGCGGGACCTAAGGCAAGGTAATCCGTTTTTCTTACGAGGGTAATTGTACGCGGTACCTGCATGTGATTTGCAAGCAGACTTGTAAGGATATTCGCTTCGTCATCGCCCGTAACGGCTACGAACTCATCCATTTCGCGAAGACCCTCGAACGTAAGCAGGTCAAGGTCGGAGCCGTCGCCGTGCAGAACAAGAGCATGGCGAAGCTCTTCGGAAAGCTTCATGGCTTTCATCTCGTCGCGTTCTATGATCTTTACGTTTATTTCTTTCTCAAGCGTTCTGGCTATGAATCTCCCGACCTGACCCCCGCCGATTATCATTATATCTTCTACTTTTGTATCTTTTTTTCCAAAATATCCAAGAGCCGTGCTTAGATAATCGGGATCGCAGATGATGTAGATCTGATCGCCGGGAACGAGCCGGTCGTCGCCCCGGGGAATAACTGTCCGCTCTCGTCTTTTTACTGCAACTATCCTGAGAGGAGGATTTCCGTAAACTTCTCCGAGTTCCATAAGAGGCTTATTAAGAACCTTTGCAGATCGGTCGAGACGTATGCCTATAAGCTGTATTCTGCCCTCGTCAAATTCTATAAAATCAGTTGCGCTTGATTGTCTTATAAGCTTCACGATAGCTTGGGCAACTAAGCGTTCAGGATGTATAAGAAAATCCGCACCGAGTTCTTTGCTTGAAAGAATAGCTCTTTTGGACGAATACTCCGGATTTCTAACGCGGGCTGTTGTAACCGAAACACCAGACTTTTTAGCAATCATGCAGGAAACAAGATTAACTTCATCATTATTGGTCAATGCTGCGAAAAAATCAGCTTTTTCAATTTCCGCTGCCTTCAAATCTTTGTAACTGCTTGCATTACCCTGCAAAACACCGATGTCAAGATGCTCCTGAGCGTACTCCACTCTGGAAAGATCGCTGTCCATCAGCAGGACATCATGTTCGTCCTTTACAAGCCTTTTTGCAAGGTTGAATCCTACTGCTCCTGCTCCTGTTATCAGTATTTTCATAATAATTATCTTTTGTGAACGACTTTCCTTATCACGAAGATATGGAATGTCTGAAAACAAATCTTTTTTATACGAATTTCAAAAATAATCAGATAATCCGAATAATCAAAGTTTTGAGAAAAGATGGACTCCACTTTAGAAGTGGAGTCCATCTCAAGAATAAACAGATAAAACATTCCATGATTCCATTGAGAAAAGATGGACTCCACTTTAAAAGTGGAGTCCATCTCAAGAAACACAATCTCAATGCGCTGCTCTCAAGTGGGGATATAATACCGGAGATCCTCGCAGCAAGTGCAGAATAACATGATAAGAGATATTTTTCATAAGTTTCAAATATATCTTTCGAGTTTAAAGGTCTCTCCTAAATACAGCCGCCTGACTTCTTCATTTTCGGCGATATCCTCCGCTTTACCGGATGTGAAGATATTACCGTCAATCAAAATATATGCTCGGTCGGTTATGGATAAGGTTTCGTGTACGTTATGATCGGTTATCAAAACGCCTATGCCGTCGTGCCTAAGCTGGCGAACCATTTGCATGATATCTTCTACTGCAATAGGGTCGATGCCCGCAAAAGGTTCGTCGAGAAGTACGAACTTAGGATTTGCGGCAAGGGTGCGGGCTATTTCGCAGCGTCTCCGCTCGCCGCCGGACAACATATATCCCTTGCTTTTTCGTATATGGCTAATACCGAAATTTTCAAGCAGTTCCTCTAATCTTTGCTTACGTTCTTTCCCGGACAATTTTTGAAGCTGAAGAATGGCTTTGATGTTATTTTCCACTGAAAGTTTTCTAAAAATGGAAGCTTCCTGAGGCAGATAGCTTATTCCGAGATGAGAACGAGTGTACATTGCTCTCGGGGTTATGTCGGTGTCGTCGAGCAGAACAATTCCGGATGTAGGCTTTATCATGCCGACAATCATATAAAAAGTTGTGGTCTTTCCTGCTCCGTTAGGACCGAGAAGCCCGACAACTTCGCCCTGATTGACGCTTAGGCTCACGCCCTTAACAACGGTTCTTTTCTTGAACCGCTTAATAAGATTCTTAGCTTCAAGGAGGCTTGGCTGAACTTCTTTCATCTTCTGTCCCTCGGTCTGAGGAGCATCTCTTTTTTTAATTTTTTCCCTTGGCGTATTATGGTGAACTTCATGGTCTGCCCGGCTATGGCATCATTTATTTCAATCAAAAAATCGTCGTCGCGGAGAATACGCTGTCCGTTCACTTCAT
Source organism: uncultured Hyphomicrobiales bacterium (assembly GCA_964577665.1). Taxonomy (GTDB): domain Bacteria; phylum Bacteroidota; class Ignavibacteria; order Kapaibacteriales; family UBA2268; genus CAYVTD01. The sequence continues at coordinate 4,358 of CAZOBD010000181.1, forward strand.
AGATTACATCACCCGGCTCCAATCCTGCATCTTCAGCGGGAGAGTTCCGCTCAATCCCGAAGATGTAAACTCCTTCTTCTACCTCAAGGTCAAGATAGCGGACTACCTGCTCATCTATTTCCCGAACATCAAGTCCGGTGTAAAAATTCCTGTTTATTCTTTTATATTTTTTAAGAAGTTCTACGATTTTTTTCACCCTGTTTATAGGTATGGAAAACCCGATGCCAATGCTGCCGGCGCCTTGATTGCTCTGTGCGGTTGAAAAAATAACGGTATTCATACCTATTACTTCACCAAGAGAATTTACCAGCGGTCCGCCTGAGTTGCCAGAACTTATAGCAGCATCGGTCTGTATCATGCCCTTGTAAACTCTGCCGTCGGAGTGGAACATATTTACATCGCTGTTTGAAACGACGCCAACGGTAACGGTCGGCTTTGCATTCATATCGAACAAACCGAAGGGATTTCCGAAGGCTATTGCCCATTCGCCGGGATATATCTCGTCAGAATTTCCAAGCTCCAGATATGGGAGATTATCTCCGTCGATTTTCAGCAGGCAGACATCGCTTGTTTTGTCGGCGCCAATTATTTCAGCATCAAATTTTTTTCCGTCAGTCATAGTTATCAATACCTTGCTGGCGTTTCCTGCAACGTGATGGTTGGTAAGTATGTAACCGTCGGGAGAGATAATGAAACCGGAGCCGAGACCGTGCACCTGATATTTTCGGGTGCGGCGGGGATAGCGTTCACCGAAAAAGCGCCTGAAAAAGGGGTCGTCAAAGAAACTGTCGAAAGGCGAGCGGTACTCCACTTCCCGCACCTCAGTTACGTTTATTCCCACTATGGCATCACGGCATTTCTTAACTGCACGGGTAATAGCATTCTGACGCGATGATGCAATATTATCCTGAGCAGTGCGGCTGTTCTGAGCAGAAGGTGAGGCTTCCGCATAAGAAGTTTCTTTTTGCGATGTATCGGAGTTTATCTGTTCTGCGGTTTCCGTTTTTGAGCTGCATGTTTGAAAAGATAAAGTGCTGATAAGGATTACCAGCAAAAATTTTACATTTTTCAGCGCGTTCATATATTTACCGTATCATAATTTGACTTTAGTGAATTTCTTTAACACAGTAAAAAAAAATACGTAGTTTGAAGCTATTTATTTCATTTTTTAATATATTTGGAATTAGAAGAGTGTCTGTTTATTGAATATTTGAATCAGGTGAAAAAAATGAAATGTAAACTCCTTATTATTATTCTAATCACCGCCGGATTAGCTTTCTCTTGCGGTCATACAAACAATCTTGCAAAATATGACATTGCATCAAAGCAGATATATTTCGAAGAGGAGGTTGCACCGTCTGCCTCAAGGGTTGTAATAACAGATGAATACGATGATGATTATGACGAAAAAAAGAAAAAAGAAAGCACGGCAGACATCGTTAAAGACATCGCACTTGCAGCAAGCAAAGGCGTTCTGACCGCACAGCTCGAAGAAAAACTTGATAAAGCGGCAGACAGCCGCGAAATTACTAATTCTATTTCTGCCGGAGTGGAAAGCGCAATGGTAAAATACCTGATGATAAAACCTGCCCTTGTGCTAGGAAATTCAACGGAATATATCACCACAATACGTCTCGAAGAATGCAAAATTATTTCAACAGAAAGCGGATTGTATCTGAAAGTAAATGCAAAATGCACCATTATCCACCGACCTTCCGCCGGATTGGTATGGGAAGACAGCGAATCGGAAAGTGTGCGTCTAAGGGTTAACCCCGGCAGTACTTCAAAAAAGGACGATGATGCCGCAAAAACTATAAGTGTTATTACCGGACAGATAAACATGGCTTCTCTTTCCGAGGAAGAAATAAGGTCTGCAATCTTAGATGCTGCCAAAGAAGTAGGAAGAGAAATCGGGAATACTCTGCGGGACGATGTAAGAGAGATGAAAAGCGGCAGTTAGCCCTTATTCATCAATTTTTCTATCAGTGAGGTAGTGGATCTGCCTTCAAGAAGGGGAATTACTTCAACTTTTCCGCCGTTTTCCGTTACAAAACCGGCTCCGACAATAGTATCAATCGTGTAATCTCCCCCTTTTACAAGGACGTCAGGTTTTACGGCTTTTATCAATTCTATAGGTGTGTCTTCTTCAAAAATAACAACGTAGTCAACGGCAGACAAAGCGTCGAGAACAGCTGCCCTGTCTTCCTGCGGATTAACAGGCCGGCTGCTGCCCTTCAGACGGCGAACCGATGAGTCGCTGTTTAATCCCACAATTAAAATATCGCCGAACTGCCGTGCATCACTTAAATATTTTACATGACCCGCATGTAGAATGTCAAAGCACCCGTTCGTAAATACGATTTTCTTTCCGGCACTGCGAAGGCGCCCGGAAATGGCGCTGATATCTTTTCTGTCTGCTATCATAAGTTGCTTCGGTTAATGCTGCAATGATTTAAGAAGTTCTTCAATAGTGATTGATACGATACCCGGTTTTTCGCAAACTATACCAGATGCCTGATTGGCAAGAAAAGCGGCTTCAAGGACGTCTGCGCCGCCCGCCATCGCTGCGGCAAGAGTAGAGATTGCGGTATCACCGGCGCCGGAAACATCGGCTACATGCCTGGCAATAGTTTCAATATGAGAAGAAGTACCGTCTTTTTTGAAAAGTTTCATTCCTCTGCTGCCGAGAGTCAGCAGAACGTTTTCACAATTGAGCTTCTCAAGAAGCATTTTTCCTGCTCTATCTACATCAGAATCAATTTTCATTTCAAGGTTAAGTGCAGCAGAGGCTTCTTTTTTGTTGGGCTTAAATAGTGTAACATCCTTATATGCAAAGAAATTAATAAATTTTGGATCTACAAATACAGGAATATCGTTTTTCTTTGCAAGGCTAATTATATCATCAATAAGTCTATGAGTAATAACGCCCTTATTGTAATCTGCAAAAATAATGCCGTCCAGGTTCGGCAGGCTCTCTATAATCTCAATGAAAAATTCCTCTATTTCCGGGTTGATTTCATCTCGAATTTCCCTGTCTATACGTGCTATCTGCTGATTATTACCAATGACGCGGGTTTTTACGGTAGTAGGTCTGGAGGAATCCGCAAAAAGTCCGTCCACGGAAAGTCCGAGTTTTTCAGACAGCTCCTTAAATTTAATTCCGAACTCGTCAACTCCGATTACGCCGCACATAAGGGGATTTACTCCCAGAGAAAAAAGATTAAGCACGACATTGGCAGCCCCGCCGAAATGGTAGCTTTCGTTTTCAATGTCAATAACAGGAACGGGAGCTTCGGGAGAAATTCTTCCTACGCTTCCCCAGTAGTAATGATCCATCATCATATCGCCGATTACGGCTATCTGACTGCCCCGGCAGTTATTTAAAATCTGTTCTGCTTTTTTTCTTTCCATAATCCTTTACTTTATAATTTCGTATTTATAAATAGCTTCATCTGTTTATTTTAAATTCCAAGTTTCAGATGTTTATTTTTAAGCCCCACCCTACCCCTCCCCAAAGGGAGGGAATTCAATGATCTTGCTCTCTCCCCTTGGGGAGGGCAGGGGTGGGGTCTCTTACGGTTTTTCTTTTACATTTCGTTTTTTCGCATCTCATTCCCAAACTCCGATTTGGGAATGTGCTT
>CAZOBD010000182.1:0-7938 GCA_964577665.1 uncultured Hyphomicrobiales bacterium
TACACCGTTCGGAATAGGAATTACACCGTTCGGAATAGACAGATCAGCGGTGTAATATCTATTTGAAATGAATATTTTAATAGATTATTAATAAAGAAACTTATATCTTAGTATTATGTTCCGTCCCGGTTCGGGCATGATGGATTTTATTCTTGAAAGATGGTTGTAATAAACGGAGTTAAAGATATTATCGATACTAAGAGACAGAATATGGAAAGTGTTCCAAAACTCAAAAGATATGCCGCCTGAGATTCCAAAGATGATGTAACCGTTAGTCATTTCTTCAAAGGTATCCGTTCTATTTTGAGCGGCTGCAAAGATACTGCTAAGAGCAGAAGTGAACCGGTTTTTCCTATAACTAACTTCGATTTTTCCTTTCAAAGGCGGGATCATAGGAAGATTATCCTTTGAAGGCAGTAAATTGCCGTAAACAGCACTTAAATTTCCTTCAATTTTAAAGGAAGAAATATTCTTAATGTAAGCAGCATCAAAGCCGTAAATTTCAGCATCAACGGAAGAAGTTTTATAAACAGGCAGTAAAATAGAATAATTAATCTCACCGGAATTCCTTGAAATGATAAAGGAGTCAAAATAATTATAAAAAACTGAAGCCATAAAATAATCCGATTCGGATTTATAATAATAATACAGCTCAACTCCGTTTCCGGATTCTTTAGATAAGCTGCTGTTTCCGATTTCATAGGAATATGCCGCCAAATGAGGTCCTTCGCTGTATAATTCCTCGACTGTGGGAGCTTTTTCGGTGTGATAAAGATTTATTCCAAGATAATTTCTGTTAAAAACTTCTTTCATAACGGAAAAACCGGCGCCGATGTTCAAAAAACTTCTGTCTTTGACTAAATGAGGATTTTTAGTAGTAGAAATTATTTCAGGTAAGTATTTATCATAACTGATTCTGATGCCTGCCTGCAAAAAATACTCTCCAATGGAGAGATCCTCAAAAATGAAAGGCGCTATGCTAATAGCTGAAGCCGGCGGCGTAAATACGAAACCGCCGGTTTTTCTGTCGTTATAATTAATTTCAAGTCCGTAAGAACCAAACAGCTTACTGCCTTTAAGCCTCAACTCTTTTTGATTGAAAATAACTTTTGAATAGAGCATCCTGTTCACAAATTCAGCGCCCACCGAGCCGTTTGATTCATACTCGGTGTGATGATAATAGGACCGCTGGAATAAAACATCAATATTATCAAGCAAATCAAGATGAAAATGGTATTTAAGCCTGAAATTGTAGTCATCCTTTTCAATTTCAATGTCAGAACCATTGGGATGGCTCCCCAGAAAACCACCGGGAACCCCATAGTCAAGCTTAAAAGATTCATAAAACCCTGCTGCGGAAAGATCAAGGATATTATAAGAAGTACCGATTGAATAGGTTAAGTTATCAGAGCCGGTGTTGGCGAGTGTTTTTTCCGGACTTCTGATGTTATCAGTTTTGTTTAAACCGCCCATAGACCATATTGTGAATTTGCCAATTGGAGCGGCTGCCTGAAAATTTCCCTGCCTCCCCAAATTGGCAGAATTAAGAAACAAACCGGCAGAAAACTGCTCCTTTCCAATCTGATTCATAAAAACATCATTCTTTGAGACATTTATAACACCGCCGGCAAGGGAAGTTGAATACAGAACAATTTTCGGCCCTCTGAGAATTTCTATTTTTTCAGCAGAATATGGTTCAATAGAAACAGCATGGTCAGGTGAGGTCGAAGACAGATCGTTAGATAGAATTCCATCCTGAGCAAGGATAATTCTATTGCTTCCCAATCCTTTAATAACGGGCCTGGCAAGAGCCGGCCCCATACTTCTTACGGCGATTCCAACTTCATTTTTCAAAGTAGAGGCAAGGGTTTGGTTGAGATTCTGCTGCAAATCACGTGCTTTTAAAACGGAATGTGCCTGAGTTAACTCTGTAAATTTTGAGTCATTATCTTTGGCATCAACAATAATTTCCTGAAGGATTATTTCCTCTGGAATCAATAATATCTCACTGTTTATGCAAGAATCACCACTTATCAGGCACTGTTTGGAATACTGTTTATACCCGATTCTCGCAGCATTTAAGTTAATACTGCTGTTTGGTTTATAAAAGAATTTAAACTCACCTTTGCTATTAGTTATTAAGTCCGGGAGATTATTGCCAAAAAATATTCTAACTCCTTCAATCGGCTCTCTTGTTTCAGCATCTAAAACAACTCCTGTGATCTGAACAGAATCTGCCGATGCGAATAGTAGTAATGAATCGAAAAATAATATTACGAGCAATACTATTCTATTCATATATATTTATTCCTATCAAAATCGAAAAATAAATAATTTAAAAAAAGCACCCCTGCCTCTATGTTCTGATACCAAGTTGCTTTCAAAACAAGAATTCTCTTCCTATCCAAAATGCGATTTGGATAAGATACTATCAAGTCAAACACTGTTTGGCAGCGGCGAAATAGAGTTTCGGTTGAAAAATTCATTCCCAAATCGGAGTTTGGGAATGAGTTTTTCTTTAGAATTCAACTTGTTATGAATATCTACTTAACTTCAACAGGTATTTTGGGTGTTCTGAATCCGTAATGGTCTATGTGCAGCACCCGCAGTTCAATAGTAGTAGTTCCTTCTTTCAATCCTTTCAGATGAAATTCCCATTCTCCCGGTTCATCCTGTACAACTTCTGTTATACTCTCATCTTCAATTTCCCAGTCTAATGATTTATCAGGATCATCAGGCGGATCAAACTCATCCCCATGGTCATCAAGAAATTTGATAGAATAATGGTCTGTCAGCTCACCTAAAGGGACTTCAAGGACTTTAGTTTCAGAAACAATTTCACCTTGAAAAACTTTGAAAAAACGCTCTCCGGAATTTATCAGAACCAAACCGGAAGCCTCGAAATGCTCGTGATGGGGTTCATTAGGATCATCCTCCGAACAAGAAACAAACAGCAATAATGCCAAAGCTGCGAATATATACAATGAGATTTTCATTTTCACTCCGAAAAATTATTGAATAATAATAATTAATGAATTAATAATATATGCTTATGCAGATAAGCATACATTTATCCTGTTAAGTAGAGAAATAATATGAAATAAGCTTTATTTAAACTTGAAAAGGAGGCTCTCTTGCTTTAGAAAAGAAAATGTCTTCAAAAATGCTTGCAAATAAGCGAAAGATCTGTAGAGAAAACTTTGAAATCAGCTCAAAGTTATTTAAAGATAATAAATTGGATTGAGTCTTGTAAATTTTCAAAAAAGAGCATACTGCACATTCATGTTTATGAGCTTCTTCTGCCAATTTTGTGTAAGCAACTTCTGCGAAATCAGTTGAATGCTCATTTTGATTGAGACTGCAGCATTCTGTGCAATGCTCCGGTCTGTGTTTTTCATGGTGATGATAATAAGAAAAGAAAGAAAGCCATAAAATGGCTGCTGCCATTAACAAAGATATATATTTATTTGCGGTGTTTCTCAAAAAATAGTAATAATTTTAATAACACTAAACTATCGTACTCGTATTGACGATTTGCAATTGATAAATATTGAAGAGAGTGAAAAGTAATGGAAACAGAATGCAAAGAAAGGAACTGCCTTCTGTCAACTCTCAAATAAAAAGCCCTCATAACTTATTCATTCACAAGGGCATATAAAATAATTTAGTGGTCAGGGACGGAATTGAACCGCCGACACGTGGATTTTCAGTCCACTGCTCTACCAACTGAGCTACCTGACCTGCAAAATACAAGACTACAAATATAATATATTTTACTCAAAATAAAAAATATTTCTGTATTATCAGTAAAATTTTTTCATATCTGCCCGCACTTTTTCGCTTATATATTTCTCTGCTTCTTTTCCGCTTCTGTTTCCGTTATCTATTGCTTTCCCTATGTACATCTGTACTTCTCTTGAATTGAAGATTTTAGAGCCGGGAGGATTTATTTCGTAAGTTCCCTTAATAGTAACTGGAATAACCTTTGCTCCGGATAGTGATGCAAGCATAAAAGCGCCTCTTTTGAACTCCTGAAGTCTGCCGTCTTTCGAGCGTGTCCCTTCAGGAAAAATTATTATCGAATAACCTTCTTTTATCTTTTTAACGGCTATTTTTATACTTTCTAAAGCCAAACGCGTATTCCTGCGGTCTATTGCTATAAAAGGTGTTTTTTTCATGCCCGCTCCAAACAAAGGGACTTTATCCAATTCCTTTTTATATACAATGCTGAGTTTACCGGATAAAGCGGAAAAAAGGACGGGTATGTCAAAAAGACTGCTGTGTGTACTTGCGTAAATGACAGGTTCAGCAGCTAGGTTTTCCAATCCGTAAACATTTATTTTTAAACCGGCTGTTTTTATTATACTGTCTGACCAACTTCTTATTATGCGAAAAAATTTCTTTCGGTTCCGCGATAAGCTCATATATACGAAAACTTTTAATGAATAGTAGGCGGTAATCACTGCAAGAGATATCCTTTTCAGTATATAATTTGCATTCATATTCGAAAGTAGTCGTTATTATTATTTTATTTTACTTTTTTTGCAGACCATTTTGCATATATTAAATATGTTATCGTCAATTATTCTGTAATACCTCTGGAGTCCGGAGGGCCTGCAGGAAACAACCTTACTATCCTGCAGAATCCTAAGCTGCTTTGAGACATTAGCCTGAAGGAGACCTGTATTATCAATAATGTCAGAAACACATTTCTCTCCCGAAAATAGTGCTCTCAGTATCTTTAATCGAGAAGGTTCGGATAATATTTTAAATAGGGATGTTAATTTTAGTATGTCATCATCTGATAAGGAAAGCAGTTTCTTTTTCATGATAAATAATTTCAAAAATGATAATTTAATTATTAAATTAAATATTATAAAATTATGAATAATATATTAACAACTATATTTTTTATTTAATAAATAGTAAATTTGAAAAGTACGATTATTTAAGTGCATAAAAATATTGAAAATATTCTTTTCAAACAAAAATATTATAATAATATTACAGTTAATAAAAATTAATAATTATACATGGTATAATGCACTATGGGTGCATAGTTGTTTATACTATGTGGACAACTGTGTTGATAAGATCGCTTGCATGTGGATAACTTGTGAAAATGTTGGTTTGGTATTCTGCCTTGCAGCGTAAATTTATGAATTTTCATATTTGTAAAGCTAATCAGGTGAATTTAGACAGTTCTTCAGCATCATCAAAGTACATTCTTTTTAAACCGCATATCTGATATTTTTCATGTCCTTTGCCCGCTACCAGCAATACATCACCTTTTTCAGCTATTCCTGCTCCGTAGGATATTGCTTCATGTCGGTTGGAAAGCAGAAGGACTTTATATTTGTATTCCTGAGGGATACCTCTATAAATGTCTTCAAGTATTCTTTCCGATTTTTCCGTTCTGGGATTATCATCGGTTAGAATAACATAATCTGCAAGCTTTGCCGCAGATGCTCCCATTATCGGTCTTTTTTCTTTATCCCGGTCGCCCCCGCAGCCGAATACGCACAAAATCTTTCCCTTTTCGTCTGATTTATCTTCTATCATTTCAAGGCATGTTTTTAGAGCTTTAGTAAGTGCGTCAGGGGAATGAGCATAATCCACAATGCCGGAAGCGCCGCTTTTTAGCTTAATAATCTGCATTCTGCCCGGAGCGCCTTGTAATGTTCCTGCATTATTCAGGATAGTATCTTTATCTATTCCTAAAGCTATGCTGCAGGCAGCGGCTAAAGTAAAATTCTCAATATTAAATCTTCCGGGCAGGGGAATTTCCAATTGTCTATCAATTTCATACTTACCGGACAAAAGCTTAAAAACACTTCCTTTAGAAGTAATGCTTTCCTCTTTGATGATAAAATCAAACTCCCGGCTCCGCCCGCAGGTTACGGTTTTTGCTTTTATTCCCTCAAGCATATATGCGGTATGTTCACTTTCGAAGACAACCGCGTGGTTATCGCTGCGGAGCATCTCAAACAGCCTTTTTTTCGAGCGGGCATAGTCTTCTATTGTTGTGTGATAGTCCAGATGATCATGCGTCAGATTAGTAAAGACCGCTGCTTCAAATTCTATTCCGTCAACTCTGTGCTGTTTCAGTGCATGGGACGACACTTCCAAAACCACATATTCGACATTTTCTTGAATCATTTTGTGGAATATCCTGCACAGTTCTAAAGATTCCGGGGTTGTGTGAGCTGCCGGTACAATATCCTCACCGGTAATAATACCCGTTGTACCAATCAATCCGGTTTTCTTTCCTGCTTTTTGCAGTATATCTTTTATAAGATAAGTTACGGTAGTTTTGCCGTTTGTGCCCGTAACTCCGATTATTTTCAAATGCTTTGAAGGATATTCGTACAGTGCGTGCGAAAGTTCTGCCAAAGCTTTTCTTGCATTTTCGACAATTACAACAGTTACCCGCTCCGATAATGCCGCGTCATAGTCAAACTTCTCGCAAACAATTATTTCTGCTCCTTTTTCCAAAGCGCCTGGGATATATTTATGTCCGTCGGTGCTGTATCCTCTTATTGCTGTGAACAAAGAACCCTGCGAGCAGTTTCTGGAGTCATAACAAATATTTTTTATTTCTCTATCTGTACTCCCTAAAATGCGCTTATAGTCAATAAACTCTATAATATCAGATAACTTTTTCATTTTGCATTAATATTTTTAATCAACGAGATTGTTTTTTATAGCATAGTGAGTAATTTCCGCATTGCTTTTCAGGTTCATCTTTTCGAGGATCCTATTGCGGTAGGTGCTTATGGTGTTAATGCTCAAAGATAGTTCCTGCGCTATCTGAGTTACTTTCTTACCGGAAGCAATCTTGCACATTACCTGAAATTCCCGGTCGCTGAGATTTTCATGCAGCGGATTTTCCCCTCCGGTTTCAAGGTTGGATGCAAGAAGTTCTGCAAGAAAAGGCGAAATATATTTTCTTCCGCGGGCTACTTTTCTGATTGCTTCTATGAGTTCTTCGGGTTCGCTTTCTTTATTTATGTAGCCGGCTGCGCCTGCCCTCAATACACGGACGGCATACTGGTCTTCGGGATAAACCGTAAATATCAGCACCGGCATATCAGACCGAATGCTCTTAATTTCCTTTAGGGTATCCAGCCCGTCCCTGCCCGGCATTGAAATATCAAGCAGCACTACATCATATTTATTCTTTCGGATTTTATCGATAAGCTCATTGCCCGTGCCGGCTTCTTCTATTACCTTTAAATCAGGGGTTTCGTCGAATATCTGCTTTAAGCCTTTTCGTACTACCGCGTGGTCGTCCACAATTATTATCTTTATCAAGACGGGCATCCTTTTTTTCTTTGCAACAGTTTTCCTTACCTCTATAATACCGATTATATTAGATAAGTATTGCCGCTAAAAATAGGGATTTTTTATATAGTAATCAAATATAAACATTTTATATTCTTATTATGTCTCATATTTTTCTATTTAATTGACTGTTATTATTATATTTTCTATGATTTTTAAATATTATAATAAAAATAGAAATGAATATAATCGAAATAATAAATCAACTTAAGTATTAATATACAAATATTGAGGCTTTATCTGCTTCACTTATTTATTTGCGCCGCATGCCTTCATCATTTTCCGCATTTTATATAACTGACAGTTTAATAATATCATTTTAAATTTCCATTTTAACACCAAAGATATATTATTGTAATTATCAGTATTTACATCTAATTAATAAAATTATATTACAGGGTTTTATAAATCAATATTTTAGTTAATATTATTAATATTGTAGTTTAAATAATATATTTTCATATAAATATAATACGATTTCATGTTAATTATTTCTACATTCCCGCTGTTATTTTATATTTTTATAGTGTTATATTATATTTTCGTGCCATATATACGTGCATCCCGGGCAGGATTATGTGCATCCCGGGCAGG
>CAZOBD010000183.1:0-7785 GCA_964577665.1 uncultured Hyphomicrobiales bacterium
CTCGAGTGTGGCAAGTATCCACATAACTATAAAGAAAGCCATCATAGCGGTAACGAAATCGGCATAAGCTACTTTCCAAGCACCACCGTGATGACCGTGCCCGCCGCCTTTTTTCTTCTTTTTTATTATTATAGGCTGTTCTTTTCTTTGCTGTTGTTGTTCTTCTTCAGCCATTTTTTCTCCGCTTAAAAGATTCTCCTGTATATAAAATAAAACAAGTAAATCAGAATTTTATTTTGCCTGCTTTATGGCTTCTTCAGTTTCGGAGAAGCTGGGTCTCATTTCCGGTTCGATGGCTCTTCTGCCGTATTCAATGGCTACGGCGGCGGGAGCGCCTTTTGCAAAAGAGAGCAGGGATGCTTTTATGCATTCAAGATATGTGTGCTCTTCTTTCATAATACTTTCCATTCGTTTTGCTATAGGCCCGACAACTCCGTATGAAAGAAGTACGCCGAGAAATGTACCGACCAGAGCTGATGCAACGTTGGCGCCGACGGTAGCCGCGCCCTTATCGATTGACTGCATAGTGATGATAACTCCAAGTACAGCAGCAACGATACCAAGTGCAGGGAAAGCATCGGCAAGTGTGGTAACCGAAGCAGGCGGTATTGATTCTTCATGGTGTATCGCCTCAAGGTCAATATCCATCAGTTCTTCAAGATCATGCGCCGGGACGCCGCCGCTAAGCACGACTTTCAATGTGTCACAGAGAAATTCGACTCCGTGGTGGTTAGCAAGAAAGGTAGTGTATTTCGACATTATTGCACTGGATTCGGGATTTTCCACATGCTGTTCAAGAGCAATCAGACCCTCTCGTTTTGCAAACTGAAATAATTCATAGAGCAGCTGCATCAGTTCTATGTAGGCAGCTTTATTAACTTTTGGCCCTTTAAGCACCCCTATCATTCCTGATATAATTTTTTTTATGACCGGCAGTGAATTGGCTATTATCACTGAACCTACAGCCGCTCCTATAATAATAATATATTCATTAATGACGAGCAGTGCGCCAATCTCACCATGGTGCATGGTATAGCCTATTAAAAGGCTGGCAAAGACTATCACAATGCCTATTATGACAAACATGTGCCGTACCTCAGTATGTTAATCAGTATTTTCCAATCTATTTTTAATATCCTCGCTGCCGGGATCCCTCTCCAAAGCATCGAGCCAGGCTTTGCGGGCTTCTTTCGTTTTACCCAGCTTTTGGTAAACTTCTGCCAGATGCTCGTAAACTTCGGCGGAATCACCGCCTTTTTCTATCGATTTCAAAATATATTCAAGGGCTGTTTCATAGCTGCCCTTTTTGTATTGTATCCAGCCGTAAGTGTCCAGATACGAAGGATTATCAGGCTCAGCCGTAAGAGCAATATCAGCCATTTCCTGAGCCTTATCAAGCATTATTCCTCTTTCAGACAGCGAATAAGCATAATTATTATTTACAAGAGGGTCGTCCGGGTCTAACTCCAGCGCCGCTTTGTAATAATAATCGGAACTGTCCTTGCTGCCCATTCTGTCAAAAACAATGCCGATTTGAGAGTAAATTTCAATATTATTCTCTTCGAGCTCCATGGCTTTACGAAGCGACTCCAGCGCCGGTTTGCTGCTGTCTATAAATGTATAACAGATACCTTTGAAAAAAGGAAAACGGTAGTCTTCCTTAAATTTTTTCTGGTATTCGTTAAGAATTTTCATTGAACGGCTGTACTTTCCTTCAAAAAGATAATAAGAACCTATCTGTATTGGTATATCGGGAATACTGTCAGCAACTTTAAGAGTTTGTGAAAAATATTTGCCTGCTGCCGTGCTGTCTCCTGTACGGTCTGCCAAAAAACCACCGAACATATTAAGCCGCCAGTTGAATCGGAACCTCATATTCATCTTATTTAAAAATGAAGGGATTACCTTTTTTGCTGCCGAGCTTGTGTCGTCTAAAAGCTTTTCGGAAAAATAGCCGAAATAAAGTTCACTCTCGCTGTCAGGTACAAGCGAATCAATTTTAAATAAAAATGTGAGAGCTTTGCCGTAATCATCTTTTTTTATATAAAAATCCATAATGGCAACCGCCGCTCGCAGGTCGGAAGGATTCTCTAAGTACCTTTTCTGAAGAATATTCATCCTTTTTTCGTCCATGCCGAGATCTTCGTAAAGAGATTGCAGGCGTGTTGCAATGTATTCATCATAATTTTTTTTATATATGTCTTCATATAATGATACGGCTTTTTTCTTGTCGATAAATTCATATAGAAAAGCCTGCAGCATTGTGTAATAATCGGGATCAGGAGGGTCAAGAGCGAGGATGCGGTCATATGCTTTTATTGCTTTTAAGTACTTCAGCTCTGTCCTGTATATATCTGCAAGAAGCTCAAGCGCGGGGATAAAAGCGGGGTCAATATCTACGGACTTCATGGCATAATCCAGCGCATTGTCCATCTTGTAAAGTTTCTTATAATTTTTTGCAATTCCATAATATATTGCAGCGCTGGTATCATATTTCAAAGCATCCATGAACTCGAGTACTGCCTTTGCGTGCTCGAATTTCTGCTCGTATGTTGACGCCTGCACTACATGGCTTACCGCGGATTCATGAACTTCTGCAGAGTCTATATGCTGCATGTAATTGATCCTGTCTCTGGATTCCCTCAGCATTTTTGCAAAATCGGTATCGGTACTTTTTTCTGAGGTAGAACAGGAAAGAAGCAGAGCAGTAAGTATGTATATTAAAATATATTCAAATTTCATTATAAATAATTTATAAATTTAATGTTAAAACAAAAACTAATTTACTTAAAATATATTTATTTTCTGAATATTTCTAAATATTTCAGATAATATTTGACGAAATTTCAGAAAGAAATTTTAACAAGGCTGACATTCATTCCTTTGATTGAATTTTGCATATAATTAAGAACTTCAAATCTTTCGATATGACAGACTGTCTGTATTGTTGACATTTTGACAAAATATTCTTTGAATTTTTGTCATACTTAATGACATTAAAACTGACATATTTTCCTAAAATATGACATTTTTTCCAAAAATCCGAGTTGGCACGCTATTCGTATATTATCTGGGTGAACGCGAAAATGAAATTGATAATAAAAATTTTCTCAAAACAAATTATAAACATAACACTTAGGAGGTCAAAATGACACTGATGAGATTCGATCCTTTCCGCGGCTTTGAAAGCCTCGGCAGAAGAATGAGCAGCCTTGCTAATGAATTTGAAAAAGGCATGACCGTCGAAACAGGCGGATTCAATCCGAGAATTGACATTCTCGAAGAAGAAAACAGCATTTTGGTTCATGCGGAAATTCCCGGAATGGACAAAAGCGAAATAAAAATTTCGATGAACGAAGACAGAATGCTGACTTTGAAGGGTGAAAAGAAACGCAATGACACAGAAGAAGACAAAGCATTCATCCGCAGCGAACGCTCTTTCGGCAGCTTTTCAAGGTCTTTCCTTCTGCCGGAAAACATTGACCCGGAAGGAATTTCTGCAAAATTCAATAACGGTGTTGTTGAAATTTCAATACCGAAAAAAGAACCCGAGCAGCCAAAAGAATATGAAGTAAATATAAGCTAAGTACTCTGAAAATTACTATTTGACAACTAATATTACTATTTGACAACTAATTATGATGATACTTCAGTCAGATGTCCGGCGCTTTCTAAGTGTCGGCATCTGAGAATGAAAAAATATAATGTATGTTTAACAAACAGAACATTTGAAAGGAGGGATGAACTATGGCTATTATGAAATTCGATCCAATGAGAAGCTTCGATGCACTGGCACGCAGAATGGGCGACATTATGGGCGACGTTGACAAAGGCGTAAGCTTTGAATTCGGAAACTTTGCACCTCGAGTCGATATCAGCGAAGACGATAAGAACATCTTCATTGAAGCTGAAATGCCGGGCGTTAAGAAAAATGACGTAAAAGTATCTGTAAATGACGATAACGTCTTGACCATCAAAGGAAAGAAAGAACGCAAAGTGAAAGAGAAAAAAGGCGGCGACGAAAAAGAAGAAGGACGCACTTTCATAAGATCAGAAAGAGCATACGGCGAGTTCACCCGCTCTTTCATGCTGCCTGAAAACGTGAAAAAAGACAATATTCAGGCTAAATATGAAGACGGTACGCTGAATGTCGTACTCGAAAAAGTTGAGCCCGAAAAGCCCAAAGAAACAAATATCGAAATTTCATAAATAACCGAAAAGACATGGCATTTCTTTTAGAAATGCCATGTCTGAATTTAATGTCGAAAACATTGAAAATATTTTAATTAAAAGGAGGAATAAATTATGGCAATTATGAGATACAATCCTTCTTGGGAGATGGATACTCTCTCGAAGGAAATGGACAAAATGATGCAGTATTTCTATTCGGAAAATGAAAAGAAAGAAATGCCGAAACGCGATTTCAGTCCGCGTGTGGATGTTTTGGAAGACAAAGAAAGCATAGACTTTGAATTTGAACTTCCCGGCGTAGATAAAAAAGACGTCAAAATATCAATAAACGACGAAAATATTTTAACGGTTAAGGGAGAAAAGAAATTTCCCGAAGGCGATGTTAAAACGTGCTGCAGAAATGAAAGAAGCTACGGCAGATTCTTCCGCTCTTTCCAGCTTCCCGAGCTAATAGATGCTGAAAAAGTGGAAGCTAAATTTGAAAACGGAGTTCTCAAACTGAATATCGGTAAGATGCAGCCCGTAGAGCCTGAAGAAAAACAGATTGAAGTAAAATAATGTTAAAAGTAATAAAGGATTTTCGGCAATTAAAAATAACCGGATTTCTTGTGAAATTCTGACGAAACGTCAGCAAGAGGGTTCCCCGACGAACTTTCTTGCTTTCGTTTTGATTGGAACGGAAAAATTTTGATAACATAAAGTTATGGTTTAAGAAACATTTGAAAGGAGAATGGATTATGGGAAAAATAATTGGAATTGACCTCGGAACTACTAATTCCGTTGTAGCCGTTATGGAAGGCTCTTCGCCGAATGTAATTGCAAGCAGCGAAGGTTCCAGAACAATACCCTCGATGGTTGGCTTTACGAAAAGCGGCGAAAGATTAGTAGGGCAGGCTGCGAAAAGACAGGCTGTTACCAATCCGCACAATACCGTTTATTCGATTAAACGCTTTATGGGGCGCCGCCCCGAAGAAGTCGGCGAAGAAAGAGAAATGGTGCCTTTTAAAGTCGAACCCGCGAAAGACGGCAACTCCGTCCGCGTGAACATCGACGGAAGGCAGTATTCAGCCCCTGAGATTTCCGCTATGGTTTTGCAGAAAATGAAGCAGACCGCAGAAGATTACCTCGGGCAGAAAATTAGCGAGGCGGTTATCACCGTGCCGGCTTATTTCAATGATTCACAGCGGCAGGCTACTAAAGACGCCGGTGAAATTGCCGGCTTGAACGTCAAAAGGATTATCAATGAACCGACTGCCGCCGCTCTGTCTTATGGTCTCGACAAAAAAGGTCAGAACATGACCGTTGCAGTCTATGATCTTGGCGGCGGTACTTTCGATATCTCCGTCTTAGAAATTGGAGAGGGCGTCTTTGAAGTGAAATCCACCAACGGAGACACTCATCTCGGCGGCGATAACTTCGATCAGAGATTAATTGACTATCTCGCCGACGAATTTAAAAATCAGGAAGGCATCGACCTTCGCAAAGACCCCATGGCGCTTCAGAGACTCCGCGAAGCAGCCGAAAAAGCAAAGGTCGAACTTTCCGGCAGCCTTCAAACAGACGTAAATCTCCCCTTCATAACCGCCACTCAGGACGGACCAAAGCATTTAAACATTCAATTAACGAGAGCAAAGTTTGAAAGCCTTTGTTCTGACCTCTTCGAAAGGACGCTTGGCCCCGTCGAACAGGCAATTAAAGACGCAAAAGTTTCGCCTAATGACATAAATGAAGTAATTTTAGTCGGCGGATCAACGAGAATTCCCAAAATACAGCAGTTAGTCAAAGACTATTTTGGAAAAGACCCCTCCAAAGGCGTCAATCCCGATGAAGTAGTCGCTATCGGCGCTGCCATACAGGGCGGTGTGCTCGGCGGAGAGGTCGAAGACGTCTTATTACTCGACGTTACTCCCCTCACACTCGGCATTGAAACCCTCGGAGGCGTTATGACGGAAATGATACCCGCAAATACCACCATCCCAACGAAGAAAACCGAGATTTTTTCTACTGCGACCGACAACCAAACCTCCGTGGAGATTCACGTACTTCAGGGAGAGCGTCCCATGGCTAAAGACAACCGCTCCTTAGGAAGATTTCACCTCGACGGAATACCGCCGGCGCCTAGAGGAGTCCCGCAGGTGGAAGTTACATTCGATATTGACGCAAACGGAATTCTTGGAGTCGCTGCAAAAGACAAGGCAACCGGAAAAGAACAGAATATCCGCATAGAATCCTCCAGCGGTCTTGAAAAAAATGAAATCGAAAAGATGAAACAAGAAGCTCAGGCTCATTCCGATGAAGATAAGAAGCGAAAAGAGGAAATTGACCTCCGTAATCAAGCCGACAACCTTGTTTATTCCACCGAAAAACAGCTAAAAGACCTCGGAGACAAGCTTACAGAAGACCAAAAGAAGTCTATAGAGGACGCAAAAAACAAACTGGCGGACGCAATTAAGAATAATCCCGCCGGAATTCGCTCTGAAATGGATGAACTTAACAATGCATGGAGCGCCGCCTCGCAAAATATGTATCAGCAGGCAGGTCAGCAGCCCGGAGCCGGTCCTCAAGAAGGTCCACAGCAGGATCAGCAGGGCAAAGCCCAACAGCAGGAAGGTTCAAGCGGCGTAGAAGAAGCCGATTTCACAGTTGTTGACGACGAAAAAGACGAAAAGAAATAATAATTCACGCGTCTAAATAACAAATCACTTCATTTGCCCGGTATCAAAAAGATGCCGGGCAATTATCTAAAGATAATAAAACATATAAATAGTTATAAAATATTTAGATCTATCTAGCGTACATTCTTTCTCAACTAAAGTCATTTTAAATATTCATAAATAAAGAGTTAAACTTTATAACCAAACTCAATAAAAGTATTTCTAAATAAATAATGTCTTTAAAAATATGTATAATTTGCTCTAAAAAATATCGAGGAAATAAAAAAATGCTTAATAAAGCAGATGCCATAAAGCAGGCAAAGTCTTTTATAAAGGAAACTCAGGCTTCAGGATTAAATTTCCGCCGGGTTATACTGTTCGGTTCGTCAGTAAGAGACGAAATGCACGAATATTCCGACATTGATATTCTTTTAGTATCAGATAAATTTACTGATAACCCTATAGAAAATATAAAATTATACAGTAAAATCAATATTAAATATCCAGCCATCGAAACCCACCCATTTTCTACGGAATATTACCAAAAAAGCGATCCTTTTATAGAAGAAGTCAAGGCAACAGGACTTATAATACACTAATTTAACAGGTATTATAAATATTTCATATCTATTTTAATTCTTAAATATTTACATTTAAGAACGTCTAACCATTATATAAGTATTCATATATTACAAAAATATCCTTCCAAATAATATATTTACTCATAAATACATTTCATAAAACATTTTAATATATTATATTTAACTAATAATAAAATATAAATATTATTAAGTATTATAATCTATTCTATTAATATATATAGTTTTAAATTATATTAATTATTCAATATTTCCATCTAATAAATTTAATTATATAATAAAATATTCAATCTTTTTATATTATTTATTAACTATAATTATCTTTTAATAATACATATTTA
>CAZOBD010000184.1:0-3964 GCA_964577665.1 uncultured Hyphomicrobiales bacterium
TAAGAAAAAGAATTTACACCTTATACCATCAACTTTTCTGTCCAATGAATGGGGAGTAGTTTAGTATTTTGAGTATGTGTTTCATCTGCTTATTTTAAGCCCCACCCTAACCCTCCCCAAAGGGAGGGAACTACATTCTTAATCTCCCTCCCCTGGGGGATAATGGCAGGAAGATATGAGATTTAATAGCCCCGACTTTTAAGTCGGGGTATGAAAATCCAAAGCCTAATAGCGCGAAGAGATAAGATTTAACAGCCCCGGCTTTCCGGGATTAAACTATTTTACCGTAAAGATCATAATGCTCGGCTCGAGTTATTTTTACATCTGCAAAATCGCCCGGTTTATGATTTTTATCCTTATTTACAATGATGCTGACATCAATATCGGGCGCCTCGGTTTGGCTTCGGCAGATAAAACTACCTTTTTTCTCGTAATCAATCAACACACGTTTTGTTTTTCCGATTTCACCGCTGTTGTTTCTCAGCGAAACATCCTGCTGAATAAGCATCAGCTCTTCCAGTCTGCCTGCTTTTACGTCGGATGGAATGTTATCTCTCAGTTTATATGCCGAAGTGTCTTCTTCGTGGGAATACGGAAAAACTCCCACACGGTCGAGCTTCGTTTCTTTCAAAAAGTTACACAGTTCGCGGTGTTCTGCTTTTGTTTCGCCCGGAAAGCCTGTGATAAAAGTGCTTCGAATTGCAATGTTCGGAATTTCTCGGCGAAAGCGCTTTATCATTGAAACAATATCCTGCTTTTTCATAGGCCTTTGCATAGATTTCAAAATCCTTTCTGAAACGTGCTGAAGCGGTATGTCTATGTAATTGCAGATAATGTCTTTTTCTTTCATCAGGTCAATCAGCTCCCGCGGGAAATTTACGGGATACACATACATTATTCTAAGCCATTTTAAATCGGGCAGAGCGCTAAGTTTTTCGGCAAGCTCCGGCAGGCGCCTTTTGCCGTAAATATCCATTCCATAGTAAGTGGTATCCTGTGCAATTACGATTATTTCTTCCACTCCGCTGCTGATAAGCTCCCCGGCTTCTTCTAAAATCTCTTCCATGGGGCGCGAGGCATATTTTCCTTTTATGCGGGGTATGGCACAAAAAGAACATTTATGGCTGCATCCGTCGGCAATTTTCAGATAGGCATAGTGACCGGGAGTCATAATACTTCTGCCTGATTTAAGCTGCTTTTTCAAATCCGGTTTCAGTTCGCGGACAATTTCTTCAAACTGATTCACTCCGAAAAAGGCATCCACATGGGGTATCTGCCGCGAAAGAGCTTCTTTGTAACGCTCGCTGAGGCATCCGGCAACTACAAGTTTTTTCAGTCCGCCGCTCTGCCGCAAGCCTGCCGCCTGCATTATCACGTCTATATTTTCCTGCTTTGCCGAATCAATAAAGCCGCAAGTGTTTATTATAAGATAATCTGCCAGGTCAATGTCATGGGTATATTCCATTCCGCTTTGCTCTATTAAAGCTTTGATTCTTTCGGAATCCACAAGATTTTTGGCACAGCCCAAGGTTAAAATATTAACTTTTTTCATTTTATCTCCTGTTCCTGAAAATATTAACAGACATTTTAACAGCCTCCACAGCGCTTCTTTCTTCTGCAATTCCTTTCCCGGCTATTGCAAATGCGGAGCCGTGATCGGGGGAAGTCCGCACTATGGGAAGTCCCGCCGTGAAATTCACCCCGGCGCCGGCAGCAAGCATTTTCAATGGGATAAGTCCCTGGTCATGGTACATTGCAAGTATGCCGTCATATCTTTTATATGCACCTCGTGCAAAAAATCCGTCTGCCGGATGGGGACCTTCAGCTTCTGTTCCTTTTCTAACAGCCATTTTAATTGCCGGCGAAATATGCTCATTTTCTTCACTGCCCAGCCCGCCGCCTTCTCCTGCATGGGGGTTTAATCCGAGTACTGCGATTTTCGGTTTTTTTATTCCGAAATCCTTCAAAAGGCTTTTGTTAAAAGCTTCTATCCGTTCAAAAACTGTTTCCCGGGAAATCATTTCCGGCACCCTGCTAATGGGGGTGTGTATCGTAGCAAGCGCCACTCTTATTTTTTGCGTACAAAGAATCATCATCGGTTTTTCTACTCCGCATCGGCTGGCAAGCATTTCGGTATGTCCGGGGAATTTCCATCCCGCTTTATAAACAGCGGCTTTTGAAATAGGCATTGTAACTAATGCGTCAAAATCTCCCGCAATTGTTTTTTCAAGTGCCGTTTCAATGGACTTGGCGGCGGCGGCTCCCCCTTCGGCAGATTCATCACCCGGCTTTATTTTGTAATAATTCTGACAGTGGAGAATCCGGCAGTCCAAATCGTTTATTCTCAGTCTTCCGCCGCGGATATATCCGTCAAAACTCGTAACGGCAAAATAATCTTTAAGGATATTCTCATTGCCTGCAATAGTAAAGTCAATATCTTCAAACAGCTTGTCTCTTCTGACAGACAGCAGTGCTTTTGCCAGAATTTCAATGCCTATGCCGTTTGGGTCGCCTGTGGTTAAAATAATTTTCATACTGATGACTCTTATTTAAAATTGTTGTATTTTTAAAAATTGTAAATTCCAATTTACGAAACTGCTTATGATAAACAAAAAAGAACGTCAGACTCCCCCATTTGCCGAGAGCATGGGCAGCTTTACATTCCCCGAATTTTCAGAGCATCAGCTAAGCGGAGGCGCTAAAGTATTCCTTGTTCAAAATAAGAAGCAGCCTCTCATCAATATCCGCATTATGCCCGAAAAAGGTTCGGCAGACGGAAATATCCCCGGATTATCTTCTTTTACAATGCAGATGCTTACTAACGGCACTAAAAACCGCTCAGCTTCCGAAATAGCTGAAGAAGCCGAATTCTTTGGCGCAAAACTTAATTCACAGGCAAAATGGGACTATTCCCTGTTAAGCATCAATTCACTGAGCGACTTCGCTGACGAATCCCTCGAACTGCTGGAAGACTGTCTTTTCAATCCGGCATTTCACGAAGAGGAAATAGAGCGCCACCGCAGGAAAGTACTTGCAGACATCCATCAGAACAACGCCGACCCAAACCGCCTTGCCCGGCTGGCATTTAATTCGCTTATGCACAACGGCACTCCCTATAAATTTCAAACAGGCGGCACAATTTCTTCCGTTGCTTCAATTACGCAGGAAGATATACGCAGCCGGTATGAAAGTCTGATTGATGAAACTCCTTTTAATATAATTGTTTCCGGCTATTTCGACAGGGAGAAAATACTTGAAAAACTTGAGGAAAAGTTCGGTAGGCTTAATTCAAAAGCATCTCTTCCCCCGGAAGATTTTACTCTCACGGGCAGCGGCACCAAAGTAGTCATAATTGAAAAGCCGGAAGCCTCGCAGGTTTCTCTTCGTGTTGGCAGGCAGACACTTAACCCCAGGCATCCCGATTACCCTGCTATGCAGACAGCAAGCGTAATTTTCGGCGGATATTTCCTTTCACGCATAAATGAACTCCTCAGAGAAAAACTCGGATACACTTACGGCGTAAACACATCAATAGACAGCAGGCGGCATTCTTCAGTGATGGTTACTGCTTCCGCCTTGAAAAAAGACACTCTGAACGACTCCGCTGCCAAAATTTTATCGGAAATGAAAAAAATGAGCGCCGAACCCGTTGACAAAGAAGAGCTTTTCCGAGCATCGCAGTTCATTTTAGGCTCCTTTGTCCGCAGTGTGGAATCGCCCCAGCAGACTGCATCCTTACTTATGGGAATCATAACCCATTCTCTTAAAAAAGATTACTATAATTTTATGTTCAAAAAAATAAAATCCCTCACTTCCGAAGAACTCTTTGAAGTACAAAAAGAATATTTCAAGCCGGAAGGAATGGTCTTTTCTGCTTCGGGAGAGAAAAAAGATATTATCTCTGCTCTCTCTATCTTCGGAGAGATGTATGAATGCAGCACGGAAGGAAATATAGAAAAAATTT
>CAZOBD010000184.1:4064-7725 GCA_964577665.1 uncultured Hyphomicrobiales bacterium
TTTTCACTCAGTACCAAGAAAAATATTTCTCAGTTCTACGAAAAGCGCCAGCAGGAGAAGTTTTATCTGCACATTCCTTTTTATGCGGAATATTGCTTTTTCGGCGCAGTCTATGGCGGCGGGTATGTCCTTTTTTCCGAAAGCTTCAGCGAAACGGCTTATGACTTCCCCCTGATCGATATTGATAATCTGGTCTTTTGCACCGGCTCTTGCAACCATGTAAGCATCGCGAAGCCAGATAATAAGAAGCTGAATGTTAATTTCAATGCCGTTTTTATCGTTGTTTTTTGCAAGAAATTCTATTTTTTCCAGAAGTTCCGCTCTGAAATTCCTTTTTTTCAAAGCTGTCCGCATTATTTCGACGATTTCATGCCGCAGTTCCGTAAAGCTCTCGTCCATAAACTGAAGCGCCCGCGTATATGATCCCTGTGCGAAATTCGTTATGATCTTTGCTTCCACTTCGGGAATGCCGTGCCTTTCCATGAGCGCCAGGGCAAGCTCCTTTTCGCTGATAGAAGGGCAGTGCAGCTGCTGACACCGGGAAAGAATAGTCGGGAGAATCATATCTCGGCGGGAGGTAACTAAAAAAATAGTAATGCCTTCATGCGGCTCCTCAAGCTGTTTCAAAAAGGCATTTGAAGCCTCGGTGGTCATTCTTTCGGCATCGAAAATGACAGCCGTCTGCCTGCCCCTAAATCCGGACGGCATCGAAAGCCTGCGTTTCAATTCGCGAATGGATGCAATTTTTATCTGATTTCCTTTTTTTAAGCTGATTTTGTGATACGGATTAGATGCTTTCATTTCCAGCTGGCTGCGGATTTCTTCTATCTGCCCGGAACTCATTCCTTCTATTGGATTGCCTTTCGGAGTGGAAGATGCCTCGCCGGAAGGCAGGGGATAAACCATCTCAATGTTTCTGTGGCTTAGTTTTCCAGTCTGACGGCAGTCTTTGCACTTCCCGCAGGCTTCAATGGAACCCTCACCTGCCAAAGGTTCAGAACAGTTAACCGTTTTAGCAAATTCAAGAGCTATGGCTTCCTTGCCAGTACCTTCCTGTCCCCACAGGCAGTAAGCATGGGCGGTTCTGTTTTCAAGCAGAGCTCTCTGTAAAATATTTTTGATTCTTTGTTGTCCGATTATTGATTTCCAGCTCATAGAGATTTAAAATAATATTCACAATTAACAGTTAATAAAAAGATGTATTGCCGACAAATTCAATCCGATTTTTTGGATTTTTTTTTTGCATACGGCAAAATGTAAAAATAGAAAAATGTAAACTCAAAAATAAATATTATTAAAAAAAACGGAAGGATTATGGCTAAAAAAACTACATCGAAGAGTTCTGCAAAATCCCAAAACAAAAAAGAAACAAACGGAATACCGCCTGTAAGCGGTTATGAAAGGCTGGTAGTACACGAAATAGACCCCGAAGCGCCCATCGGCTCTGCCTGCCATCATGGAAGAGGTGAGAGCTGCAACGTTGACCGCAGCCGTCTGCCAAAAGACAAACCTCCGCACAAAACCTTAAACTTGACAAAAAAAGACATGATGTTTGCCCTTGAAAATATGATGAAAGCCCGCTTTACCGATGAGAAACATCTAACTTTGGTAAAACAGGGGAAATCATTTTTCCATATCGGCGGCAGCGGACACGAAGCGGTTCAAACAGGCATAGCAATGGAGCTGGAAAAGAAAAAAGACTGGGGCTGGACATATTACCGCGACTGTGCTTTTTCTTATGGTATGGGTTTTACTCCGAAAGATTATTTTCTTTTGGCAGGCGGCAAACCCGGCGACCCTTCTACCGGCGGAAGACAGATGCCAGGACATTACGGACATCCAGAATTTAACCTGCCTACCCAGTCTTCATCCACGGGTACTCAGTATCTTAACGCGGTGGGCACTGCCTTTGCCGCTAAAAAATCGGGGCTTGACGATATTACTTATGTTGCATCCGGCGAAGGCGCCACAAGTCAGGGGGAGTTTTACGAAGCTGTGAACTGGGCTACCAGAGCTAAACTTCCCGTAATGTTCTGCGTTCAGGACAACGGCTATGCCATTTCCGTGCCGAGAACGGAACAGTCCATGGGAACTGCTGTTGTGCATTCATTCTGCTGTTATGCAAATCTTTTGATGAAAGAGTTTGACGGCTCCGATATTTTTGAAACGATAAACGCCGCCCGTCAGGCAGTAGAATATATGCGGACAGGCAATGGTCCTTCGCTTTTGCACGGAGTAGTGGAAAGGCTTCTGCCTCACTCCTCCAGCGACGATCAGCGCAAATACCGCAAACCTGAAGAACTCGAGAAAGCCATGAAAACACGCGATCCTATCTTAAAGCTTAAGAGCTACCTCCTCAAACATAAAATTGCAAAACAGGATGAGATAGACAAGCTCGAGCAAAAAGTAAAAGAAGAGATAAACGACGCTGCAGAATGGGCTTTAGAGCAGGATGATCCAAAACCGGAAGATTCCACAAAGCATATTTTTGCTCCTGAAGAAACCCGCAGACTAGATTATGCCGACGAAAGCAAGGAAATTAAGGGTGAGCCTGTTGTGATGGTCGATGCAATAAACCATGCCATGAAGGAAGAAATGCGCCGCAATGAAAAAATAATCGTTTTCGGAGAAGATATTGCCGACCCTAAAGGCGGCGTTTTTACTACAACCAGAGGCTTGACCGATGAGTTCGGCAAAGAACGCGTTTTCAATTCGCCCCTTGCGGAAGCTTCCATCATAGGAGTAGCCCTCGGCTTGGCTGTCCGCGGATACAAACCGGTAGTAGAAATACAGTTCGGCGACTATATCTGGCCTGCTTTCCAGCAGCTTAGAAACGAACTTGCTACGATGCGCTACCGCTCAAACAACGGCTTCAGCGCCCCTGTCGTAGTGCGTGTTCCTGTCGGCGGCTACATCCACGGCGGACTCTGCCACTCACAGAATATTGAAGGGTTTTTCTCCCACATACCCGGTCTTCTGATAGCATATCCCAGCAATGCCGCAGATGCAAAAGGTCTTTTGAAAACGGCAATCAGACTTCAGGATCCTGTAATGTTTTTAGAACACAAAGGAATGTACCGCCTTCCATTTGCAAGAACTAACGAACCCGACGAAGATTATCTGCTGCCTTTCGGCAAAGGAAAAATCGTTAAAGAAGGAGCAGACGCAACGGTAATTACTTATGGTATGCCCGTTAAAGATTCAATGAATGCCGTAAAGAAAATCGAAAAAGACAGAGGTAAAACCGTTGAGATTATAGACCTCAGAACAATAATTCCCTGGGACAGGGAACTCGTACTCAAATCCGTTAAGAAGACAGGCAGGGCAATTGTCATACACGAGGACACAATGACCGGCGGCTTCGGCGGCGAAATTGCCTCTGTGATAGCAGCGGAAGCATTCAATTACCTCGATGCTCCCGTTATGCGCCATGCCGCAAAGGATTCACACATTCCTTATGCTCTTAATTATGAGACTGATGTACTTCCAAACGAAGGAAAAATCAAAGCTGACATAGAAAAGCTTCTTGCTTTTTAAGATGCACTAAATTATTGTTTTTCAGATGTCCGACACCTCCGAGGTGCCGGGCATCTTTTTTTACAAGGAAGAGCCGGTCAAAAATCCCCGTCACTGCGAGCAAAGCGAAGCAGTCTCTATCCTT
>CAZOBD010000185.1:0-7613 GCA_964577665.1 uncultured Hyphomicrobiales bacterium
ATGCAAAACAGAGTTTTGAAAGAAAAGCACATTCCCAAATCGGAGTTTGGGAATAGTTGAAAAAATCTCCTTCCTAAGTTGTGCTTGGGAAGGGAATTTTAAAGGGAAATTTAACTTCCGAGAAAAATTGCAATCCCAAGCACAGCTTAGGATTGAGGGAAAAAAGGAAAAAAAAATAAAAAGATGAAAAAATTTGAACTGGCATCAAACTATAAACCTGCCGGAGACCAGCCTCAGGCAATTGACGAGCTTTCAAGCGGTCTGGAGAATAATGAAATGTTTCAGACGCTTTTGGGAGTTACCGGCTCAGGCAAGACTTTTACAATATCAAACGTAATAGAGCGGGTACAAAAGCCAACTCTGATAATTTCTCCTAATAAAACACTTGCCGCACAGCTTTACAGCGAGTTTAAGAGTTTTTTTCCGAAAAATGCCGTTGAGTATTTCATATCATATTATGATTATTATCAGCCCGAGGCATACCTGCCGACATCTGATACTTACATCGAGAAGGATTTTTCCATAAATGATGAAATCGACAGGCTAAGGCTGAAAGCAACGAGCGCCTTGGTTGAAGGCAGGAGGGATATAATAGTTGTGGCATCTGTGAGCTGCATATACAGTATCGGAAGAAAAAGCGATTTTATGGACATGCTGTTTCCTATTCATACGGGTATGCAGATTTCAAGGAAATCTTTGATATACCGTCTGACTGATTTGCATTTTACGAGGAACGATTTTGACTTCAAGCGGGGAACTTTCCGGGTAAGGGGAGATGTAATTGATTTAATTCCTGCTTATGAAGATAACGAAGCCTTAAGAATAGAGCTTTTCGGAGACGAAATAGACCGGCTGAGTTTCATTGAAGTGGTAACGGGAAAGAAAATACGTGATATTGAGGATATTACACTTCTGCCTGCAAAGCTTTTTGTAACTTCCGAGAATAATCTTGTAAGAGCAATGTCGGAGATAAAGGACGAGCTTAAGGGCAGGTTGAAAGAGCTTCGAGAATTAAACAAGCTCGTGGAGGCACAGCGCCTCGAGCAGAGAACTATTTTCGATCTGGAAATGATGAAAGAAGTCGGTTACTGCTCAGGTATTGAAAATTATTCAATGCACCTTACGGGAAGAGCTTTCGGGGAGAGACCGGAATGTCTTTTTGATTATTTTCCGGAAGATTATCTGCTTGTCATAGATGAAAGTCATGTTACCATTCCCCAGCTCCGTGCAATGTACACTGGCGACCGCATGAGAAAAACCACTTTGGTTGAGCATGGTTTCCGACTTCCTTCCGCCATTGAAAACAGACCTCTGAAATTTGAAGAAGTGGAAAACCTGATAAATCAGGTGATTTTTGTAAGCGCCACACCAGGACCCTATGAATTTGAAAAATGCGAAGGAGTAATTACCGAACAGGTTATCCGTCCTACCGGTCTTCTTGATCCTGAAATCAGTGTACGTCCCTTAGGAAATCAGATTGATGATTTAATAGGAGAAATAAGGAAAAGGACTGTAAAGGGAGAACGCGTTTTGGTAACGACTCTTACTAAACGAATGGCTGAGGATTTGAGCGAATACCTTCAAAACCTGCAGATGAAAGTAGCTTATATTCATTCGGATATAGATTCTCTGGAAAGGGTGGATATTATAAGGAATCTTCGCCTCGGACAGTTTGATGTTTTGGTGGGGGTAAATCTTTTACGAGAAGGGCTCGACCTTCCCGAAGTTTCGCTGGTTGCTGTGCTTGATGCAGATAAAGAAGGATTTTTAAGAAGCGAACGGTCTCTTCTGCAGATAGCAGGCAGGACGGCTCGCAACGTAGAAGGGCTTGTCATTCTTTATGCCGACAGGATTACCAATTCCATGAAACTTGTAATAGACGAAACAAACCGCCGCCGCCGGATGCAGATTGAATACAACAAAGAACATAATATCAATCCGAAAACCGTTTATAAATCCCTCGAAGAAATTCTCAATTCAACTTCCGTTGCGGACATACAGGGTATGAGGCTGAAAAGAATTGCCGATGCCGAGGAGAAAAAGCTTCGCAAAGCCGCCGAACCGGTCGCAAAGTATCTTACCGGCGAGCAGTTAGACGAACTCATCGAGCAGATGTTCGGCGAAATGAAAAAAGCCGCCCGAGACTTAGATTTTGAACGCGCCGCCGAGCTTCGAGACGAGATCAAACGCCTCGAAGCCGGTAAAAAGAAGTAAAATTTAAAGACTTCTAATTGCGAGACTTCTTTAAATGCTAAACATTTTCAGAAGTCTCATAATGACGGGGTAATTTCAAAATATTTATAGGTTTATTGTGAAGATATGGCATCGTTTTCATCTGTTAATATTCGATCCCTCCCCGCCCCTCCCTTACAAGTAAGGGAGGGAGGGAGAAGGATTGGGGGATATCTTCTTTCGGTTTCATTTTTTATTTCTCAGATAATCATCCCATTGTGTGATTTTACCAAATTATGGATGTTTCATCAGGAGAGATTAAGAATCTTCCATGTTGTATTCCATATCGGTGCTTTCAGTAGAGTGGTGAAGTACTGCATAGCGTACAAGACCTGCGGCACTTGTAATCTTGAGCTTTTTCATTATATTCGCTCTGTGCTTTTCAATAGTACGTTCACTCAAAAAAAGCATATCGGCAGTTTCTTTTGTACTCTTTCCCAAAGCCATTACGTTTAGCACTTCCTGCTCCCTTCTGGTAAGAAATACGGTTTCCTTCTGAGGTTTATCGGGGTTAATGTACATATCCTGCATTTTCAAGAGGACTGCCTCGCTGAAAACACGTTTGCCCAGATGCACTTGCTTCAAAGATTCTGTGATGCCTTTCATATCGCTCGCTTTGATAAGATAGCCGTCGGCGCCGGATGCAATAGCCTGTTCAATGTGGTTAAGATCGTCGAGAGCCGTGAAAATAACGACCTTTGTTTTTTTGGAAGACTTTTTTATTACTCTGGCAGCATCAATTCCGTTCATTCTCGGCATCAGAATGTCAAGGAGAACCATATTAGGCTTCATTTCTTTTACCAGCTCGACAGCTTTTATCCCGTTTTCCGCTTCTCCGAGGAGATTGAAGGATTCGTCCTGCTGCAAGATATGTTTCAAACCGAGTCTCAGCACCTGATGGTCATCCACCAGAATATAATTTATCTTTTTTGGGTCGAGTTTCATTTTCGGCTCTTATTAAATTTACAGCGCTTTAATATTAATAATTAATAATATAGCGATTTTAGTTGAAAAAAACAAAAACAAACGAAAATATTTTATACTTTAATAGATTGTTAAGGGTTGATAAATTTTTGACTGCAAACTGATAACATATTGTTTTTCAAATAAAAGCGAAAATTTATAGAATAAGTTTCAATTAAATATTTAAAAGATTTCTATATGAATCAATCATAATATTAACATTTTTACTCCAAGTATAATTCTCTTTTATGCAGGCTCTTGCATTTCTGCCCAGTTTTCGAGATTCAAAGGGATTATCAAGAAGAAAAGATAACTTATCTAAGAACTGCTCTTTACTTTCGGCTATTATCAAGCCGTTTTCTTCCCCTGCAGTAATACCCTCTGCGGCAACTGGAGAAGCTACAACCGGAAGTTCCATTGCCATTGCCTCTAAAATTTTTATGCGGATACCGCCGCCGACAAAGAGAGGGGAAATATTTATTGCGGCACGGTTGTAGTATGGCTGTACTTTTTCTACATAACCTAAGACATTAACACCAATACTCTTGTATTT
Source organism: uncultured Hyphomicrobiales bacterium (assembly GCA_964577665.1). Taxonomy (GTDB): domain Bacteria; phylum Bacteroidota; class Ignavibacteria; order Kapaibacteriales; family UBA2268; genus CAYVTD01. The sequence continues at coordinate 3,749 of CAZOBD010000185.1, forward strand.
TCCGAACTGCTCGGGAGCATTTTTCCCAATCAGATTCAGTACAACTTTCGGATATTTTTTTTTCAAATCGGGCATGACATTTTCAGCGAACCATTTTACTGCATTAATATTATGTATCCATTTAAATGTTGTTGCCAAAACAAGTTCCTGAGGGTTTCTTTCAATTTTCTTATCGGGTTTCCATTCGGTAATATCAACGCCTGCGGATGCTGCCTTTGCTTTTACATTAGGAGCAGTTTCGAGTGCTCTTTCCTTATCAGGCATTGTTATTGGAAAGAGAATATCTGCCTGTCTGTATAGACAGCGTTCGGCGCGTTTCAGTTCATAAGCCTGCTGCTGGGTGTAATATCTTTTCGGATTGAATCTTCCGAGGCTTTCTGCATATCTCTGCCAGATAGTCCATTCAATGTTATGCAGGCGGAGCCCCAAGGGTACTTTTAGTTTCCGCTTGGCAATTATTCCCAAAGGAGCCATACAGCTGTGGTCGGCATGTATTATGTCAAAATTTCTCTTTTTTATAAGGGTGCCGAGTTCATTCGCAATTTGTTTGTTAATATGTTTTTTAATATAAATTGAATGATTGAAAAGTATAGATTTCAGTATCCTTATTGGGGTATTTCGTGTGGAATGCCTGCAAAAAACAATTTCGCCGTATTTTTCAGCTTCTTCTTTCAACTTCTTCGGCGGAAGTTCTTGGGCAAAGCAGAAAAAAGTAACGTCAAAGCCGCCGCGGGAAAATTCCTTGAAAATATTGGCAATGCCTATTTTACCGCCGTCGTCTTCCGGAAACGGGAACTGAGGAGAAAGCTGTAAAAGTTTTATTTTTTCCGGCATCTCTGCATTTTATTTTTAATTATCTGCTTGAAAAATCTAATTTGAGTACGCATAACCGTTACTCCTAGAGTAATATCATCTATCTTGTCTTTCGGCACGACCTGCCTTTCGGTACGTATTGTTTTCAGAGCAACTGCAATCATGCTGAAAACGCCTTCGATTATTGCAAGGAAGGGTAGTTTTGTTAAAACAGCTATGAGAATTTGAAAAAAGAAAATCTGGCTTGTTCTGCCGAGTGCCATGAAGAAAGGGAAATATCGCCAGTTATAGCGAATCATCTGCTTAGAAGACTGCACCCAGCGATCGGGATAAATCCTGTCGCGCAGGGAAGCGTAATGGAGCGTTCTGATATTCGGAAAATATCTGACATTGAAACCCGCTGCTATCGCTCTGGTGCAGAAATCTAATTCTTCAAAACCAAACTCCCAGAATCCGCCGATTTTGTCATAAACTTCCCGCCTGATGGCTGCGCCCGTACCCGGAAAAAAATTTGCTTTATAGCCCTTTTCCGGAACATTAATTTTATCTACTTTATAAGGATACCAATCCCATGGAGTGTAGTTCTGCCTTACTTCAATGTTTTCGGTAGAAATGATGTGAATATCGGGATTTTTCTTGAAAATCTCGACGGCTTTTTCAAAGGCATCCGGGCTTTCCGGATGCGAGTCGCTGTCAGTGCGCCAGATAACATCCCCGGAAGACATTTCTATGCCGATATTAATTGATCTTATATCAAAATTATCAGGGAGCCACATATATCGGATGTCTGGAAATTCGGTTTTCATCATTTCCGGCGTCCCGTCATCAGATGCATTGTCTATGACTATTATTTCTTTATCTTTGTAATTTTGTCTTAAGTATCCCTGTATGGAAACCCTGACGTCTTCCATTCTATTCCGGGTAATAATTATAATGCTTATTTTCATAAAATAAGTCGATTTTCTAATTTCTAATCAGAATATAATTGCAAAAAAAATCAAATATAGCAAATTCAGTTTCCATTTCCTTTTTTTTTTGAAAAAATGTGAAAAATCAAGAAATTATCAATAATAATATTTGTATTTTCGATACATTATTATTACTTTTGTAAGCTCTAAAAAAATCGTTCTTGGAAAAAAGTAAGTAAACGGGTGTATAAACCCTTTTGTTTCATAAAATTAAATTAATCGTAAATTGGAGGTTTTTTAATGTCGGACATCGACACAAACACAATCGAAGAGGCGCAGGCATCTGAAAACGAAACAGCATCAGAAGTTAATACGGCAGAAGATGCTGAAACTGCAGAAACTTCAGATGAAAACAGTTCTGACGGCTTCTCAATCGGGAAAGCTCTGGGTCAGATACCCCTTAAACAGGATATCGACATAGAAGATATTGACCTTATCATGGACGATGAATCGTTCGAAGAGCTTTCAAAAACTACTGTCAACCAGATAAAAGAAGACGAACTGGTTGAAGGTAAAATCGTACATGTTACTAAAGACGAAGTTTATATCGACATCGGTTTCAAGTCCTACGGCATTGTACCGCGCCAGGAACTCCTGAATGCAGATACGCTCGAGCCCGGACAAAAAATTGATGTATTTATCGAAAGCATAGAAGATGCCGACGGAAAACTCGTACTTTCACGCCGCCGCGCTGATTTCATGCGCATCTGGGAAGATATTCTCGAATTGTATGACAACCAGAAGATCATTCCTGTTAAGATACTCAGACGTATTAAAGGCGGTATGGTCGTTGATCTTATGGGCATAGAGGCATTCCTGCCCGGCTCACAGATTGATGTCAGACCCGTGAGAGATTTTGACGCATGGGTCGGCAGGACTATAGATGTCAAAGTCGTGAAAGTAAATCACCCGAGCGAAAACGTTGTGGTCAGCCATAAAGTTCTTCTTGAAGAACAGCTTGCCGAACAACGCGACGCTATTATTTCCAAACTCGAAAAAGGTCTTGTGCTCGAAGGCACTGTCAAAGCTATTTCTGATTTTGGAATATTCGTCGATCTCGGCGGAGTGGACGGACTTGTGCATATTACCGACCTTTCATGGGGCAGGGTATCACATCCGTCGGAAATTGTACATCTTGACGAAACCGTTAAGGTAGTCGTTCTTGATTTCGACGAACAGAAACGCAGAATTTCTCTCGGCATGAAACAGCTAACTCCTCATCCGTGGGATACCATCGGCGATAAATATGAAAAAGGCACCAAGGTGCGCGGCAAAGTGGTAAGCAGAACAGACTACGGCGCATTCATTGAAATTGAAAAAGGCATTGAAGGACTTATTCATATAAGCGAAATGTCTTGGACTCAGCATGTCAAGCATCCTTCTCAGATTGTTTCAATGGGGCAGATTGTTGATGCAGTCGTGCTTAACATTGACAAAGATGAGAAAAAACTTGCTCTCGGCATGAAACAGCTCGAACCCGATCCATGGCAGGATCTTATGAAAAAATATCCCATCAACTCGAAGCATAAGGGTATCGTAAGAAATCTTACAAACTTCGGCGTTTTTGTAGAATTGGAACCCGGCGTGGACGGACTGGTGCATATCAGCGATCTCTCCTGGACTAAGAAGATACGCCATCCCGGCGAATTCGTCAAAAAAGGCGACGAGCTTGATGTGGTAGTGCTCAGCATAGACCCCGATCAGCGCAGAATAGCTCTGGGACATAAACAGATTGAATCCAATCCCTGGGATTACTTTGAGGAGAAATACCGGGTAGGCGCTGAAACAGAAGCAAAAATCGAAAGGATTATTGAAAAAGGCGTTATTGTTGAACTGCCTGACGGTGTTGACGGATTTGTACCAGTTTCACAGCTTTCATTTGCTCCTGTCAAAAATATCAGCGAATATTTCCATATCGGTGATTCTCTCCCGCTGCAAGTGGTTGAGTTTGACAAGGAATCCAAAAAGATTGTTCTTTCTGTTGTCGAATGTCTCAAAGACAAAGACCCTGCAGACAAAGACGCATACAATGCACAGCATCCCGTTCCTAATGCCGATAAGTATTCTCAGGACACTTCGGCTAC
>CAZOBD010000186.1:0-7570 GCA_964577665.1 uncultured Hyphomicrobiales bacterium
TTTTCAGGTATTTGTGTCATGGGCGGCAAACAAGGTTGGTATTTCTCATTTCAATATTTATCAGCCGTACCGCCGGAAAGTGCGAAAAAAAGAGGTGCTGCCTTATTCGCAGGATGAATTTAATGCCATAGCAGAAGTATTTCTAAAAGGCAGGCAAACAGAGCAAACAACCATAAAGCCGGATATGCAGTTTTATCTTCTTCTGCAATTTCTCAGGTACACGGGGGCAGGATAAAAGAGACGTTGTCGCTTCGTTGGCAGGATGTGGATTACGAAAGCGGAGTTATCTACTGCCGCAAAAAAAACATACTAAATAACACTTGCACAGAAAGTTAAAAAGCCTTATTTTTGTAACGCTTCTTTAGCTCAGTTTGGTAGAGCAGCTGACTCTTAATCAGCGGGCCGGGGGTTCGAGTCCCCCAGGAAGCACTAAATTTATTTAGTCTTATTCATTATAATTCAATACTTTATAAGTATTGTTCATGTTTTATTAAAGGTGTGAAATTTACGTTGTATTCATGTCATTATTATTGATTATATCGAATTAGTAAGAATTAGTGCTACGTTTTTGCTACGTTATGCTATGTTGTCAAAAGCCGGCTGAGGTTAGCTGCCGACGATTTTTGTCTTCATTTCTCTTAGCATAATACTTTACAGTTGTATTGATGTCGCCATGATGCATAATTGTTTTTATATCGGAAATAGGCAGATTTTTATCAATAAGATTTGTGCAAAACATTTTGCGTATGCCATGGAAACATCTGCCTGTTTTCTTTAAGCTTAGAATTCAACTTTCTGACTTGCGCTAAGAGCATATATCTCATTAACTTAAGCAACACATCGTTTAAGATGATATTTTTCAATAACAATTCCCAGAATAATATCCATAATTTGGTCAACGATTTCCTTGGAAATGTTCACTATTTCTCTGATTTTTTCAAATGCTAAAATTAGTATCTTGTTTAACGCTTCGATAATCATAATATCCTTCATTTCACCGCCGCATATCGCGAAAAAAACATCCACAGGACTTACCATCTTCCGCATTTCTTTGCTCAACCGATAGAAAAATATATCTCAGCATATTCAGAATAATTTACCATTACCTGATTGAAATTCTTTTGGCTAAAAGCAAGTTCTGTTATCCTAAGAATAATTTCGCTTACCTTAAATCCCCATATCTATCTGATATTAGATCTATTCAGAGTCTTGATAATCTCGAATCGATCAAAGAACAAATGTAAACTCTTTTGAACACTTTTTTCTTGTTCATTAGAAATTGTTTTTGTATTTGCATTGCAGTTCCCTTTTGTTTGATTTTATTGCAGTTAGCAGCATTTGCAATTTACGATAAAAAAAGGTGAATCTGCAATTATATTTCATTGTTTTATATGATAATTACATAAATTTTCCTATAGTAATTTACAAGTCAGAAAGTTGAATTTGAAATAATATACTCATTTCATATCAGTTCAATCAGTCAAATAAATTAATTTTAATAATCCGAAAAACAGTATCCATGTTTATATCTTAGTTTTTATTTTGCGTTTGTTTGGATCGAGTTCCATTTTTCGGAGGCGTATGCTTTTTGGGGTAACTTCTATCAATTCGTCTTCGGCTATAAATTCGATAGCCTGATCGAGTGTCAGAAGACGGGGAGGGCGCAGAGTAACCGTTGCATCGGAAGTAGAAGCGCGCATGTTAGTAAGTTTTTTTTCTTTCGTGATGTTTACGTTCAGGTCAGTGGCTTTATTTCTTTCGCCTATAACCATGCCGGTATAAACCTGAGTGCCGACTTCAATGAAAAGCTCGCCGCGGTCTTCCATAGCATAATAGGCATAAGCCGTTGCTCTGCCGTTTCGGTCGGCTACCAGCGCCCCGGTGTTTCTTTGAGGAATAACTCCGTGCCAAGGCTCATAGCCTTCAAAAAGCGTATTCATCACGCCGCTGCCGCGGGTGTCGGTAAGAAATTGGCTGCGGAATCCGATAAGCCCTCTTGAAGGAATTACAAATTCCATGCTGACCCTGCCGCTGTTGTTGTTCATCATATTGAGCATTCTGCCTTTGCGGATGGAGAGTTTTTCAGTTATTACACCTGTATATTCTTCCGGTACATCAATGAAAACGTGCTCCATAGGTTCATGGTCTTTACCGTTTATTTTTTTTACAATCACCTGAGGTTTAGATACCATGAACTCATAACCTTCGCGCCGCATCATTTCAATAAGCACAGCCATCTGCAGCTCCCCTCTGCCTGCTACCTCGAAAGCGTCGGCTCTGTCGGGCAGGGGTGCAACGCGAAGGGAAACATTTGTAAGTATTTCTTTCAGAAGCCGGGCTCTGAGATGACGTGAAGTTAGAAATTTTCCGTCCAGCCCTGCGAAAGGTCCGTTATTTATATAAAAAATCATCGAAACGGTCGGCTCGTCAACTTCTATTCTGGGGAGCGGTTCGGGATTTTCCAAGTCGGATATTGTATCGCCGATATTTGCTTTTTCCAACCCGGCTACGCAGATTATATCTCCTGCAATTACTTTTTCAACCTGTTTTTTCTTCAAGCCTGCAAAAGTGTATAAGGCTGAAAATTTAACCCCCTTTATATCTTCTTCTTTCCCGCAAAGAGTGTATTGACGGTTCATCTCAAGCACTCCGTTTGCCAGCCTTCCAATCAATAGCTGCCCGACATAAGAATCATAATCCAGACTTGTAACTAAGAATTGGGGCACTTTTGTATCATCAGCTTCCGGTCCGGGTATGTTAGACACTATTTCCTCGAAAAGCGGCTGCAGGTTCTGTGAGGCATCTTCTAATTCCTTATGGGCAACACCTGCTTTGGCATTTGTGTAAAGTACGGGAAACTCAATCTGCTCGTCATTGGCGCCAAGGTCGATAAAAAGATCATAAACTTCTTCGAGCACCTCGTCTATGCGGGCATCATGACGGTCAATTTTATTTATTACGAGTATGACAGGCAATGCTTTTGCAAGGGCTTTTTTCACTACGAAACGGGTCTGCGGCAGAGGTCCTTCGCTTGCATCGACCAGCAGAATGGCTCCGTCAACAAGGCTGAGACTGCGCTCTACCTCGCCCCCGAAATCGGCATGGCCGGGCGTGTCCATAATGTTTATTTTAATGTCTTTGTACCAGATAGATGTGTTTTTTGCCATTATAGTAATGCCGCGCTCGCGCTCTAAGTCCATAGAATCCATAATTCTTTCGGCTACCGCTTCATTTTCGCGGAAGGTACCGCTCTGCGCCAGCATGGCATCTACTAGCGTGGTTTTTCCGTGGTCAACATGCGCAATAATAGCAACATTTCTAAAGTCTTTTTTTCGCATTCTTTCTTTCTAGGGTATTATTTAAAATACAAAAATAGGAAAAATTCCGGTACGGGCAAAGGGGAACTTTTTGTATGTAATAAATATTTTAAAGGGATGATAATGTTTTTTACATATTCATGAAGGAAGCTCCCGCCTAAAAAACGGAGCTGGGATAAATCAAAATTCTTGATGTGCCGCCAATATTTTACAATCGAACCGTAAATAACATGCCTGAGATCTACCAGAAAGAGCTAATCTATTTGAAAAAGCTTCTTATGTTGAACTTCGGGTCTGTCATTAAGGGCGGCTCGAAGAGATTAGAGATTTTCTCCCAACTGACAAATTTAAAATTCTGCGGCTCTGTTTTGCCGTTATCAATGTTCCTGTCGTCCTGCGCTATGAATATTCCAGTGGGGAATTCAGCTCCGAGATTCATGTTTATTACGTCAATACCGTCGGTGCCCGTGTTACCGTCAATACTGCCGTCAATAATTTCAAAACTGCCTATATATTTATTATAAAATCTGTCATAGACTGCAAAAGTGCTGTTCCCCTGACTGGAAGCGATCAAAAATCCGTGGTCGCCGGAAGTATAGTATATTGTTAAACCTTCAATATCATAATCGATATTCTCATTATCAGATTCCGAACTTAATTCAAGCTTAAAGGGATTATTATCATCAGGTTCGGCATTGACCACCCAGATACATTTGTTTTCTTCGCCGATATACAGCCTGCCGTGTTTATGGTCGGCTGCAAGCCCTTCGGGCTGAGTGCCGATATCAAAAGAATTTACGAGACTCAAGTCCAGTCTATCATTTCCTTCTATGATTTCATATTGCTCGATTACTCCGTCTTTACCGCATAGAAAGGCATAATTTTTATTTGAATGCGGACTGTGGTAGAAACAAAAACCGTAAACTTCATTGACCTTAGACACAACCTGATTTTGCAAAACAAACATCAATTCTCCGGTTTCGGGATTAATTTCGAAAATATCAAGGGTATTGTTCGTCCTGTTAGTACCGCCGCAAACATCTATTACCCTGTCTTTAAGTTTTAGATTATATGCCACATCAACATTATTTATTCTCCCGGCTTCCGCATAGGCAATTTCCTCACCTTCCAAATTGTAAGCGGCTATTCCGCCTTTTTTATTCGAGCCGTAAATTATGCTCAATGAAGGATTGTCCGGATGCAGCCAAAATGCGGGGTCATCGGCTGCATCAGAACCGGATGATGCTTCAACCGCATCAGTTTCCACATCGGCTTCTACGCTGAAAACAGTATCCGTAATCGGAGTTCTCTCCACATAAACAAAATCGCTGCTGCCGTCATTTACATTTTCATTTTCCGAGCATGACAGCAATATCATTACGAATAATGCGATTGCAGCCTTTAATGAATTCATAACATTACCATATATATTTAACAAATTATTTAATACCCGAATGTTTTCATAGTTTTGTCTAACTTAAAGTTATGTCAGTTTTGTCTTGCTTGTGATTTTTCTCATCAGAACTTATTTTCTATCTCAGTTTTGGTATTGTCTTTTTTAAAGAAATACTATATCGTTGTTTTCAAACGGAGTTTAATATTAAATTCTCCTATCCAAAACGGAGTTTGGATAGGAGAAGAATTGCGGGGAGGCACCTTTTATTCCCCATTTCGACTATCGCTCAAAGCACCGCTCTTGGGGAGGGGAATATTTTTAATGATAATCAAAGCACTGCCATTTCAGACTATTATCCTTTATTTTGTTTCTTAATCATATTAAGCGCCGAGCCGGCTTTGAACCATTTTATCTGGTAATCATTATAGCTGTGCTGTGCTTTTATTTCTTCAGAGCTGCCGTCTTTATGGTGTATGACCAGTGTCAGAAGTCCGCTCGGTTTGAAATTGTCCATTTTTATGTCAATAGTGTCATCTTCCAGTATTTTGTCGTAATCATCCTTATTATCGAAGGTGAGCGCAAGCATACCCTGCTTTTTCAAATTTGTCTCGTGAATGCGGGCGAAAGATTTTACCAGTACAACGCGTACTCCCAGATGACGGGGCTCCATGGCGGCGTGTTCACGTGAGGAACCCTCGCCGTAATTTTCGTCGCCGACTACTATGGAACCTATGCCTTCAGCTTTGTAGTGCCTCTGTACCTGCGGCACTTCTCCGTATTCGCCTGTTATCTGGTCTTTGACTTTGTTGGTTTCATCATTAAAATAATTCACTGCTCCCGTGAGCAGATTGTTTGAAATGTTGTCGAGATGTCCTCGGTATCTCAGCCATGGACCCGCCATTGAAATATGGTCTGTTGTGCATTTACCCTTTGCTTTTATCAACAGCTTCAATCCGCTTATATCTTTTCCGTCCCAAGGTTCAAACGGGGTAAGAAGCTGGAGCCGTTCGGAATCTTCATTTACTATTACCTCCACATCACTTCCGTCCTTAGCCGGCGCTTGATAGCCTGCATCTTCCACGGCAAATCCCTTTGCGGGAAGCTCTTCGCCTGCGGGCGGATCAAGCATTACTTCATCGCCGTCTTCGTTTATCAGCTTATCGGTTATCGGATTGAATGAAAGTCTGCCTGCAATTGTAAGCGCAGTAACCAATTCAGGAGAAGCGACAAATCCGTGAGTGTTTGGATTGCCGTCATTGCGTTTGGCAAAATTGCGGTTGAACGATGTTATGATGGAATTTTTTTCCTGCTTGTCCGCTCCGTGCCGCGCCCACTGACCTATGCAGGGACCGCAGGCATTTGCAAGCACTACGCCGCCCATCTTTTCAAAAATGTCTATCATACCGTCGCGGTCTATCGTATAACGAACCATTTCCGAGCCGGGTGTGATTGTAAACTCGGATTTTACTTTCAGCTTTTTATCCACTGCCTGCTTTGCAACGGATGCCGAGCGGGTTATATCTTCGTATGATGAATTTGTACAGGAGCCTATGAGACCGACTTCCAGTTTTTCGGGCCAGCCGTTTTCTTTTACGGCATCGCCGAGTTTGGAAATGGGATGTGCCAGGTCAGGCGAAAAAGGACCGTTTACATGCGGCTCAAGTTCGGAAAGATCTATTTCAATTACCTGATCGAAGTACTGTTCGGGATTGTCGTAAACCTCATTGTCGCCAGTGAAGTATTCTGCAATTTTCTGAGCCATTTCGGCAGCTTCCCGGCGTTCGGTAGCAGCAAGATAGTCATACATCTTTTGATCAAAGCCGAAAGTGGAAGTTGTCGCTCCTATTTCGGCGCCCATGTTGCAGATTGTTCCTTTACCGGTGCAGGAAAGTGTTTTAGCGCCCTCGCCGAAATATTCCACTATCGCACCGGTGCCGCCTTTTACAGTGAGTATGCCTGCCACTTTCAAAATTACGTCTTTGGCGGAAGTCCATCCGCTCATTTTTCCTGTCAGCTTCACACCTATCAGTTTCGGAAACTTAAGTTCCCAAGGCATACCTGCCATTACGTCAACAGCATCGGCGCCGCCGACGCCGACTGCTACCATACCGAGTCCGCCTGCGTTTACGGTATGAGAATCTGTTCCTATCATCATACCGCCGGGAAAAGCGTAATTTTCAAGAACAACCTGATGGATAATACCCGCACCGGGTTTCCAGAATCCGATTCCGTATTTATTGGAAACTGAAGAGAGAAAATCATAGACCTCGCTGTTTATTTCCTTTGCCGCTTCAAGGTCTTTGTCTGCGCCCGAGCGTGCTTGAATAAGGTGGTCGCAGTGCACTGTAGAGGGTACTGCAGCTTTCGGCTTGCCTGCCTGCATAAACTGCAGAAGAGCCATCTGAGCAGTAGCATCCTGCATGGCAACTCTGTCAGGGGCAAAATTTACATAATCAACCCCTCTTTTGAATTCTTTTAAATCTTCAGGGTCGTAAAGATGTGCGTATAATATTTTTTCCGAAAGTGTCATCGGCTTTCCGATAACTTCTTTCGCTTTGTCAACTCTCTGTGCAAATGTTTCGTAATGCTTTTTCAGCATGTCGAGGTCAAAAATTTCTTTCATTTTCCAATCCCTGCATTTTGTGAAGAAATAGTTTTGTTTTTTTCAAAAAATCAAATTTTTTTATTTAAAATTTCTATACAAATTAGCAAAAAAAACAGATTATCGGAAATATTTTTTGTTTGTTTCTTTTGTTTATTATTTTCTACTTTCAGTTTCAGATGTCTTACATCTGCCAGATATTGGACATCTTTTTCTTCTACCGTTAAGTCATTGCGAAGAGCGAAGCGATGAAGC
>CAZOBD010000187.1:0-7467 GCA_964577665.1 uncultured Hyphomicrobiales bacterium
GATGTTGGACATCTGAAGCGCAAAGTAAAAATAAACAGATGAAACGTCCATGATAAGGGAATAATCAACTGAGAGACTAAGCTTTGTCATTGCGAGCAACGCGAAGCAATCTCTAAAATTCTTCTGAAGGTAGAAGATTGGTTCGTCGCTTCGCTCCCCGCAATGACGCAGCCGGAATGTAAAGATGTCCAAAATCTGACAGACGTTGGACATCTGAAAGGGAAAGGAAAATAAACGGAGACGTTATTTTATAAACAAATAATACTTATCATATTTTATTACACACTATTTTCGAGATGGAACTTTTTCTAATCTTTAGCTGAAAAAAAAAGATTAACTTTACTTACCATGAATAAAAAATGCCAAAGACACATGTTTGCACTCTAAACTATTATAATATTTACAGGTTATTAAAAACATTAAAATTAACTGTAAATTAAGTTTTCGTTACAGTTTTATTCAAGAGCAATATATTCCAGTAATGATGCAACTTTAGTGTTGTTTTTTTGTTAAAAAATAGTTAACTTAAAAACAGAAAGCTTAGTTTCATACAATAATTTTTGTTTCAGAATAAGCTGGGAAAATATGCTCTTCAAAATACTGAAATTAATTATCTGAGAAGAGGCTGGCAATCCGGCAGAAATTTTTCCTATCGGTTACCTTAAGCCGAAGGGTAAAATTTTTACGGTACAGTCTCACATATAGCACCGCCTTTTTTTTCTATTGGAATTGTTACGACGACACACATAATAAATTTCTACCTAAAGGTGGATTTGTAGTTAAATAATAAGAGGAGCTTCTTTATGAAACGTTTCCAATTTCTTTTCCTACTCTTACTCTTTCTGCCGCTTGCGTTCGGCAGTCTTTACGCCCAGCGGGGCACAGTTACCGGCACGGTTATAGACAAACAGACCGGCGAGCCTCTCTCAGGCGCTACCGTTAAAATTGTGGAACTCGGCGTTACAGGCGAAAAAGTCCGCCAAATGGGGGCAATCGCCCGCAGCAGCGGTGAATACACCATCCGCAGCGTATCGCCGGGAGATTACAACCTTACTGTCGAGTATGTCGGCTACAAAAAGTTCAGCCAAAAGATTTCTGTCGGAGCAGACGCAACGGTTGAGGTCAATCCGGAGCTGTTTGCTGATGTTATCGGTCTTGATCAAGTGATCGTTACAGGTGTGGCATCACGAAACGAAAAATCTATTGCAGACGTATCCGTATCCCGTGTGGATGCCGACGAGCTGCAGGAAAGCAACGTCTATCAGGACGTGTCGCAGCTAATGACCGGTAAGGTCTCCGGTGTTTACGTAGAACCTTCTTCCGGCAATGTCGGCGGCGGTATGCGCTTTAATGTCCGCGGCGGCGGCGGTCTGAACGGCAGCGGTCAGCCGGTTATTTATGTGGACGGTACGCGTATTGCCAACCTTGAAGTAGGATTTGACATCAACGGGCAGTTTGCCTCCACTCTGGCAGACCTAAATCCCGAAGACATCAAATCCATCGAAGTGCTGAAGGGCCCGGCAGGCGCAGCTCTTTACGGCACATCCGGCTCTAACGGCGTTGTGCTTATCACAACCAAGAGGGGCCGCTCCACTCAGGATTTCTTTGATGTAAACTACAAGCTCGTTACAGGATGGCACGAGCAGGCAGTGGAATACGAAGGGATTGATCCTGAACCGGACGGCAGCTATGATTATCTTAATGCAGATTATGAACCGGGATACCTGCTTTCTTACAAAGATGCAAACAACATTTTCAGAGAAGGCGGCATTATGGAGCATAACCTCAGCTTTTCCGGTAAATCCGGCATCTTTAATTATTATGTAAGCTATACAAACCGCGATGAAGACGGTGTTGTAATTCAAAACAACTATAGCAGGGAATCCGTAAGAGCAAATTTTCAGGTAACTCCCAGCAAGGAAGTTACCATCCGCGTAAACGGCAACTATGTCTGGAGCCACAATGCCCGCCCCACTAATGATAATAATGTCATCGGCTGGCTCGGCAACACTACCTTATTTGCTCAGTCATACAGATTTACCGACAGTATAGCCATTGCAAATTTGAAAAATACAATTGACAATAACCGCATGATTGCATCTGCCGAATTGAACTATATGCCTGAATGGCTGCAGGGTTTGTCTTTCAACGGCGTAATAGGATATGACGGTTATGATTACCGTAACGACATGTATTATCCGCCCGATTACTGGTACACAGGTCCCGGTCAGTTAGGTGAAAAAAATGTCCGTATTTCACAAAGGCATCAGTTAAATTATGACTTGAACGCTACTTACGATTATATTATCACGAAGGATCTAAGTGCATCTTCAATTCTTGGTTTACAGATGACATCAATCTTTACAAAATTTGAGGAGGTCTCCGTACAGGATTTTGCATCATCGAAAATTCAAAATCTCAATGCTGCAAACGAACTTCTTGTCTCAGATGACGGTATAAGCGACTTCCGAGATGCAGGTATTTTCTTCCAGCAGGACTTTAACTACAAGCAGACTTATTTCCTGAATCTTGCAGTGCGTCAGGATTATGCCAGCGCTCTCGGCGAAGACCCGCCGACAATTTTCTATCCCAAAGCAAGCGCCGCAGTAAGGCTCGACCGTTTAGGACTTAACATGGACGGCACAATCAGCCTCTTTAAGCTTCGCGGCGGCTGGGGACAGTCAGGACAGCTTCCCGGTTCGCTTGCTGCATATCCTCTGCGCTGGGCAGGCGGACAGTCAGGCTTCGGCGTAGGAGCTCTTATCAGCAGCATAGGAAATCCGGACATTGAACCCGAAAGAATCAATGAACTGGAATTGGGCTTTGAAGTGGAAGTAATGAACGCTTACGGTATCGACTTTACCTATTATACACAATCGGCAACCGAATCAATTCTTAATTTCCCCAATCCTCCTTCAACGGGTCTCACACAGACAGGCGTTCCGAAAAACGTAGGCGGTATTGAAACTTGGGGTTTTGAGAGTTTAATATATGCAATGCCTTGGAGAACAGCAGACTATGAACTCCGTTTTGACTTTATCTGGAACTACCAAAACAACGAAATTACCGACCTCGGCGGCGCACCGCCAATCGTAAACGACCAGCAGGGCTGGTACGAAGGTCAGCCGCGGTCTGCTTACATGGTTAAAAAGGTTATCGGTCCTCTTTTCAATGAAAACGGCGAATATGTCGGTTCTCAGGTAGAGGATGATGTTTCTTATGTGGGTACACCCGTGCCGGTGCATACCGGATCATTCGGAACAACATTCCGTTTCCTGAAAAACTTCACGTTCTATTTCATGTTTGACTGGGCGCTCGGGCACCATGTATATAATATGTCAAGAGAATTCCAAATCAGCTTTGGCAACGACGTAGAATACAATGCCTTAAGCGCCGAGCTTGGCACTCTTACGCCCGGAACGGCAGAATATGAAGATGTTGCAACTAAGCTTGCATACCTCGATCCCAATAGACCATACAACCAAATACAACCCGCAGACTGGGTAAGACTCCGCGAAATAAGCCTTAGAATAAATGCTACGGAATATCTGCAGATGCTTATCGGCGACAGTTATATCAAAAAATTAAATCTCGTTGCTTCTGTCAGAAATGCTCTCCTCTTTACCGATTACACAGGTCCCGATCCCACGGTAAACTGGGCAGGTTCAAGAACAAGCGTAACAAGAGGTGTTGATTTCCTTACTCTGCAAAATGCCCGTACATTTAACTTCACTTTCAATGTAGGCTTATAAATAAATAAAATTGTCCAAAAAAACGGAGAAATAAATATGATAAAAAATCTGAAAATAATTTTCCTTCTGCTGCTAACATTTGGATTTTTAGCGGCAGCCTGCAGCGACTACGTGTCGAATATAAAGGATCCCATCAGCTCTGCAGGAGACGATGACTTAAATGAAGTCAGAGACATCCCATTTTTGGTAACAGGTGTTGAAACAGCCTTTTCAATTGCATGGGACGAACATTCAGTTTTTGCCGACGGAATGTCCGACCAGCTCGGTTTTACACGCGATATACAGCAGTCAACATTTCCCACTTTTGAACAGCTCGACAATGCCTGGCGCGAAGGACAGGGCATGAATCCGCTGATACCGGACAACAACTCAACCGAAGCCATTATGGACGAGCTTGCACAGCTGCGTTTGTATGCAGATACACTGATTGAAAGAATTGAAAACAGAATTCCTTTCACAGATTCAGAAGAAGATCAGGCTTTGAGAGCAATGGGCCTTTATACAGGATATTTCTATGGTGCAATAGCGCGCTACATGTGGGGTTCGTACTGGGCTTTGGATGCGGATAATCCCGGCGGCGTTATAAACGTCAGCCCGCTTATCCCGCCGGCAGACCTTTACAATGAAGCTCTCGGACTTCTTGACAAAGCTCTCGACTACGCAAGCCCATATCAGGCAAGATTGATAAATACATTCAAAGCCAGAATTTTAGTGCTTATGGAAAATTATGCCGAAGCGGCAACTGCTGCTGATGCAGGTCTGGCGGCAGGCGATGCGGCTTTCAGCGCACTGTACAATACTGTGCTGAACAATTACTGGTACTATTGGTCGGGCATTGGAAGATCTCAGTGGCATGTTGCTCCTAAGATGAAGGATTATCTTGATGAAAATCCTCAGGAAGCTGCGCGCATTCCGCTTTATCAGCTTAATCCCGCTCTTGTCCAATCAGATTCTGTATATTACCAGCAGTTAAAATATGACGAACTCGGCTCGCCCATACGCTTCCTGTCATGGCAGGAAACAAACCTGATCAAAGCTGAGCTTGCCATACGCGGCGGCGGCAATGCAACTGCGCTTACACTTATTAACGAAGTGCGTGCAGCCTACGGCATAGATGCCCTGACAGATCAGGACATCACCGACAATTACGGCGGCGACTATCTGGAATGCTTAATCGACGAACGCGACAAAGAATTTTGCTTCGAGGGTATGAGACTTCTCGATCAGCGTCATTTCAACAAATGGCACCTCGACCCGGCAAAAACTTGGCAGTATTTCCCGATAGGTTACGACGAACTACAGGCAAATCCGAATTTGTAAGCAGTTTTAAATTCTCAATTAAAAAAAGGCGGACTTTTTACAGTCCGCCTTTTTTTATTTTCATCTGTTTACATTTGATCCCTCCCCGGCCCTCCCTTACAGGTAAGGGAGGGAGCAATTCCCCTACCCAAGAGGTGATTAAGGGATGTGTTCCTCATTCGTGAGATACTGAAACAATACTGAAACAAGCTTTCGGCACAGGGACAGAATGACAACCATGGGGTTCAGATGGACTCCACTTTAAAAGTGGAGTCCATCTACGAATAATCATTCCCTTATGTGTTTTATTGAATCATGGACGTTTCATCTGTTTATTTTAAGCCCCACCCTTACCCTCCCCAAGGGGAGGGAACTACATTCTTAATCTCCCTCCCCTTGGGGAGGGCCGGGGTGGGGTCTCTTACGGTTTTTCATTGCACTACGTTTTTTTCTTCAATATATGGTAAATCTTCCTAAAATAATCATGCCCTTATGTGATATTCCGAATCATGGATGTTTCACCAAAAAAAAATCCGGCACCTGAAAAGTTACCGGACTTGACTGGAAATTTACTTTTTTCAATAATCTTAGTCTTCTATCAGATCTTTATAAGCATCGGCATCGATAAGAGAATCAAGCTCCGATTCATCTGTCATTTCAATCTTTATCATCCATCCGTCGCCGTATGGATCGTTATTGACTGTTTCGGGAGCATCGTTTAAGCTGCGGTTTACATCGATAACTTTGCCGGAAACGGGCGCATAAAGCTCGGAAACCGTTTTAACTGCTTCGATTGTGCCGAAAGATTCGTTTGCGGTTACTTCCTCAATATCATCTTCAATATCCAGATAAACCACATCGCCTAATTCTCCCTGGGCATAATCGGTGATGCCGACAGTAACGTTTTTGCCTTCTACTTTTACCCATTCGTGATCGTTAGTGTACTTAAGTTCTTGTGGAATATTCATTTTCTTCTCCTTTGTTATTTATGCAAAAAAAAGAAATTACATAATCGATTAAAAACTCTGCCAGTCATTTCTTTCGAGATATTTTGTGTCGATATTGCCGGCTATAAAATCGGGATTATCCATCATAGCCCTGTGAAAAGGAACAGTAGTGGGAATTCCTTCGACAATAAACTCATCGAGAGCCAGCCTCATTTTAGCAATTGCTTCTTTCCGGTTTTTACCGAAGGTAATCAGTTTGCCGATAAGGGAATCGTAATATGGCGGTACGATATAGCCCTGATAAATATGGGAATCAATCCGCACTCCGTTTCCGCCCGGAAAATGAAGACTTTCTATTACTCCTGCCGTAGGGCGGAAATTATTATAAGGGTCTTCTGCATTTATTCTGCATTCGATAGAGTGCATCTGAGGTTGCTGCTCTTTAAGGGATAATTTTTCGCCTGCCGCCACTCTTATTTGTTCTTTTATAAGATCTACGCGCAGGGCTTCTTCAGTTACCGGATGCTCCACCTGTATGCGGGTATTCATCTCCATGAAATAAAAATTCTTGTTTTCATCCATAAGATACTCGATGGTGCCGGGACCCGTGTAATTCACGGCTTTTGCGCCTAAAACAGAAGATTCGCCCATTTTTTTTCTCATTTCTTTATCGACAACGGGAGACGGAGCTTCCTCAATTAGTTTCTGATGTCTTCTTTGGATGGAACATTCACGCTCGTTGAGATGAATTACATTTCCGAAATTATCTCCAAATACTTGTATTTCAATATGACGCGAGCCTTCGACAAGTTTTTCTATGTAAATGTCAGGGTTTTTAAAAAAAGACTCTGCTTCATTTCTGGCAATTGGAAATGCCTTGCGGAGTTCATCACGGCTTTTCGCTAGCTTCATTCCTTTGCCACCGCCGCCGGCTACTGCCTTTAGCATTACAGGATAACCTATCTCATCGCAGACCCTTTCGGCTTCTTCTAAGCTGGGAACAATCCCTTTACTGCCGGGCACAACAGGTACTCCGGCATTGCGCATAGTCTGCTTTGCTACTGACTTATGTCCCATTTTGCTTATGGCTTCTGCACTCGGGCCGATAAATGTAATATTGTGGTCAGCGCAAATTTGAACAAAATTTTCATTTTCAGCCATAAAGCCGTATCCGGGATGAATTGCTTCGGCGCCCGTTACTTCAGCCGCCGCTATTATATTGGGGATATTCAGATAGCTGTCTTTACTCGGGGCGGGACCTACGCATACTACTTCGTCTGCAAATTTTACGTGCAGGGACTTATCATCTGCCTGCGAGTAAACGCAGACCGTCTGAATGCCCATCTCCTTGCAGGCTCTGATTATCCTCAGGGCAATTTCGCCCCGGTTTGCAATCAATATCTTTTTGAACATGATTATCTTATGATTTTTTACAAGATATTCTTTAAAGAAATTCTAATCGGGTTTGA
>CAZOBD010000188.1:0-7444 GCA_964577665.1 uncultured Hyphomicrobiales bacterium
AAAGGTTATAAAGAAATCGAAAGGCAATTGAAGAGCAAAGAAGCAACAATTAGCACCGAAAAGGCAATAGAAATAGCTAAAACGATATATTCTATAAAGATACTAACGCCATTGAACAAGAAGTACATTTGCAAAACAATTGTTGTTACTGACGAACAAAAGTATCTTATCGAGCTTTTTAACCTAATATGATTTTAGGGTGTCCCAGTGCGGAAGTCAGGAAAAAATCTCTTCTGTTCCAATATGACATTCTTTTTCTCCGTATTTGAACGAAAAATTAATTAGCGTATTTTATAACTATTTATCTCAAAATTAGTCAATTTTTAACAAAGAATATAAATTATTTATACGTGAGACAATCCGAAAAGTTCGATTGAGACGTATTTTTTTAATTTATCTGCGAAATGAAGAAACTTGAAATATTAACTTATGCCTGCAAAATGCAGAAAATCTTCTTTAAACTCATTAAAATTAAGTGATTCTGAAAGCTTCTTAACCACTGAAAAATAATTTTGAGATTCGGCAGGCGAAAATTCTTTCAGAACCAGCGCTATATTTGCCATGGTCAGAAGTTTTATTTCAGGAGGGAGATGCAGTGAGCGCTCGGCAGCCTGCTTTAAAGTGATAGATGCCTCTTTTAATCTGCCTTCGTAAGCATCAAAAACTGCCTGTGTATTTAAAAGAAGACATTCTGAAACTGCATCATTGGCAGTTTCAATAGTCATTTTTGCATTATCAAGAAGTTTTTTTGCTTCCGGGGTTTTTCCGTCCTCCAGATAAGCTCTTGCTGCAAGGGTCTGAAGCTGGATTTTTTCTGAGGGAGATGTTTCTGCCGGAAAATTTTCGAGCGAATTTTTGGCTAAGTCTGCTGCCTGAGAGTAATTTCCGCTTAGATATATCTCTGTTATGGCTTTTCTCGTCTGTTTAAAATCGAAAACTCCGCTGAGATTAGTTTTTTCTTCTAAAGTATCGTTTTTGTCTTCATTAGTATCTCCGTTACTTCCGATAATTGTAGAATTGGCTGCGTCAACTATCTGCCGGAAAGCAAAATCTTCAGGGTCAAATTCTTCACTTCCTTCTTCATCGTAAGCAGCTTTTTTACCGACCATATTGTAATTTTCGTAAACGGCATTTATTACTTCCGAACTGCCGTATTCCTGTGCAGTTTTAGCGGCGGCAAGCAGCATGGATTTTTCAATATCTTCCTCTCCCGCTTCGTGGCTGTGCGCCGCCAGATAGGGAGCTATTGAGCGGCGAATTTTTTCATCGCCGGCTTCGTCATATTTCTTTTTAAGAATAGAAGTGATATGTCCGTGCAGCGCCTGATGCTCTTCGTATTCAAGGGATTTATGAAAAAAATTGTAGTAAAATGCCTGAGTAAAGCGGTAAACTGTAGTTTTTACGCCGTAGCGCAATTCAGCGCCTTGGCTTTTTATAATTGTGGTTTTGTTCTGAAGATGGCGCAGTTTTTTAATTGTCGTGAGAACATCGTTGTTCATAAGCTCGGAAGCTATCAGTGCAGTAAACTCCGAACCTTCAGCGCTGCATACGGCAAGTGTGTTTCGCTCTTCTTCGCTCAGCTTTGAAACTATTTTAGAAAATGCCGTATGTACCGAAGCCGGCAGATAGTCTGCTTTGTCAAAATCCTCTTTCAGCCTTCCTTCTTCGTCGAAAGGGGGATTCTGGAGAAAATATTTAAGATATTCGGCAACTACTCCGGGCACACCGTAGGTATTTTCCAGGAGCCATTTCTCAAAACGCTCATCTGGTTTGTAATCCTTAAGGAGAAAACGTGCCATAGAGCTTATTTGGTTCTGAGAATATTCTTTCAGCTGCAGCTTCTCTACGGCTTCGGTTTCGGAAAACTGATCAAGAAATGACAGAAGCGGGGAACCGTGCCTCATCAATTCGCTTTTCCGGTATGAAATAGCGATAACGATTGGCAGATTCTTGATATTTTCGGCAAATAAGGAGAGCAGCTCAACGGACTGGGCGTCGCACCAGTGCATATCGTCAATATGCAGCGCAACCGGTTTTTTGTCGGCAAATGAGCAGATAGAATCATAAAAATCTGCGGCGGCACTGCTTATTTTCTTCTTTTTCGAAGAAGAGGACTGCTCTTTTTTATACTGGCGCCAGTCTCTTCCTATTTCCTTGACGGCATAAGCCACTTCGCCGATGCCGGGAAGTACTGCCAGAGCAGTTAAGCCAATATTTTTAATTAACTGTTTGTGAGGGTCTCCCTCTTTTTCGCCGGTGATGAGCTTTTCAACAGCGCGTGAAAAAGGCAGAAGAGGCTGTATGCTGCCGATTTTGTAATCGCCGATAGGTCTTTGCGCCTCTACAAATATGCTGCGCATACCAGATGATTTTTCGGATGAAACAACGTGCATACCTTCCAGCAGATAGCTCTTGCCGAAGCCGGACTCTCCCTCGACGGCAATTATGGAGCCTCTGCCCTTTGCTGCTTCGGAAATCTTTTTGCGGTAAAGGCTCAGCTCTCTTTGAAATTCTATGTTCTCGTAAGGATTTTGCATTATTCCTTTTCCAGTCTTCTTATTTCTTTTTTTATTTCATCAACTTCTTCCAAATTAACAATATTTTTTTTACCGCCTTCTCCTTTTGAAAAAATGTAGAAAACAGACCCGCCGTACTTTTCTTTAAATTGTTTGTGTGATTTTAACTGCAGTGATTTTTCCTTGAAGATCTGCGACAATTGGATTCCCTGATGAACAGGCTTGATTTGAAGACCGATAAAACAATCCTTTACTTTAATAAAGAAATCAACATTATATTTTCTGTCCCATTCGTCAGGGGCAGGTTCGATTTTTCTTTGCAGAAGCGCCTCTAATTGACCATAAACAGTTTTGATTTCATTCATGTATCCGTCATAAACTCTGTTAATGACCATATTTATCATATATTCTATACAGTCTTGTTCTGATATATCCTCAATTTCAGCTTGAACCACTTCTGTGATTTTTACATAAAGCTTTCTGCCTAACTCTTCAATATGTTCTTTAGGTCTGACATTTTCAAAATAATACCTTTTCCACTCATCTATTGATTTGGGAGTACATAGTCTTATACTCCCGGAAGTTGCCCCCACATTCCTTTTAAAATTCAGTTGGAAACGATTCATTGTATTGTTTAAAATCCATTCTTTTGGCATTTTTTTTCCTGAAATTAATTATTCTTTTTACTTACGGGTTTACTTACGGAATAATTTAATCAAATAATGTTGTTCTGCAATCTTAGAAATTTTTGCTTATATTTAAAATCTAATGAATTATCAACTTCGACAAGTCCCATTTTTATCATTTGTGCGTTAATGAATGTCCTGTTTTTCAAATATAGGTAACAAAGTAGATTATTGTCATTGTCATACTTTTTCTGATCAAACTTTAGGTACACCTTTTCTCCCTTTGTTTTTTCGAAAAGAAATTTCTTTGCAGATTCATGCTTTTCATGCTTTTCTTTGATGCCTATCAGTTTTATCGGCACTCCAGAGTTAAGTCTTAAAAATTCAGGACTTAACACTTCATTAACAGTAAAATATTCTTCACGTTCGCTTCTGTTATTATCAATTCTCGATCCGAACTGCATCTTTTTTGGATCAATTTTTATGTCTAATGCATGAGGATCTTTGAATTTGTATGGCAATTGATTGATCTTAACAGAAATATCTTCTTTGAGTTCATCTTTTAAAAAGACATACTCAGTTCCTGATAAATCACCTTGATTTATATTGAGCCTTTTCTTAATAATATCAATATACTCTGAGTTTATTTCATATCCTGCTGAATTTCGTTCGAGATTTCTGGATGCAAGTGAAGTTGTGCCGCTGCCTAAAAATGGATCAAAAATTATATCTCCTGTGAATGAAAACATTTTTATCAATCTTGATGGAAGTTCTTCGGGAAACATTGCAAGGTGTCCGTTTTGTTTTACTCCGCTGAAATGCCAATGACCTGTGAAGTATTTATTCCATTCTTCTTTTGAAAGTTTCGAGTTCTCTTTTTGTATTTTAGTTGGTTTAGGAGCAATTCCCTGCTTTTTAAAAAGCAGTATAAATTCATAATCAATTTTCAATATCCCGTTTCGCGGATAGGGAAAACTACCCATTATTGAAGCTCCGCCGGTTGTATTTGTAGTGGTAACTTTCTGCCAAATAATTGCCCCCATATAATCGAAACCTATGGTTTCGCAAAATTTTATTATTTCACTTCGAATGGGTATTACTTTATATCTCCCGTAATATACCGACCTCGCAAATTGGTCTCCAATGTTTATACAAAGACGGCACCCGGGATGTAATATACGATAACACTCATTCCATACAAGATTCAGATTATTTACGTAATTTTCATAACTTTCATTATATCCAATCTGATTTTCTGAACCGTAATCTTTTAGCTGCCAATAAGGAGGAGATGTAATTATTAAATGAACTGAATTCTTATCCAGCAGATTAACCTTTCTGCTGTCGCCGTTGATAATTTTATGGATTGTACTCAAATCTAAATCACTTTTGCAAAATGATAAAAAAGGAAATATAAAAAAATGCCTTGTAATATAAAAGCAATAATCCTTACACTCCTCTTTTTTCGGGGTTCCAAATATATTTATGTATCTGAAGCTGCAGCCTTGCCCGCAGGCGCTCTTTTGTGAGCCACACAGCCAGCTCTGCCGGCTTGATAATACCGAAAGCAGGAGAGAAGTAAACATCACAGATTTCAGACAGTTTATATGAGTAATATATATCTTTTGCCCAGAGAAAATCATCGTAACCGGCAATTACGAACTTAACTGCGTCTTTATAGTTGAGATACTTTAGATTGTCGAACTTATTATTTCCGCTCATGCCGGAAGCCGGGCATTTGATGTCCATAACTTTTATTACGGAAGGATTAAGGTCTGAAATATAATAACTTCCGTTTGTTTCCACTGCTGTATTGTAGCCGTTTTCGTCGAATAGATTTATCAAACCGGCTGCTCCTTTCTGCTGTAAAGGCTCACCTCCGGTAAATTCCACATGTCTGCATTCAAAAGATGATACTTTTTCCAAAATTTCTTCTGATTTCATTTCTAGGGAAGCCTGCCGTGTGTCGAGAGAATATGGAGAGTCGCACCATGAGCACCTCAGATTGCAGCCCTGCAGACGCACAAATACGCAGGCAAAGCCCGCCATAGGACCTTCCCCTTGAATAGAATAAAAAATCTCATTTATCTTAAAACAGCACATTTTGCCCGTACTCATGCCCCGTAGCACATCCGTAAGATTTTAAAATTTCAACCCCCCGCATCAAAAAATAGCAAAATAGCAAATTTTCATAAGCCCACAAAACATTCCTATAGGCAAGATGTCCGACACCTTCAAGGTGTCTGACATCTGAAAACCAAAAATTGTTCCCTCTTGATAGGGGATAAAGGGGTGTGTCCCTCTTTCGCCCCTCATTCCCAAACTCCGATTTGGGAATGAGGATTATTCGTAGATGGACTCCACTTTAAAAGTGGAGTCTATCTGAGAAATACCCAAGGGAAGGATTATTTGAGAGTTAATGCAAAACAGAGTTTGAAAGTACATTCCCAAATCGGAGTTTGGGAATGAGATGCGAGGATTATTCGTAGATGGACTCCACTTTAAAAGTGGAGTCCATCTGAAAACCAAAAAGGGATGTGTCCCCTCTTAAGAGTGGAAAGTTAAAACTACCTGTTTTTCTTCCAGAAATTTATCAAGCCGTTAGTAGAAGAATCGTGATTATATATCTTATCTGTGCCGACAAGCTGTGGCAGGATTTTCTTTGCAAGCTGCTTGCCAAGCTCTACACCCCATTGGTCAAAGGAGTTGATATTCCATATTATGCCCTGTACGAAAACTTTATGCTCATACATCGCCGTCAGGCTGCCCAGTATCTCGGGAGTCAGCTTTTGGTATAAAATTGAATTTGTCGGTTTGCTGCCGGGAAATATCTTGTGCGGAAGAATTTTTTCAATTTCATCGGGGAACACGCCTGCTTCTTTTAGTTCATAGCGGGCTTCTTCTTCAGTTTTTCCTTTCATAAGAGCTTCCGGTTGAGCAAAAAAGTTTGCAAGCAGTTTTTTATGGTGATCTGATATGTCATTTACATTTTGAACAGGCGCAAGAAAATCAGCGGGTATAAGCTGAGTTCCCTGATGAATAAGCTGAAAGAAAGAATGCTGTGCATTTGTGCCGGGCACCCCCCATATTACCGGACCGGTAGTATAGTCAACCGGTTCGCCGCTGCGTGAGGCCCGCTTGCCGCTGCTTTCCATGTCGAGCTGCTGCAGATATTCCGGAAAACGCCATAGATACTGGTCGTAGGGTATTACGGCATAAGTTTTTGCATTGAAAAAGTTTGAATACCATATTCCGAGCAAAGCCATCAGAACGGGAATATTTCTTTCAAAAGGAGCGGTGCGGAAATGCTCGTCCATTGCCTGAGCGCCCCTGAGAAGTTTGTAAAAGTTATCCATGCCCGCTGCAAGAGCAATAGGAAGCCCGATGGCTGACCAAAGTGAGTACCTGCCGCCTACCCAGTTCCAGAAAACAAACATGTTTTTAGGGTCAATACCAAATTCCTTTACTGCTTTTTCATTCGTGGAAATAGCAGCGAAATGTTTTGCCACATCCAGTGTCTCCTCGCCTGAATTTTTTATGTACCAGCGCTTTGCAGTCTCAGCATTTGTTAAAGTTTCCTGCGTTGTAAAAGACTTGGAAGCAATAATAAAAAGAGTTGTTTCGGGATTTAGCTTCTTCAAAGTTTCGGCGATGTGGGTGCCGTCCACGTTTGAGACAAAATGTACGCTGATACCTTTAACGGCATAATGCTTTAATGCCTCGCAGACCATTGCAGGACCAAGGTCGGAACCGCCTATTCCTATATTAACGACATCAGTTATTTTTTTGCCTGAAGCTCCCTTCCATGCTCCGCTGTGCACGGCATTTACGAACTCTTCCATCTGGTTAAGAACTGCTTTTACTCTGGGCATAACGTCAATGCCATCTATTTTCACGGGTTTTCCGTTCAGATTTCTCAGCGCTGTATGCAGAACCGCCCTGTCTTCGGTAAAATTAATTTTTTCACCTTGAAACATGCGGTCAATCCATTTTCTAAGCTCTGCTGCTTCGGCGAGTTCCAGCAAAAGCTTCATCGTATCGTCAATTATAAGATTTTTTGAATAATCAAAAAAGATGTCCTTATGTTTGACGGAGAACCTGTCGAATCGGTTCGGATCCGCCTCGAAAAGGTCTCTAATATGAAGTTTGGACATTTTCACATAATGGTCCTGAAGTTTTTTCCAGACGGCTGTTTTTGTTATACTCATAAAAATCTCCCTTAATATTTTTCCGAATATTGTTCGTATCTCATTCCCAAACTCCGATTTATTCGTATCTCATTCCCAAACTCCGATTTGGGAA
>CAZOBD010000189.1:0-7395 GCA_964577665.1 uncultured Hyphomicrobiales bacterium
CCACTAAATTCAAGAAGTATATCCGAACCGTGAAAATCAATTTGTTATTGTTTTGAATAAATACTTGAGATACTTTAATTAATCCCGAGGAAAAACGAAGGATATTTTCTTAAGATGTTTATTAATATACATTCATTCAAAAGGTTATTAAAATAAACAATATTAAAACATCTTAATATTTTATAAAAATGACTGCCGGATGCAACATCCATGATTTGCGAAATCACTCAAGAGTATGATTATTTCAGATTTCAGAGAATACATGGATGTCATTCCTGCTGGGGCTAAGCGGAATGCCGGAATCTCACGGATGAGGAACACACCCCTTGATCCCCTCTCAAGAGGCTTACATTACCCGAATGTTAAAGAATCCCTCCCCGACCCTCCCTTTTAAAAAAGGGAGGGAGAAAAGATAAAATATTTCCCCCTTATTTATAAGGGGGTTAGGGGAATTTTCTTTTTCAGAAAAACATTTCTACTACACTTTTTTTACTCAAATATCCCTTTTTTGAAATTTTCGGGTAATGTCATTCTCAAGAGGGGATGCAATACGTAAGGTTTTTTGTGCAAGTTCGCAATGAGGTAACAGCAGGAGGAAAAAGATGTCCAACATCTGACAGATGTTGGACATCTGAAGCGGAAAGGAAATTATAAACAGATGCAACTTTTTTTTTGAAAATGTGTAAGCAAGAAAGCAAGACAGCTAATAAAAAAAATGATGCAGTTTTAGAAACTGTCTTGTATTTTACAGACTGTTGCTGTGTTTCAATATATGTATTCAGTCTGTAAAGCAGGGGCTTAAAAAGCCCCTTTTTTTTCTCCGGTACTTCCGTCATTTTCTCTTCAGCTTCGGCTTAACCTTTGGTAGTGCGGTAAGCGACGTTGACAGTACCTGCAAAAAAGGTTCTTTAAAAATAAAAAGATATGTTTTCAGTGTTAATGTCAATTCTTTTATATTAATGTAATAGAAGCAATTAGAAGAACAAATAGAATATAAATAAGAATAACTCGTTAAATATTTCAGTAATTATGCAGGCAGATGTAACTTTTTGGAGTTTCGTCTGTACTTTACAATATTAACTGTTTCAACTTTGGAATCAAAAATGAAGAAATACATTACAACCACTATTATATTTATTCTTTTTTACGGCTTATTGCAGTCTGTACCCGTTAATTGCCAAAATCCTAAAGTAATCCCCGGTAAAATAGCGATAAAATTTGAAAAAAATTCAGGATTGGCAGACAGATGGATGAAAAACACCAGAAGCGGTGAAATCCCTGAGCTGAAGCAGATGCTTGGGAGCCATTCTACCAAAGGCTATCTTTCAGATAACATTATTACGGCTTTGGAAAGAAAGCAAATGCTCAGCAGCATAATTCAGGGCGCAGGAGGAGCAGAAAATCTTTCAAGGATTTGTCTCGCGGAGTTTTCAAAAGCAGTGGATCCCACAGTTGCAGCAGGCAAGATTTCTACGCTGCCCGGGGTGGAATATGCAGAACCTGTTTATCCCCGCTATCTGGCTTATGTGCCGAATGATCCGGATATTGTAGAGCAGTATTATCTTGCAAACATAGATGTTTTTGAAGCATGGGATCATATAGATTTTGACAGCACAGTAGTAATTGGAATTGTTGATACCGGTGTATTATATACTCATAAAGACCTTGCTGATAATATTTTTGTTAATCAGGGAGAAACAGGTACTGACAGCGAAGGCAATGACAAAACAAGTAATGGAATTGATGATGACGGGAACGGTTATGTAGATGACTGGCGCGGCTGGGATCTGGTAAGCTCAAATACTTTCGGATATGACAACGATCCCATACCCGGCAACGGGCACGGCACTCATGTAGCAGGTATTGCGGCAGGAGTTGCAGATAATCATTATGGTATTGCCGGAACTGCTCCAATGGCTAAGATCATTCCCGTGAAATGCGGTCCGGATAATCCATGGAGCAGGAGTGTGGAAAATGGTTTTGAAGGAATACTCTATGCCGCAATTGCCGGAGCAGACGTGATAAACTGCTCATGGGGCGGTTCGGATTTCTCTAATGTTGAACAGGAAATAATCAATCAGGTAATAGCACTTGATGCTGTTGTGGCAGCCGCTGCCGGAAACGATAATCTGAAGGGCCGTTTTTATCCGGCAGCTTATGACGGGGTTATGTCCGTTGCTGCACTCGCCCGCGACGACGTAAGAGCTAATTATTCCAATTATTATACCGGTATTGACGTCTCCGCTCCCGGCAATAACTGCTATTCCACTATTCCACCATATAATCTTTACAGTTATGACACAACTTTTGCGGCAGATTCATCCATAATTAAAATCGACACAACTACCGAGGAAGTAGCATTTGATGCATGGTCGGGTACTTCTATGGCATCTCCGGTTGCAGCAGGTGTTACCGCACTTGTCAGGAAAAAGTTCCCCAATTTAACCGTGCTGGAAACAATTGAATGGGTAAAAGCCGCTTGTGATAATATTGATTCCCTCAATGAATTTTATGCAGGTAATTTAGGCAGAGGCAGGGTAAATGCTTTAAAAGCGCTTACACAAAAGAATCCGAGAGCCTGTATTTTGAGTGATTACGAAGCTTATGACGAAAACGGCGACGGTGATTTTGATAAAGGGGAGACCATTAGAGTAAAATTGACATTTCAAAATGTGCTTTCTTCGTTAAAAAATGCATCAATAAAGGTACATTCCATCGATCCGATGGAGCCGAACAGACCGGTTTTTCTGAGGGACAGCTCCTTTCTTGGAAATTTATCAAAGAATCAGATTATGACAGCGCCGGATGAAATTGTATTCATTGTACCTGAAACCTTACCATACAACTATCTTCTTGATTTTCAAGTAACTATCCATGATGACAGCGGTTTAGTAAATAATGAGTATTTTTCGCTTACTTTTGTACCCACTTACAGGGAAATGCGTTCAAATAACATTGAGCTTACCCTAAACAGCTCAGGGAATTATGCTTATAACGACTATCCCAAAAACAACCAGGGAATTGGTTTTCTTTACAAAGGAAGTGAAAACATTTTGTTTGAAGGTGCCTTTATGGCAGGTGTATCTCCTGAAAAAATCTCGAATTGTGCCCGAGGAGAAATGCAAAGCAGAAAAGATGAATCTTTTGAATTTGATTCCATAGTTACATTGATGAAGCCCGGAAATCTGGCTGCTGAAGAAGCACATGTGAGATTTTATTCAAAATATGACGAACAGAGTATTGATATCGAAGTAATTCAGACGGTTTATCAGTTTGACGATGAAGGAAAAGAAGATTACATAATTGCAGTTTATGATTTGGTAAATTCGAGTGTTTTACCCTATGACAGCCTTTATGCAGGACTTTATTTTGACTGGGATATAGGTCATGCCGGGGCAGATAATGTGTGCGAATGGATGTGGCAGGACAGTATTGGTATAGTTCAGAATGTAAAGACAGATACATTACCTTTAGCAGGTGCAAAACTGCTTTCATCACAGAAAATTAATTTTTTTGCCGTTGATAACGACGGCGAAAGCGAAGAGAATCCGGGTGTCTGGGACGGTTTCACAACAAAAGAAAAATGGTTGATGCTGTCTTCAGGTATCGGTAGAATAAAATCAAACCCAACGGATGCATCTATGGTTATTTCAGCAGGACCGATAGAATTGAATCCGGGAGATACAACAAGGGTAAGCTTTTCTATTTTTGCGGGAAATACTACGGAAGACATAAAACTGGCGGCGGATGATTCCTATATCACAGCTCTTGAATACGGACTTACCGACGGGCTGTATATGCTTCCGCGTGATGAAAAGATATACTTGAAAATAAGCCCTGTTCCTGCCTCCGGTATTATTAAAACAGAATTTGGCTTCCGCAGTGAAAATTTAGCTGAGATAGGCATTTATGACTATACCGGAAGGAAAGTGGCAGATATTATTGAAAATCAGAAATTCGCCGCAGGGCTTCACGAAAAACAATTTGATACTTCAGGCTTAAGTCAGGGATTTTATCTTTTAAGACTGAAAACCGGTTTAGGCTCTAAAACACTTCCCTTTACCGTATTAAGGTAAAACTTGATGCAAATGATTTTTTATTCACATGGAACTTTTCCGGATTTGTATTTGCAAAGCAGTAAAAAGAAAAAGCAGTGTGCCGACAGGGAAAACGATGTTAATGTATATTTTTTAGTTTAAGACTTCCCATTTCTTGGTGATTGGAAAGTCTGTCAAAAATTTTTCTATGCTTCCATAAACTTATCGCTGACATAAGACTTTATTTTTTCAGCGGGGATTCTTTCCTGCTTCATAGAGTCGCGGTCGCGTATGGTAACAGTGCCGTCCTCAAGAGTTCGGCCGTCAATTGTAACGCAGAACGGAGTGCCTATTTCATCCTGCCTGCGGTAGCGCCTGCCAATGGCTCCCGATGTGTCGTACTGCGTTTTAAAATGCTTTTGCAGGTCTTTATATATTTCATGTGCTTTTTCGGGCATACCTTCCTTGTTCACAAGCGGGAAAATGGCTGTTTGCACAGGAGCCAGGCGGGGATGCAGCCGCATAACCGTCCTTGTTTCGGATTTTCCTTTGTCGTTAACCACTTCTTCTTCCTCGTAGGCGTTGCATAAAATTCCCATGAGAGAGCGCGTTACGCCTCCTGAGGTTTCAACTACATAGGGCACAAAGCGGTCTTTGTTTACGGTATCGACGAACTCCATTTTCTTTCCCGAAAATTTCTGATGAGCGCCTAGATCGTAGTCTGTGCGGGAATGTATTCCTTCTACTTCGCCCCAGCCGAAGGGAAAAAGCATTTCAATATCCGTAGCCCGAGATGCGTAATGGGCAAGCTTATCATGATCTTTCAGGCGGATGTTCTCTTTTTTGATACCGAGGCTCAGATACCATTTTTTGCGTTCCTCCAGCCAGTAGTCAAACCATTGGTCTTCACTGCCGGGCTTTACGAAATACTGCATTTCCATCTGCTCGAACTCACGGGTGCGGAAGAGAAAATTTTTAGTATTTATTTCATTTCTGAAAGCCTTGCCGATTTGTGCAATGCCGAAAGGAACCTTTTGCCTGCCTGTTTCCATTACATTCTTGAAATTTACAAAAATGCCCTGTGCCGATTCCGGTCTGAGATATATGGTATTATTTACATCTTCCACGGGACCGATAAAAGTCTTGAACATCAAATTAAAATTCCTGACTTCTGTCCACTCTCTTGAACCGGAAACGGGATCGGGTATTTCATATTCGTTTATAAGATGAAAATAATCGGCAGGCTCTATTGCTTTTGCAAGTTTTACCTGCAGCTCATCCGCTTTCGCGTTTTTCTTCTTTTTGCGAAGTTTTTCTATAAATTCCTCTATTAAATTATCGGCTCTGTAGCGGGCTTTGCTCTGCTTGTTGTCTATCATGGGGTCGCTGAACTGTGTCAGATGTCCGCTGGCTTCCCATGTGCGGGGGTGCATAAGAATGGCAGCGTCCAGCCCCTCAACGTCATCGCGGTATGTCATGGCTTTCCACCATTCTTCTTTTAAATTTCTGAGCAGCTCTACTCCAAGAGGACCAAAGTCCCAGCAGCCGTTGAGTCCGCCGTAAATTTCCGATGATTGAAAAACGAAACCTCTGTGTTTTGCAAGTGAAATTAATGTGTCGAGTTTTACCATTATTTTATCCTTAATTAATAAAAATGTTCAGAATTAAAAAAAATTTATTATGATACTACCATACAAGTCTGACATCGGGAAGAGCCTTTCTGATGCGTTCTTGTTCTTCTACGGAAAATTTATTGCCCTGAAGGTCTAAAAGCTGAAGTTTACTTAATTTGCTTAAGTTTTCCGGGAGAGATGACAGTTCATTATTTCTAAGAAGAAGTATATTCATAGATGGAATTTTCGAGACAATATCGAAAACCTGCCTGAGATCGAGATTTGGATTTTCATTAAGATTGATTGAAAACAGCTTCTGCATTTTAGAAAGTCCCTCGGAAATCACTTTGAGTTTATTATCGGTAAGGTTAAGACGCATTAAATACGGGAGCTTTGTAATAACATCAAAAGTCTGGCTGAAGTCAAGGGAATAATTTTTTTGAATATTCACATGGCTTAGTCTATTGAGTTTTGCCAAAGATTCTGGAAGTTCTTTCAGATTGTTGTTGATAAGCTCGAGGCTCGTAAGAGCTTCCATTTTGCCGATTTCTGATGGAAGGCTGTCGAGGGGTACGTCTTCGAGTTTTAGCTTTGAAAGCATACTCAGCGAGCATATCGAAGCAGGAAGTTTTTTCAGGGGATTTCCCGAAAGGAAAAG
Source organism: uncultured Hyphomicrobiales bacterium (assembly GCA_964577665.1). Taxonomy (GTDB): domain Bacteria; phylum Bacteroidota; class Ignavibacteria; order Kapaibacteriales; family UBA2268; genus CAYVTD01. Next base: position 6,309 of record CAZOBD010000189.1, read on the forward strand.
CACCCTTAGCATTTTAAGGTCGCCGATGCTTTCCGGGAGTGCGAATATCTCGTTGTTTCTGAGATCGAGCATTGCAAGTTTGTCGAGTTTATCGAGTTTTTCGGGGAAAAACATAAGCTGCATCTCCGATAAATCCAAAGCAAGAAGTGAGCTTAGCTGAATAATGTACTCAAATGACGATTCCATATTGAGTTCGGGATTGCCGCCAAGCTCCAAATATTGAAGAGAAAGCAGGCTGCTGAATGTTTCGGGAAGGCTTTTCAGTTCGTTTTTTCTTAATTTCAGAACATTGAGCGAACTCAATGAACCGAGCGATGGACTGATTTCGCTTATTCTGTTATTTTCAAGATTAAGAAAGATAAGACTTTTAAGATTTTCGATAAAGTCAGGTATCTTTTTAATGAAATTTCCGTTTGCATGGAAATCAGTCATTCCTTCAAAATTTCTAATTACTTCGGGGATAGAAGTAAACCTGTTATTGCTGATGTCGAGATTGGTAATTCTATTAAGGTCTGCCATCCAATTCGGCAGACTATCAATTTTATTGTTTCTGAGCAATAATGACTCGAGGTTAATAAACTGCTTTATTTCTTCTGGAACAACTGCCAAGTTAAGCGAAGACAGATCTAACTGCCTCACACGCAAAGGTTCTTTTACTGCTTCTTCTAAGCTGCGGTAAACTCTTGTGTTTTGTGCGTTTACCAAAAATGTCGAAACACACAGAAATAAAATTATGAGATATATTTTATTCTTCATTTGTTTATTTATTTTTTTTTATTTTTTTATTTTTAACATTCCGCTTCAGATGTCCAACATCTGCCAGATGTTGGACATCATTTTCCTTCTGTTTATTTTTTACTTTGATCTTAGAAAATCGTTTCTTTGTCATGCTGAACTTGTTTCAGCATCTCAATTTACACTGATCTTCATTACGTGAGATTCTGAAACAATACTGAAACAAGTTCAGCACAGTGACAGAATGACATTTTACATCTCATTCCCAAACTCCGATTTGGGAATGTACCTTTCTTTCAAAACTCTGTTTTGCATTAACTCTAAAATAATTATCCCCTTGGGTGTTTTATTG
>CAZOBD010000190.1:0-7340 GCA_964577665.1 uncultured Hyphomicrobiales bacterium
TTTTCGCTTTCGACTATTTCTGAATTCATCTGTTCGCCGGGGACAGAGTATGAAACAGGAATCTTGGAATGATTTGGTTCAATTGGCGTATTATCTGTCAGGTCATCGCTGCCGGGATTAGTAATCATTAGAGCAGTAAAGAGCGATGCAACCACAGCCGCGGCTGCGGGAATCCAAAGTTTTTTCCAAAGCGGTGTATTTAATGTTCCTGCCGGAGGCGTGAATCCTAATCTTTGGAAAACCCCTCTGCCGGCATCTGCCGGAGGTGAGAAGGCTTCGGTATCCTTTCTGACCGATTCGCGGATAGCGAGCAGCTCGTCGAGTTCACCCCTCAGTTCTTCACTTTGCTGGAGCGCCGAGTAAAGCTCGGTTTGTCTAACGGCGTCAAGTTCGCCGTCAACCAGCAGGTTGAGCAGTTCCGAGGGTGTTTCTTTGTACGCGTTCATTATATTGTAACCATTTAATAATAAAATATTTATTCATGTTTTATCAAATCTGCCGTATAAGGCTGTAAAATTTCTCTTATTTTTTGCTTAGCCCTGTAAATCCTTACTTTTATTGTTGACAGGGGTGTTTCCGTAACTTCGGCAATTTCCTGATAGCTTAAACCTTCGTACTCCCTCAGCAGAAAAACGTCTTTATATTCGGGAGGGAGCAGTTCCAGAGCAGTTTTTATCAGATTGAGAAGCTCGTCTTTTTCCAGTCGGTTTGTATTTGTGCCTACCATGTATTCCTCGAAGGAGACCGTCTGTTTCTGTGTCCGTACTGAGTTCATGCACTGGTTCCTGGCAATTTTCAGCAGGAAACCCGCTACGTTTGTCATATCCCTGTTTTCAGAGGCAGATTCAAAGAACTTCACAAAAATTTCCTGAAATACATCTTTTGCTTCCTCAGCATCATTCAGAAAGCGGCGGCAGTAAGCATACACCCGCGACGAATGCCTTTGGTAAAGTTCTGCAAAGGCAGGTTCAGCGCTTTTCTTGTCTCCGTCGAGCATATAGAAAAGATCCGCATCGCTGTATTGGCTGAGTTCATCCTTCATCTATTTCAATCAAACTTTCTTCTTTCGTTCCGTACTAATGCAATAACACAATAAACCGGAAAATGTTACAAAAATATTTTCTTTTTTATAGAATCGTATTAAGAACAAAAAAATTTGGTTCTTCATCATTTAAAGTGGGTAACTTTAATTTTGAAACATTTTTATATCCAAACTTATATAGCGAATTCAATCTCTATGAGATTGATAAATAGCAGCTTAATTATCATATATTACTGTTGTTCAATAGCTCTGCTATAGAGAATTTGTCATTCTGAATTTATTTCAGAATCTCATTTATTTTGAAGTAATTTTCTCCTTTTGACTCATTGATACTAAGTTGTTTTCAAAAGATCATCTTGCTTCTCATTCTCAAACTCCGATTTGGGAATGAATTTTTAAAACGAAACTGTGTTTCGCCGTTGGTCAAACTGAGTTTGAGTTGAAACTGTCCTGTCCAAATCGGAGTTTGGACAGGAGGATAATAATTGCTTTGAAAGCAACTTGGTATTATCTCCCTCCCCTTGGGGAGGGTTAGGGTGGGGTCTCTCACGTTCTTTTCTTATTTATGACATCCGTTTTTTACTCCTCACTCCCAAACTCCGATTTGGGAATGAATTTTTAAAACGAAACTGTGTTTCGCCGTTGGTCAAACTGAGTTTGAGTTGAAACTGTCCTGTCCAAATCGGAGTTTGGACAGGAGGATAATAATTGCTTTGAAAGCAACTTGGTATTATCTCCCTCCCCTTGGGGAGGGTTAGGGTGGGGTCTCTCACGTTCTTTTCTTATTTATGACATCCGTTTTTTACTCCTCACTCCCAAACTCCGATTTGGGAATGAATTTTTAAAACGAAACTGTGTTTCGCCTTTGGTCAAACTGAGTTTGGACAGGAGGTTGAAAATTGAAAATTCATTGAAAATTAAAAATTGAAAATTGTAATCAGAGTTTGGACAGGAGGAAATTATTGCTTTGAAAGCAGCTTGGTATGAAATACAAAGATGATTGATTTCTTAGTATTTTTTTATTGATAAGCAAGCATTCTGCTTACTTCCTGAATAAAGGAATCTTTCGGCACCAGTTCCCTTGATATGATTTCTGTTTTTTCTTTGGGGATAAACCCTTCTTGAGCAAAAATTTCACCTGCTTCGTAAGCAGCTTGAAAAATATCATCCGTAAGAATGCTCATGCTTCCGAGAGCCGTTAAAACTCCCGCATGGGGTCTGAGAATAGGGGGGAGAAATTCTTTTGAATACAGATTGGCAACAGAACGGAATTGAGAAACTAAGTAATCAAAATGCGACAAATCCCATAAGTCTGTGGTTGCAAAAAGAAGGAATTTCCCGGTATTACCGTTCTTAGAAATTTCTATTTTATCTTCAATTTGATTGAGGTCAAACTTCGGCTGAAAAAGAGGTTCGAGGCGGTCAAGAATATTTGACATTTTTTCTGATAAATCAGCGCTTGTATTTCTGTAGGCAAATACCCATGCTTCAGAGTTCTTGAAGGATTGAAGAAGCGGGGTCATATCATCCCTGCATTGGCAGGTGCCGTCTGAAAAAAAATCATTGCTCGCAGTACAGCCCCGGCAGGCTTCTATTTTCATGTTTGCCGTATTGTGATATTCGACATCCGCGCCGCCTTTTCTCATGCCTTCTACAAATGAGTTAAACAGCCGTGCAGGAGCATCGTCATATATTTCGGAACAGACATCTATGGTTAGTACTTTCAAATCTTACCTCGCTATTTTTCTTAATCTGAAAAGATTATAATTGTTAACGAGTTTTATTATGTTTTCGTGTAAAAATGTATCTTAAAACAAAGTAATAATAGCTGATGGAAACAAATCTTTTATACCTACCATTTCTTTGGAACAAAATCATCCCTGTTTATAATACTTGCGCTGCTGCCCGTTGCACTGATGACGAACAATCCTTTTTTCTGAGCCATGCGGGCGGCATCTCCCTCATCAGTCAGATATGCGGCAGCACCGATTATTTTATTGTCTTTATACTTTGGCATCATAGACTTAATTGATTCTAAATTTTCAATAAAATCGTTTACATCATTGGGTTTAAGGGTAGTCTTAACTTCCACTACGACTATGTCTTCACCGTTTTCAGCTATAATGTCGAATTCAAATTCCCTGTTTTTGTAAATACCCCTCACCCTGGTTGAAATAATATTTACGGGAATGCCTCTTTCATTCAATAACCTGATCAAATCTCCTTCTACGAGAGACTCCATTAGCCTTCCCCAATGTCCCGTAAATAATCTTCCAAGTGCTTTTAATTTTTTATCAGTTTCCTTGAGCTGCCTGTCTGTTTCCTGAAACTTCTTGTCTGTTTCCTGAAACATCAGCCATACTTTGTTAAAATTCAGACTTTCGAGACTGCCTGCTATTGTTTCCATAGTATTATCCTTTCAATTTTATTGAAATAAACACCGGAATAAATAAAATATTTTATCGGCGGGGTTAATAATCACATAAAAGTAACTACTGCAATTATCAGCACTCCTACAGCAGAAATAACCGCAAGCAGCATTGCTGTATTCTTTTTCTTTTCGAGGTCTTTTAGGGAGGCGCCGAGCTGTGAGTTTAGCTCTTTGAGTGTTTTTATTTCTTTTGCATTGTCTTCGGGAGTGTAGCGGCTGTAATCGTCATCGAACTTGTCTTTGTATTTCTGCTCGAAGGAGGCAATCATTGACTCAATCAATTCAACTTTTTTGGATATATCCTTATCAAAAAGGTCTATTTTTTCTTCCATGTTGTTTTGCAGTTCTTCTGTCTTGCCGCGGATTTCCGTAAATTTTTTACGCAGGCTCTCCAAATCCTTTGCCAAATCTTTTTCCTCTTTTCCAAAGCTGTGCATGAAAGCATATAATTTTTTATCATAAGTTTGAAATTTACTTTCCATCTGCCTTAGTTTTAAAGCCAGCTTTACTTCCACTTTGGAAATTTCATTCTCAATTTCCTTGGTAATTCTTGCTTTCGAGCTTTCAATTATAGAATCGAGTTCAATGTCGGATTTTTTTTGAAAAGTGGAAATGGACGAGTCAAGCTCCACTTGGAGTTTCTTTAGTGTATCTCTTAGTTCTTGAAGTTCATTTTTCAAGTCAACGATATCTTCCAGTTCCGAATAAATCCTTTGAGTCTTGTTTGTTCTTGTCTCCAAGACAGCTATGGAATCGTTTACCGTATCCTGTATATCTTTTAAAGAACTTGAAACATCTTCATTGAGTATTCCCGTAAGTCTGGATACTTCTTCTTTCAATGAGCTTAACTCGGCAGTCTCACGCTCGAGAGTGCCGAAAGCATCTGCGTACTGCTTTGCCTGCTTTTTTATTGTTTCGAAAAGCCCTTTGGCTTCCGGGCTTAGTGCTTTTGTGTCCTCCATGGCTTTGTAAACTCCAAGAAATAGCTCATTGTTTCACAAAATTTATCGAGATACATTACTTCTACATCAGGTACGACATCTTTTGAATGCCGGTATAAAATGCTGTACATTTCATCGCGGAAATCAGGGTCATTTTCAAATTTATCGGGCAGCCGGGTGCGCAAAAACTCAAGAAGATAGCCGTATTCTGCCAGTTCATCAAAAAATCTCTTTGGCTTCAGCGACTCGTCTATTTTTTCTTTTCTGAGTTTTTTGTTCATGTTTCTGCTTCAATGTAATATTGTCATATTTAAACCGTTTTGCATTTATGAATAAATTCAAATTTTTTCTTAAGCATTTTAAAAGTATTTATTTTATTAAATATACTTTAACTATTTAATGACAACTTAATGACAACAAAAAATATGCCTGAAACGGAAAATAGTGTAATAAACCTTAAAGAAGAACTTGAAAATCTCTTAATTGCCTGCCGAAAGAATCTTCGAAGGGTTGACGAAGAAATGATTTCAAAGGCATTCTACCTTGTAACAAATACTTACAAAGATAAACTCCGCCGCTCCGGCGACCCTTATTACACTCATCCGCTTGCCGTTGCAAAAATCGTTGTAAACGAACTTCCGCTGGACGATATTTCAGTTGTATCGGCACTGCTGCACGATATCTTTAACTACAGCGACGAGTACAGCTATAAGGATATTAAGAGTGAATTTGGCAGCGCAGTTGCTCAGATTGTTGATAATGTAGCCAAGATAAAGCACATAGAAAGCCAGAATATAGAGCAGCTCGAAAATTACCGTAAACTGCTTTTATCCCTTTTTACGGATGTCAGAATAATTCTTATCAAATTAGCCGACCGATTGCATAATATGCGTACTCTGGAATTCCTCCCGGCAGATAAACAGAAAAAAGTGGCAAACGAAACTCTTTCCATTTATGCCCCTTTTGCACACCGGTTCGGCTTGGGAAGTTTTAAGTGGGAACTTGAAGACCTCGCCTTCAAATATCTTAATAATAAGGCATATAACGACATCCGAAGCGCTTTAAGGCTGAACCGCAAACAGAGGATGAACTATATAGAAAGATTTTCAGACCCTATTAAGGAAGCAATTTCAAAAGATAAATCCGTCGGCAGCATTCCGTATGAAATAACGGGAAGAGCAAAGCATTTATATTCTATTTACAATAAACTGAAGCTGAGGGTTGACAAGATTGAAAATATGTATGACCTTTACGCTGTCCGCATTATTCTCGACACTGAATATACAAATACCTGCTTTCTTGTTTACGGACTAATTACAAGGATTTACAAACCGGTTCCCGGCACATTTAAAGATTATATCTCAAATCCCAAAAAAAACGGTTACCGCTCGCTTCATACTGCGGTTGTCGGACCCGGAGGAAAGCACGTGGAAGTACAGATAAGAACACGCGAAATGCACGAGATTTCCGAAAAAGGAGTAGCAGCGCATTTCGATTACAAGAGAGGCACCTTACCGGCACAGTCTATAATGGACAAGAAAAATATTGAAGACTGGATGAGCCTCGTCAGAGAGATTTTTGAACACGCCGGCGACTCAACTCCGGAGCAGCTTCTGGAAAGCGTCCGCTACAATCTCCTGTTGGATGAGATTTATGTTTTCACCCCTGCCAGCGAGTTTCGCATTCTTCCAAAAGACTCCACTCCTTTGGATTTTGCTTATTCTATCCACACCGAACTGGGGCATACCTGCATCGGAGCTAAAGTTAACGGTAAAGTAGTTCCTTTCAATTACAAACTACGCAGCGGCGATCAGATAGAAATTCTTAACTCAAAGAAACAAAAACCGACAGCGGAATGGCTCGATTTTGTAGTTACCCATAGGGCTAAGCACGCTATTCATAGGTTTTTAAACGGTGAAAGCCGCGTTTTCCAGATGAAAGGAAAACAGACATTCGAGGATATTCTAAAAAAAATGAACCTGAAGTTCAGGAAAAGAGACTATGACAAAATGCTGAATTTTTTGCGGTTCAACGATATTGACGAGTTTTTCTATGCCGTCGGAGCGGAACTTTTCGACCTTGCCGCACTCCATGAATACCTCAAAGAGCTGACAAGCGGCAGAAAAAACCAGAAGGATACTTCCCTAAACGGCATTAATAAAAATCAAAAGAATGCAGTTGTTTACAATTCCGGCAAAGCTATATTGGACGAAGGCAGGGTGGATATAAAATATGCCCCTTGCTGCACTCCCCTGCCCGGAGATGAAATATACGGCATAATAAACGAAAGAAGCGAAATGTGGGTACACCGCAGAAAATGCCCGCAGGTGGAAGCTTTTCTATCAACGAATCAGCCCTTCGTTTTCGAGCTGGACTGGTCAATGCTTTCGAAAAAAAACTTTACGGCAAAAATAAAAATTGAAGGTGAGGAAAGCCCCGGACTTCTTAATGATATTAATAATCTGATCGCTTCACTTAAAAACACATTCATCCGCGGCATTCATTTCGATTCATCCGGCAATCTTCTCAGAGGGTTCCTCACCCTGGAAGTGAAAGACCTGAAACATCTAAACCGCCTTTTTGATTTGCTGAAAGGCATAAACGGCATTAAAAAAGTGGAAAGATACCTGGAGATGTAAAACACCGCATTTATTTTCATTTTCTATTCATAATTGAAATATATATTTTACATTCTCTTATATGAATGTAAAAACAGTATAAATTACTATATATTGCCGTGAAAGAATATTTTTAAGACTTTAATAATTCTGCTATTTATAACTTATATAACTACTTGGCAGTATAGTTTATGCTTCAGAATTATTACATAATCATATATAAAATACATTAATAAAAAATTAATTTGTATTTATATTTGACATGAGTATTTTAAGGGTGTAGGTTTTACATTATTTTTGTTTTGTAT
>CAZOBD010000191.1:0-7326 GCA_964577665.1 uncultured Hyphomicrobiales bacterium
ACCCCACCCCGGCCCTCCCCAAGGGGAGGGAGATTAAGAATGTAGTTCCCTCCCCAAGGGGAGGGTTAGGGTGGGGCTTAAAATAATCAGATGAATTGATTATATTTTTTTTAAATTCCGATTAAGATTCTGAAGCATGCATGTAATTATATTAATGCTGTTTTTTTAAATGTTACTTTTTTTAATAATTTGGAATTTCCATGAAAAATGTATATCTCGAAAAGGCACTCGAAATAAAAGAAGAAGTAATTTTGCTCAGGCGAACTATCCACCGCAATCCCGAGCTTTCATTCAAAGAATACGAAACATCTAAATATATCCGAAACTTTCTTGATTCCTACGGCATTGAAAACAAACCCATAGCAGGAACTGGAGTTACCGCTTTGATAGGAAGCGGCGGTAAATGCGCCGCACTACGTGCTGATATAGACGCTCTGCCCGTAACAGAGCAGACAGGACTTGAGTTTGCTTCCAAAAACAAAGGGGTGATGCATGCCTGCGGACATGACATGCATGCATCAATGCTTTTGGGCGCCGCTAAAATTTTAAAGGGTATGGAAGATGAACTTGGCGGCACTGTAAAACTGATTTTTCAGCCCGGAGAAGAAAAACTGCCGGGAGGCGCAAGCCTATTGATAAAAGAAGGAATTCTTGAAAATCCGAAGCCGCAGGCAGTTTTCGGGCAGCATATCAATCCTAAGCTAACTTTAGGGAAAATCGCTTTTGACACAGGTCCCGTAATGGGTTCGGCTGATGAGCTTTACTGGGAGATATCAGGATTCGGAAGCCATGCTGCACAGCCTCATTACGGCAATGATACTATCCTTGCCGCCTCCCAGATTGTAACGACTATTCAAACCCTTGTAACTAAATACCGCGATCCTATTGTTCCCGGAGTTATTTCTGTAACTTCTCTACAGGGGGGAACAGCTCCCAACATATTTCCCGAATCGGTAAAAATGATGGGCACCATGCGCACTTTCGATTCGGAATGGAGGGTTGATATGCACAAAAAAATTAAGAATATTTCCGACAATATATGTGAGATTTACGGCTGCAAATGTGATCTGAATATAGTAAAAGGCTACCCGCCGCTGATAAATAACGACGAAACAACCCGATTTCTGAAAAAAACTGCTGAAAATATCTTTGGAATAGAAAATGTACTGCCGTGGAAACCTATAATGTGGGCGGAAGATTTTGCATATTATGCTCAGGAAGTACCCTCAACGTTTTGGTTTTTGGGAGCAAGCCTGCCTGAAAAGACCGAAGACGCACCCGGACTGCACAACCCCAAGCTAAATCCTGAAGAAGATGCAATGGTTTTCGGAACGGCGCTGATGGCAGGTGCCGCAGCAGAATTTTTCAAATAGGATGACTACTCGGAAATTTAAAAATCTCCAAAATACTGTTTCGTCATTGCGAGGAGCGAAGAGACGAAGCAATCTCCAGCCGTCAGAAGAATTTTAGAGATTGCTTCGCAAAGCTCGCAATGACATTGATTTCTAAAACAATCAAACCCTTACCGGGAAAAATTTAAGATTCTTCTGCCTCTTCAATCATGCTAACAACTTCATCGCTGACTTCAAGATTTGTATATTCATTCGTAATGTCAAAATCGTAGCAGGGATATTCATAAATGGGCATTCGCGGCTCTGTCTGACCTATGGAATAGCCCCAGATGTATTCGTATTCGCTGATGTCTTCGCCTATTTCCTCTAACTGGTTCAGATATTCTTTTATTGATTTTGATTCTATGATAATTACTTTTCCCATTTTGTTTATGATAGGGCTGTGGCTGCGGGTCGCGTCGTGGTCGAACTCAAGCACCCGCCTGCCGTAGCGTGTAATGCCGATAGTTCTGAAACTGAGGCTTTTTCCGACGCCCGGCAGGTTTAATACGTTTCTGTCGGTGGCAAGGAAGGGGAGGTCTTCTTTTCGGCGCATGGCATCTATCTTTTCGGCTATCATCTCCGGTTCTTCGGGAAATGTCTTAAGGGCGTCATACAGTTTTTCTGGTATGGCTCCAATGGGCTTTTCTTCTATCTGCTCCTGCATGGCACGGGCATTGGTGGCAAAATTATACTGATTTTCCATGTAGCCCTTTACGGTAAAAGTATAGTAATTTAAAACGCCGATGTCATTCAAGTCTTTCCGGAGTTTTGCCGTGTGTCCCCTGCGGGAAGAAGCAGCCGTGAAGACATGCTGGTTTGTTACTATCCACCCAGATGAAATGAGACGCTGAACCCCTTCTTTTGCTTCCGGAGTTATTTCCATAGGCGATTCGAAATGCGTTTGAATTACGAACTGCTTCACTCCGATTTCGGATGCTTTTCTTTTAAATTCTGCCAGCACACCCGCAAGGCTTTCGGTGATTCTCTGCGGCAGATAGACGGGAAGGCGCGTTCCGAGACGCACTCTGAGAATTTCTGCATATTTTTCTCCTTCCGGACGCTTTTCGTTTGCTTCTTTTTTTCTTTTTGCCATTTCGTAGATTGAATCCAGAATGTTATTCAAAGTCTTGTCTGTGCTCATAAGGGCGTCGCCTCCTGTAATGAGAATATCCCGCAGCTGTGAATCATTTTCAAAATAGTCCATATATTTGCGTAGTCTGTCCTGCCATGTTTCATTCGGTTTGAGTTTATCCAAGTTGAAATTCAAATTGCCGCGCTGGAAGTCGTACATTCTCTGGCAAGAAGCGCAGAGTCCTCCGCAGGCTCTGCCCATTGTTTCGGGAATTAAAATAGCAACTTCGGGATAGCGCCTGTGGACGCTGTGCTGCGAGGGCAAAATCCAGCCTGCGGCATTGGGCTTGCCTTCCTCCACTTTGTCTTCCTTTTCCCATGCGACTATATTTCCGTATTCGTCGATAAGCTGCCTGCTGTAGATGATATAGTGGCGCACACCCAAATCCGCCCCAATTGCAAAATAGGGTACTCGCACATGCAAAAGTGATAGATAATAAGGATTTACAAAAAATGGAATACCCATTTCCTCTGCTTCGTATAAAATTTTCAAAGTATCCGGGTCTAAAGAATTTCCGAGTAGTTCGTTTAAAAGTTTCGGAGAGCGGACAGCAAAGCGGAGATGAAAGCGCGATTCCTTCCACCATTCAAGCGCCCGCAGGTATTTCTGCGATTTGGACATACCGGACTCAAACTTGTAAATGCTGTCGTTTATTTCGCCGCTGTCTATTTTTTCAATGATTATTTTCAAGATCCTTTCGCGGTTCTCTTCGCGCAGTTTAATTATTCTGGGGTCAAGCCCCGAAGGAAAACGCTCCATCCATGACTCCACCTGCAGGCGGTTAGGTTTTTCAACCATTGTTTTTCCCGTGAACTGTCGGAAAAGACGGAGCATATCTTCAAAAAAATAAGGTTTGGCGCCGCCTGTGCCGAAATTTACAGCCAGCCAGATTAGTTTTATGGGATTGCTTACTGCCATTTCGCCGCGGAGATTTAAATCTTCGAACTGCCTTCCGGCATTGTCGATGTAATCTAAAATTCTGATTGTGGCATGGTCTTTCCACTTCAGTTTTTCAAACTGCTGGCGTGAAGGAGACTTCGCTTTGTAAAAATCATAAGCATCCGGGCTTTTGAGTAGTTCTTCCTGCACCCAGTTGCGGACTCCTATGAGAGCTTCGGTCTCATTACGAGAATTGCGCATTATTTCCTCAAGCTGAGGATTTTCCCTTAAGAGTTTTTTCAAAAGACGGTGGCTTTTAACGGTAATGGCAATCTTATCCAGTTGGTGGGTTTCTTCCATTGATGTTTCTATGTTATGATACATAATTTTTTTGGCAGTTTGTTTAATAATTAATTTTAAGAATATACGATTTTCATTTTTAAAATGCAAATTTGACGAACAACATTTGTTCATTTTAAAAAAGATACTTAAAAATTTCGCATTTCCTATTGTGTTATGCTATAAATACTTAAATTTGCATTAAGAAATTGTTGCGAATATTTGAAGATACTGTTAGGAAAAATGATGAGAATTTTTATTGTTCTTTTGTTTATTACCTCCTTATCGGCTGCTCAGTCCCAAACATTTGACTGGAACTTCCTTGATACAAAAACCACCGGAGCATATAAATTCATTAAAGAAAATCCGGAGTATGACGGCAGAGGCGCTTTGATTTTCATATTAGACTGCGGAGTTGATCCCCTCGTGCCCGGCTTGCAGCAGACAAGTGAAGGCAGACATAAAGTAATAGACATGAAAGATTTTACCGGACAGACTGCTGTAAAGCTAAAACCCGCAGAAATCAATGATGTGAACGGTGAGAAAAAAGCTGCATGGGAAGAATATTTCCTTTCAGGATTTAATGATTTAAAAATAAAACCTTCCGACGGTAAGTATTTTTTAGCCGTTCTGGACGAAAACAAATATTTTAAAAATTCTGCTGTTTCCGACATAAACAATAACGGTAAATCAGACGATATTTTTCTTTTCCTTGCATTCAAAGTTACGATCAACAAAGAAATGATCGAAAACATGAAAGGGATAGCAAAACCGGATGAAAACAGCGAAATATGGGTATATATCCCGGATACGGACATGGACATGAATATCGCAGACGAAAAACCGATGTTCGATTACAAATACGATTTCGATATTTTTGATTTTGTTAGTCCTCTCAGCAGCAAAACTCCTCCTTTTACGATGTCTGCCTATATTGAGAATGGCAGTCTCATCATAAATACTAATGACGGCGCCCATGGAAGCCACTGCGCCGGAATAGCCGCAGGCTTCAAGATTTACGGTGCGGAAGGAAACAACGGAATTGCTCCGGGAGCCTATATTGTATCTTTAAAAATTGGAAGTAATGCTTTATCAGGAGGAGCAACTACTACAGAGTCCATGAAAAAAGCATACGAATACGGTATTGATTTTATGAAGGAAACGGGTTTTAAACATGCCGTTTTTTCAATGAGCTATGGAATAGGTTCAGAATCTGCTTCCAAAGGTGATGTCGATAAATTCATGGAGAAATTTGCATACGGAAATCCCAATATTATTATTTGCAAGTCAATGGGAAATGCCGGACCGGGTATTAATTCCACGGGCAATCCCGCAGGAGCTTCCGGCATTTTAAGCGTAGGAGCAATGATTGCTCCCAAAACGCTTCGCGATCTTTACGGTTCAAAGCGCTCGAAAAACTGGATTTCACATTTTAGTTCACGCGGCGGGGAAGTGCCTAAACCGGATGTAGTAGCTCCTGCTGCTGCCCAGTCCACAGTTCCTGAATTTCAAAAAGGAGAGGCTTTCTGGGGCACTTCTATGTCAACACCCGAAGCTGCCGGAATTGCGGCACTGCTTATTAGCGCGGCTGATAAAAATAATCTGATTTATGACGGTCAGATGATTAGAAGGGCGATAAAATGCTCTGCGCAGCCTTTACATGGATATTCTGTTATTGATTATGGCTGCGGTCTGGTAAATGTTCAGAAGGCTTTTGATTATCTGAAGATTTTGGCAGAACGCAATGAACAAAAGAAAGTGCTTGACTTTGATATTTCTACACAAAATACATATTTTGACGATGGCAGGGGACCTGCCGCATTTTACAAAGCAAACGGATGGTCCCCCGACAAAAATGAAAGTGTGGAAGTCAGCGTAAAAGCAGTTTTTCCGAAAAATATGCCCGATAGCGAAAAAAGTTCTTTTTACAGAGCATGGAACCTTGAGTGCGATGCAGGATGGCTTGCAGCGGATAAATCCTCGCTTTACCTGCGCTCTGATCAAAAAGCGGTTTTTAATCTTATTATAGACAGAAGCAAAATAAAAAGACCGGGTGTTTACTCCGCTAAAGTGTTTGCTTATACAGGCAATGAAAAAAACGGAGGCTATCCTGATTTTGATGTGCAGGCAGCAGTAGTAAAACCTTATAAATTTTCAGCGGGTAACGATTATTCTATTTTAATTAAAAATCAAAAACTTGGTATCGGCGATATAGAAAGGATATTTATACAAGTCCCGCCGGGAGCTTCTGCAATGAATCTCAGACTGAATTCCTCTGAATCGGGAGAGGCAGCTATGTATCTTTTTGATCCCGAAGGCAATCGTGCAGGATTTAGTTTGGCTAAAAACGGGTCTGTGTCATTTGAAATCAGCGGATGTGATTTGAAAAACGGTATATGGGAAGCTGTTCCTTATTGCTATTATAAATCTCCTTCGGATATATCCTATGATTTTTCGGCGGTTTTTTACGGAATCAGATCAGATAATGAGATAATACAAAGTTATTTGCATGAAATCGGAAAAAAGCCGGAGTTTTCAGTTCATCTTCTCAACCTTTACGAAAAACCGGCATATACTTTTGCAGAGGCGAACATAGCCGGATATGCTCGTAATAACATTGAGAAAAAATCATGTCCCTGCCCGATAGAAAAAAAAATCACGATTGAAGAAAATATTGAAAAATACCATGCAGAAATCATATTTCCCGAAGATATTTTTAACAAAACTACGGACATAGCAGTAATAATTAAAAATACGGAAGGAAAAGATATTGTTTCATCGGGACTTTCCAGAAAATCGGGAGAAGTTTCATTTAAGCCGCCTTCTTCCGGGGTGTACACTCTTGAAATATCTCCGGCATTTATTTCAAAAGAATCTGTATCCGAAGGCTGGCGCTGCGAACTGAACGAAGAGTATTACTATGATAAATCGGTTTCTATCAGTAGTTCATCCGAAATTGAACTTCTGCCTGGTATCTGGAAAGAAGCAGGATTTAAATTTTCGCAGGCTATTCCCGTTTCACCGGATGGAACTTATTCTTTCGGAAAAGTTTTATTGAAAGATAAAAAAACAAAGGATATGGTCAAGGAAATTAAGATTGAACTAAAAAAATAAGTCATTTTTCTGATACATGTATAGAATTTGATACATGTATAGAATATGTTATTATTCAACTGTTTATATTTTACTTTTTGCTTCAGATGTCCAACATCCGGCAGATGTTGGACATCATTTTCTTCCATACTGTGCATCCCCTCCCCAAGAGGTGATTAAGGGGTGTGTTCCTCATACGCGAGATTCTGAAACAATACTGAAACAAGCTTTCGGCACAGGGACAGAATGACATTTCGCATCTCATTTCCAAACTCCGATGCACTCGCACCTCATTCCCAAACTCCGATTCATTCGCATCTCATTCCCAAACTCCGATGCACTCGCACCTCATTCCCAAACTCCGATGCACTCGCACCTCATTCCCAAACTCCGATGCACTCGCACCTCATTCCCAAACTCCGATGCACTCGCACCTCATTCCCAAACTCCGATGCACTCGCACCTCATTCCCAAACTCCGATGCACTCG
>CAZOBD010000192.1:0-7258 GCA_964577665.1 uncultured Hyphomicrobiales bacterium
AATGGAATCATGAAACTCAGAAAACTGAATTGATAGGTAAAACTGAGAAATTCTTGATTGAAAACGGACAAATAACTAAGGAATAAAAAAAGGCACAGCAGCCAACACATGGTATAGTGCATGCGGGTTTCAGCGGTTTTCGAGCGTTTGCGGCTCGTAAAAAAGTCGGGGTAAACTGATAGGAAATCGCCTCGCACTCCCGCACGACACCATACCATAAAACGTTGGCAGCAAGTAAAACTAACAGATACGACAGATGGACACAGATGATTTATCAAGAGAATCTTATAAAGGAGTTCTAATCGAGGCAGAGATATTGTCACACGATTTGACTTTGCAATTTGGAGTTTTATCGGGTGATTATAAAAATGAGACCGAATACCTTGATAAAGCTGAGAAATTGACTAGAGAAATAATGCAAGCAGAGGATTGGGAGATTGACGATCTATTTTGAGGTAATCCTCCCGAAAAAGAGAAATTGGAATTAACTTGTAAAAAAATATTAGAGAATATTCAGAAAGTAAAATCGATTCCGATTGAGAAACGTAAATTTGATTTTTAATCATCACTATGACTTTATGATTATATATTTAGTTGGTATAAGCTGTATTGGCAAAACGACAATTGGAAAAATGTTAGCAGATAAGATTGGTTATTCTTTCTTTGACTTGGATGAAGAAATAGAGGAATACTATAAAAAACCAATTGAAAGAATTCAGGATGAATGTTTAACAATGAACGGATACAGAGAAAAAGCCAGCATTGTTTTAGATAAATTATTCTCAAAAAATATTGATTCCGTAATTTCCGGAACACCATCGGGATTGAAATTTTCATATCTGCAAGTCTATAAACGACATAAAGGAAAAGAATTGATTTCTATTTGTTTAAATGATTCATTTGAGAACGTATTGGACAGGTTAACTTTTTTTGACAAGGACTCTAATCCGATAACGGAAAGACTGGATGAATCGAAGAAAAAGAGATATTTAAAAGAGATTCGAGCTGATTATAATTTTTTCAAGGATTCATACAAACGAGCAGATTTTCAGATAAATATAGAAGATGTGAGTTTAGATAATATCCCTGAATTAATTATAAAAACCATAGAAATGAATAAACTAATGCCAGCTGCCAACAATGTATTTACAAAATAGGCGTGACAGTAGTAATTTCAAGGGTTGTAGCCCGCGTCAAAATTGCAGGGATTTGATAAGTTTGAAGCCCGCAATCGCCTCCTTTGCATATACTCAACATTCTCCTAAATCCCCTACGCTCTTTTGAGGCTAACGTGTCAAGCCAAGCGGTGAGCAAGTAAGTGTAGATTTTTTAAGTGTAGATTTTGAATGTACTGGTTAAAATAGAATTTTTACATATAAGCAAAGAAAACACATTAAAAAAAGATTTGGATTATCAAAAATATGTACTTATATTAGTACATTATTAATAACCTATATAGGTAGATTATGATTGCCGCAAATTTTTCTGAATTAAGAACAAAATTAAAGATGTACCTCGATAATGTAGAGGAAAACAACGAGACTTTGATTGTTAAAAGAAAAACAGGCAAAGGTACGGTTATGATTTCCCTGGATGAGTACAATTCTATAATGGAGACTGTACATTTGTTAAGTTCAAAGTCAAATGCAGACAGACTGTATGAATCCATAGGGCAGATGAAAAGCGGAGATACAGTAGAAGAAAAATTGATAGAAGAATAATGAGAATTATTTTTACAAAAAACTCATGGGAAGATTATACTTCATGGCTGCACGAAGATAAGAAAATCTTGAAAAAGATAAATGACTTGATAAAAGATATCCAAAGACATCCATTTGAAGGCAAAGGAAAACCTGAACCTTTGAAGTATGATTTAGCCGGATACAGGTCCCGAAGAATTGACAGAGAGCATAGATTGGTTTATCAAGCTGATGAGCATGAAATAAAAATCTATGCCTGCAGGTACCATTATGATATATAGAAGAAACACTCATGATTCGGAAAAACACCCAAGGGGATGTTTTTTCTTATATCTGATGCAATTTATTAATTTATCAGATATTTCAATAGTAATTTTTCCGGAAATTATGCTAATTGAGCTTAAAAAAAACAATTGGATAACAATAAAAACTACGGCTCTTAATAATAATATTTATTACATACTATACGCAAACTTCTTGAATATTTCGTAAAAAAAAGTATATTGCGTATAAAAACGAGTTGTCCTGAATTCGCTCCGCTCATTTGAGGGCGGGCGTGTCTGGAGCAGGCGATGCGTCCGGCTTAAGCGAACTCTGTACAACATGGGGTAAACACATTGGCGATGACACACAATTTATGAAATACTTCGTATAGACCTGACATATTGTTCTGCATTTGAACAAATCAATAACAATTATTTGCAAATCTGAAACAAAATAATTATCTTTGGCGTTAGTAACGTTAGGAGACAGCATGATTGTTTCATTTGGTTCAAAGGATACTGAAAAAATATGGCATGGTAAACGTATCAAGAAGATACCCGTTGAAATTCAACAAATTGGACGAAGGAAATTAAGAATGCTTAATAACTCTCAGAATTTGTCTGATTTGAGGATTCCTCCATCGAACAGGCTTGAAAAATTAAAAGGTTCAGATTTTTACAGTATAAGAATTAACGACCAATGGAGAATTGTATTTCAGTGGATGGACTATAATGCTCACAATGCAGAGATAATGGATTATCACTAAAATTGGAGATATAATATGAATAAATTAAAAAATATACACCCGGGAGAGATCTTATTAGAAGAATTCTTAAATCCTATTCAGATAACTGCTTACAGATTATCCAAGGACACAGATATTCCTCAGACACGGATTTCTCAGATTATCAAAGGCAGAAGAAGAATTACCGCCGATACAGCGCTCAGGTTAGCATCATATTTTGGCACTACTGCTCAATTCTGGCTGGGATTGCAGAATGATTATGATCTCGAGGAAGAGCGGGAAAGTAAAAAGGATATTTTATCAAAAATCAAGAAAAATGCACCGCAGCATGCCTTGGCTTAAAACTGCTCCGCTCATTTGAGGGCGGGCGTGTCTGGGGCAGGCGGTGAGTCCGGCTTAAGCGAACTCCGGCGGGCATGGGGAAAACACAATAATAAGAATTTACTGTGCTTACCCCGGACACGTTGTGGGCAAGTATGGATGAAGACAAGAAGATATGGTATAGGATATCTTTAACAAAATAATCAATAAATACAAATTTCGTTTTTATATTAGAATTTTGAACTCATAGATAGAAAAAAAGTCCGGCATCGGTTGGATGTCGGACAAAAATTAATCATGGTATTAAGCATATCTCACTATTCGCAGATCATAGTGCTTTCTAAACAAGCCTTTCGAATCTTCCTTGGAAGAAACGGAGGTACTTGGGTTCGTATATCATTTTCAAGCCTTTTACTTCATGTCGCTTTGCGTAAAGATTTTTAACTGCTTCAACTGCGAAATCAAGATGAGACTGCGTGTAAACGCGGCGCGGGAAAGTAAGGCGGACCAGCTCGAGTTTAGGACGGTTGTGTTCGCCTGTTACTTTGTTTCTTCCGGCGGAGACTATGCCTCGTTCCATTGCTCGGACTCCCGATTCAATATACAGGTCTGCGGCGAGAGCCTGTGCGGGAAATTCATCCTGTGGCAGATGATCGTAAAAGCGTTTTGCATCCAAGAAAATGGCATGTCCCCCGGGGGGTTCCACTATCGGAATGCCTGCATCGAGCAGTTTGTTTCCGAAATATTCTACCTGCTTTACGCGGGCTGAGATATTCTGGTCTTTAATCGCTTCTTCCATGCCGCGAGCCATTGCTTCCATGTCGCGTCCCGCCAGACCGCCGTAAGTGTGAAGTCCCTCGTAAACAACTACCATATTGCGGAGTTCTTCAAAAAGGTCCCAGTCATTGCATGCTACAAAACCGCCGATATTTACCAGAAGGTCTTTCTTGGCGCTCATGGTTGCAGCGTCGGAATATGAGCAGAATTCTTTGTGAATCTCGGCAACGGATTTATCGGCATAGCCTTCTTCGCGCTGCTGGATAAAGTAAGCATTTTCCATGTTGCGTGTGGCGTCGAGCACTACTTTGATGTTATTCTTATGTGCCAGTTCGTGAACTTCCTTCATGTTTGCCATCGAGACTGGCTGTCCGCCTGCCATATTAACAGGTGCGCCGACTGTAATATAAGCTATGTTTTCAGCGCCTTTTTCATCGATAAGCCTCTTAAATTTATTGATGTCAACATTTCCTTTGAAGGGGTGTTGTGCCTGAGGGTCATGGGCTTCGTCGATAATGACATCAACGAAGGTGCCGCCTGCCAGTTCCTGATGGAGCCTTGTGGTAGTAAAATACATGTTTCCGGGGACGAACTGCCCGTCTTTTATCAAAGTCTGTGAGAGCATGTGTTCTGCGCCGCGTCCCTGGTGGGTAGGGACTAAATATTTATAGCCGTAATACTTGCGGACATTGTCCTCGAGATAGTAATAGTTTTTGCTGCCGGCATAAGCCTCGTCGCCCAGCATCATGCCTGCCCACTGATAATCGCTCATTGCGTTGGTGCCGCTGTCCGTTAGAAGGTCAATGTAAACATCTTCGGAGCGAAGTAAAAACGTATTGAAGCCGGCTTCTTCCATGCACTTCTGCCTGTATTCTTTCGTAGTCATCTTGACCGGCTCGACTACCTTGATCTTGTAGGGTTCTGCCCAGGGCATCTGATTGTCTGCCATTTTACGTATCCTTTTCAATTATTTCAAAATGTTAATCTTTTATCTATAAACTATTATGAATATTCCTCCTCTTTTAAAACTGCACCTGAGAAAAAAACGTCTGTTAATATCCCCTCTTTGAAAGGAGAAAAGGGATTTGTCCCTCAGAAGAAAATTCCTTACCGGGTGCAGCCTGACAAGGAGTAAAATGTTGAATTTCAAAGTTCAATAATGGTTTTTGAACTTATGAAAAAACAAGAAATTGCAATTTGCAAAAAAATGAAATGATTACAAAATATTGAAATGAATTTTCAGAATCAGTTTACGGTTTATATTTCCTTTTTAAATTTTTCAATTGCAAGTTATATGATTTGTATGCAGACAATAATTATGCGGGATTGGACTTTGAGATGGAGATTGATATGATTTAACTTTTCTTATTCATTACCAAACTCCGATTTGGTAATGTTTATTTTTGGTGAAACGGAGTTTCATTTGATACTGTCCTTTCCAAATCGGAGTTTGGAAAGGAGGGAATTCTATATTTCATAGCTGAATCGGAGTTTGGAAAGGAGATGTTCCTCCAGATTATTGCTGAATTGGAGTTTGGAAAGGAGGAGAGAGCGCTCATCAAATATTTATTTATTTACGGCGTTAAAATATAAAAGAAAAATTTATTAAATGAACTATTTGGGGCATTTCAAAAATGAACTTTCAAGTTGTGCTTACTTATGATACCGATTATAAAGGCTATGTTGTGGATGTGCCGGAGTTAAACGGATGCATGAGCCAAGGGAAAACCATGGACGAAGCCTTGGAAAACGTTAAAGATGCTATCAAAGGCTGGCTCGACACAGAAAAAGAACTTGGCAGGCCTTACGTTAAAACTGAGAAGCATACATTTATCGGTGAAGTGGCTGTCTGATGGGTGAATTTGCCAATATTTCCGGCAGCAAAGCCGTTCAAATATTCAAAAAGTTCGGCTATTCTTTTTCACGGCAGACCGGAAGCCACATCATAATAGCCCATGACAGCCGCCCCACCCTTTCTATACCTAACCACAATGAAGTTTCCCCTTTCCTGCTCAAATCTCTTATCAGAAAAAGCGGCATTAATCCTCAAGAATTCCTTAGAAACAAATGAAGCATGCTTCTCCCCGCTTTCTTTTTATTGCAATATTCCTTTGAATTGCTTATATTTAGTCAAAATGGACTTAAGAAAATAATATTGAATTTTCATTTTCGTTTTTTATCTTATTATTTTACATAAACAAAAGGCTGATATGTCAACTTCTGACTTAACCATACCGAAAAAAACCATTTATGACATTTTGAAGGCGCAGCCCGAAGATGTTTTGATGGAAATCTTTGAAGACATAATGATCAATTGCGACACCAGTCCCTTAAGCGATGATGAAAAAAAGGAAATCCGCGAAGCAAAGCAGGAATATGAAGCCGGTAACACTATTGTTTTGGATATATAATTCAATACTTTAGAATTATGAAAATTCATTTCACAAAAAACGCCTTCAAAGAATACGAAAAGCTTCCCCAAGGCTATAAAAAACTCTTCCATTCCCTTTTCGAAAGATTTAAAAAGGGTGAAAATCTCGATATAAACTGTTTGAAAAGCGAAAAAGACACTTACAGGATACGCCTCGGCAAATACAGAATCCTATTTATACAAATCAAACCCGAGATATTGGTTGTAAAAATCTCAACACGCGGCGGCGCATATAAATAATGCGGCTGCGGGGGCTTGCAATATTCCTTTGTTTTGCTTATATTTATTCAGAAATAAACCAGAAATAAAAAAATATATGGAAAAATGAATATGAAAAACAATTTCACACTTTCTTACTGGATTGACGAGGGCTGGTATGTGGGAAAAATTAGGGAAATACCGGGCGTTTTCAGTCAGGGCAAGACACTTGAAGAATTAATAGAGAATATAAAGGATGCCTACAGCCTGATGATGGAAGAAAACCTCGAAGATATTGCCGAAAAATCGAACAATGTAGAAATCGAGCTGACAGTATGAAACGCAGCGCCTTTATAAAGTATCTCAAATCCCATAATTGCCGTTTAAAAAGGCATGGCGCCCGCCATGACATCTTCATCAATGACAATAACGGTTTCAAAGCGCCTGTTCCCCGCCACAACGAACTTAAGAACTCCCTTGCCGAGCAGATAAAGAAGCAGCTTGGTCTCAAATAGTCTTATTTTATTGTCGAAACGGGGTTTAAAGAGGAAGATTATTTGTTCAATGCGGCTGCGAAGGCTTGCAATATTCTTTTGAATTGCTTATATTTAGATAAAAATTGCCAATTCCTTTCCAAACTCCGATTTGGTAATGTTTATTTTATGTGAAACGGAGTTTCATTTGATACTGTCCTTTCCAAATCGGAGTTTGGAAAGGATGAGTTCTTTTATATCATAGCTGAATCGGAGTTTGGAAAGGAGAAGAGCGATACTGTCCTTTCCAAATCGGAGTTTGGAAAGGAGGAGTTCTTTTATATCATAG
>CAZOBD010000193.1:0-7218 GCA_964577665.1 uncultured Hyphomicrobiales bacterium
GTGCTTTTCTTTCAAAACTCTGTTTTGCATTAACTCTCAAATAATCATCCCCTTAGGTGTTTTTACCTTAATCATGACTGTTTCATCTTTTCAAAAATACAAATTTCTGCGTTAATAAGCCAAATTTCGAGCAAGCCATTTTTCAGCTTCAGCCGTGCTTATGCCTTTTCTCTTTTTATAATCCAAAATCTGGTCTTTCAGCAGCAAACCGACCGGGAAATACCGTGATTCTGGATGTGCAAAATACATGCCGCACACTGATGCCGGAGGATTCATCACATAGGTTTCAGTCAGGGATATACCTGTTTTCTTTTCTGGATCTAACAAATCGAACAATTTTTTCTTTTCGGTGTGGTCCGGCAATGAAGGGTAGCCCGGCGCAGGTCTGATACCTTTGTATTTTTCCTTGATGAGTTCATCCGGGTTCAACCGCTCATCGGAGGCATATCCCCAAAGTTCTTTCCTGACAATTTTATGCAGTTTTTCTGCAAATGCCTCGGCAAGTCTGTCTGCTAAAGCCTTTACCATAATGCTTTTATAATCATCATGCTCCGATTCGTATTTTCGGGAAAGTTCTTCTTCGCCTATACCTGAAGTAACTGCAAAAAATCCAATGTAGTCTTTCCTCCCTGAAATTTTAGGCGCAATGTAATCTGCCAGCGCAAGGTTAGGCACATCAGAAGATATTTTCCTGTTTTGCCGGCGCAGAGTATGAAATACTGCCAGTAATCCGCCGCTTTCGGGTGAGTAAACTTCTATATCTTCATTAATGGAATTAGCCGGAAATATGCCCACCGCTCCTTTTGCTGTAAAAAGTTTTTTTTCAATTATTTCATCCAGCAATGAATTTGCATCCTCGAAAAGCTTTTTTGCTTCTTTACCCTTTTCGGGATGCTCGAAAATCTTCGGATACTTTCCTTTCAGCTCCCAAATAAGAAAGAATTCCGTCCAATTAATATATTTTCCAAGATCTTCTAAGGGATAATCTTCAAGAAAAGTGATTCCGGGCTTATTGGGTTCGGTTATATTAATTTCGTCCCAATCAAAATCGGGTTTATTCTTCCGTGCTTCTTCAAATGACATTAAGTTCTTTTCGGCGGTAGATTTCCGGTGCTTTTCTCTTATTCGGGTGTATTCTTCTTTTATTTCCTCTGCAAAACCGTCTTTCTGCTTTGGATTTAAAAGTTTGCTGACTACGGGAACGCTTTTAGAAGCATCAAGGACATGAATAACAGGAGGGGAATAATTCGGCTCGATTTTCACTGCGGTATGCACCCGTGATGTTGTTGCTCCTCCAATCAGAAGGGGTGTTGCAAAGCCGTTTCTTTCTAATTCTTTAGCAACATGAACCATTTCATCGAGAGAAGGAGTTATAAGGCCGCTTAAGCCGATAATATCTGCATCGTTTTTCTTTGCTTCTTCAAGGATTTTCGAAGTCGGGGTCATCACTCCCAAGTCTATTACATCATAATTATTACACGAAAGCACAACGCCGACAATGTTTTTTCCAATGTCGTGAACGTCCCCTTTGACGGTTGCAAGAAGGATTTTTCCTTTTTTACTTTTTTCGGATTTTTCCGCTCTTTCTTTTTCAATATAGGGAACAAGAATGGCAACTGCTTTCTTCATAACCCGTGCGCTTTTGACCACCTGAGGCAGAAACATCTTGCCAGAGCCGAAAAGCTCTCCTACCACGTTCATGCCGTCCATCAATGTTCCTTCGATTATATCCAGAGGATCATCTGCTTTTTGGCGGGCTTCTTCAATATCTTCATCTATGAATTCAATAATTCCTTTAATGAGAGCATGCTTGAGGCGTTCATTAACATCCTGCTTCCGCCATTCAAGTGTTTTTTGTTCTTTCTTGCCCCCAGAGTCTTTTATTTTTTCGGCATAGTCTATGAGTCTTTCAGTGGCGCCATCACGGCGGTTGAATATAACATCTTCTATCAATGTTAGAAATTCTTTAGGAATTTCTTCGTAAACTTCAAGCTGACCGGGGTTTACAATGCCCATATCCATTCCGGCGCGGATTGCATGGTAAAGAAAAGCAGAGTGCATAGCCTCACGGACAACATTGTTACCCCTGAATGAAAAAGAAATATTACTCACTCCTCCGCTGATTTTTGCAAGCGGGAATTCCTGTTTGAGGTGCCGGGCTGCTTCGATGAAATTGACAGCATAGTCGTTATGTTCTTCCATTCCCGTTGCAATGGTCAGGATATTGGTATCGAAAATAATATCTTCAGGCGGAAAATCAACATCTTCGGTTAATATTTTGTAAGCCCTGCGGCATATTTCAAGTTTTCTTTGCAAAGATGCAGCCTGCCCCTGCTCGTCGAATGCCATTACAATAGCCGCTGCTCCGTATCTTTTGATTTCCCGGGCATAATATATGAATTTTTCCTCACCTTCTTTCAAAGAAATTGAATTAACAACTCCTTTCCCCTGCAGGCATTTAAGCCCTGCTTCCAGAACACTCCATTTAGAAGAATCAATCATAACGGGTACGCGGGAAATATCCGGCTCGGATGCTATGTGATTAAGAAAAACGGTCATAGCTTCTTCGGACTCAAGCATTGCGTCGTCCATGTTAACGTCAATTATCTGGGCGCCGTTTTCCACCTGCTGCCTTGCCACATCGAGAGCTTCTTCATATTTATTTTCGGAAATCAGCCGCTTGAATTTTCGGGAACCTGCAACATTTGTCCGCTCGCCGATGTTCACAAAATTTGTTTCGGGGGTTATCACGAGCGCTTCCAAGCCGCTAAGTCTTGTCAATGGTTGTATTTTAGGTGTTTTTCTGGGTTTCAGCTTTGCAGCCTCTTGAGCAAAAACCTTAATATGCTCCGGTGTTGTTCCGCAGCATCCCCCTATTATGTTCAAAAAACCGGCTACGGCATATTCCTTTAGAACGCTGCTCATATCTGAGGGAGTTTCGTCATATCCACCGAATTCATTAGGCAGTCCTGCATTTGGATAAAGGGAAGTAAAACAGGGCGCTTTTTCAGAAAGTTCCTCAACATAAGGACGCATCTGCTTGGGTCCGAGAGAGCAGTTCAAGCCTACGCTGAGCAAATTCGGAGTGTGCTTGATGCTTATCAGAAAAGCCTCGGTAGTCTGCCCCGAAAGAGTCCTGCCGCTCATATCGACGATAGTGCCGGAAATCATAACGGGAAGCTGTCTGCCGGTTTCCTCGAAAAGCCTTGAAACTGCATAAATTGCAGCTTTTGCATTTAAAGTGTCAAAAATTGTTTCTATCAGGATAATATCAGCGCCGCCGTCCATAAGCCCTTTTGCCTGCTCGCGGTAAGCATCCCTTAATGTATCGAAATAAACTTTTCTGAAGCCGGGATTGTTTACATCAGGGGAAATGGATGCTGTTTGATTTGTCGGGCCAAGTGCTCCCGCAGCAAAACGGGGTTTCGAGCTGTCTTTTTTCGTAAATTTCTCAGCGGCTTCTTTTGCAAGCTTTGCAGCATGAAGATTTATTTCATAAGACAAATTCTCCGTGCCGTAATCCGTCTGCGAGATTCGGTTTGCATTAAAAGTGTTCGTTTCAATTATGTCTGCGCCTGCTTCTAAATACTGCTCATGAATTTCTTTTATAATATTGGGGCGTGTGAGGCTCAAAATATCATTATTGCCTTTAAGTTCACCGGAGTGATCTTTTAGAATATCTCCGCGAAAATCATCTTCAGTGAGCTTGTACCTCTGTATCATAGTGCCCATTGCCCCGTCGAGAACGAGGATACGCTCTTCGAGCAGGCGAATAAGTAATTTAAAATTATTCATTTTTAAATTCTACGGGAAAAATGTTTATATTCGGATCAATGTTTTGAAAGTCTGAAATATTGCCGGTAATTAGACAAGAGTTACTAATTTTAGCAGTTGCTAATATTATTGCGTCAGGTGTTTTTATTTTTTTCTTTTTTCTAAATTCAATGGCAAAATCGGCAATTCTTTTGTTAACTTCAAATATTGAAATATTTTCGAGAATATCTATTATAATATTTCTTTCCATTTCATTATGGAAGTTATAACCCAAAACTTCAATATAAGTTATTATGGAAATAAAAAGGAAATCATATTTTTCCGCTATTAATTCGAAAGAATAATATCCTTTAGAAACATCAATAATAACGTTACTGTCTAATACAGCTTTATTTCCATTCATTTCTTAATTCCTTTTGCCATTGTACCGAATCATCAATATCATTGAATATTTTATGATCCTTTGCTTTTTTAAATGCTTTTAATAATGATTCTTTATTAAAATTGCCTGAGGTTTCATCTTCGCTAAGTTCTATTACTATCTTTGCCTTTTTCTTATTTAAAGGAAGAAAAGATGATGGAATAGATATCATATTCCCTGATAAGACTGTTTCAAATTCAATTTTATGCATAAATACCTCTATTCTTTGTTTTTATAATTCCAAGACGGAAAATATAATATTTTCTTTGATTTGTTTTTTTTACTTTCCAATTCAAAACTAATCTCTGAGAATCCCTGTTAATAATTCGTATCAAGCTTAGATTACTCAGCAGCAAGATCATTTCTACGGAAGTTCAAACCTTTATTATATTCAATAATCTTTTCTTCCAAAGCATTTTGGAAAAGTTTCATTTGATTTTTTATTTGCTGTTTATCGAGATGGACTCCACTTCTAAAGTGGAGTCCATCTTTTCTCAATATGGAATATCTATTCGAAATAAACATCCCCTTATGTGTTTTACCCTTATCATGGCTGTTTCTTCTGTTTTTTTAACCTTCCGAAGGTTTTAAACCTTCGGAAGGTTTCTTTACTTCAAATAGCGCAAATTCATCCGATGACTAGCAGTCATCGGATGAATGACACTCTGGGACTTCGCTTCTCATTCCCAAACTCCGATTTGGGAATGTACTTTTCTTTCAAAACTCTATTTTGCATTAACTCTATAATAATCATCATTTTATGCGAATTATAAATCATAGTAGTTTCATTTATCTAATTTTCAATGCAGGGGAAAGTCCTCCAGCAGATCAAAAACTGTCTGCACTCTGCCGAATGGCATGGAAATCTGCAACCCCTGTATCATGCCTCTCATCTCTGAAAATGTTTCGCGAGCTATTTGGATGCCCTCTGCCCTGCTGGCATCTTTATTCCCCTCGTGCTTTCTCATCCTATCCATGGTTGAATCAGGAACTGTTATACCGGGTATTTCATTGTTCATAAATTGGGCATTCCTCAAAGAAACAAGAGGCCATATCCCCGCAATAATCGGCACTTTGTAATGTTCTGTCTTTTTAATGAATCTTTCAAAAACTGTTAAATCAAAAACCGGCTGAGTGATAATAAACTCGGCGCCGGCATCTATTTTCCAATACAGCCGCTTAAGTTCTTCTTCTATGTTAATTGCTCCCGGATTTGCCCCCACTCCAGTGAAAAATGAAGATGGTTTGCCTATGGGATTACCGGCTATGTCCATCCCGTGATTCAGGCGGTTTATGATATTAACCAACCCGATGGCATCTACATCGAAAACTGCAGTAGCGTCGGGATAATTTCCGAGCTTGGGCGGGTCTCCGGTAATTGCCAGAATATTTTTTATTCCAAGCGCAGAGGCGCCGAGCAAATCCGACTGCATCCCAATTACATTTCTGTCGCGGCATACATAATGCAGAACAGTTTCTATGCCTACTTCCCTTTGAATTTTCACGGCAAGTGCCATTGCCGACATTCTTGCGCTGGCGCGGGGTCCGTCGGGAATGTTTATAGCATCGATGCCGTAATAGCTCAGATCGCGGGCTTTCTCAAGCTCCTTTTCAAGGGAAACGCCGTGTGGAGCTAGCAGTTCGGTAAAAACTACAAAATGTCTGTCTTTTAGTCTTCTAGCAATACGTGATTTTTTTTCGGGCGGCGTAATTGCTGCGTCTATTGTCTCTTTAATTTCAATATCTTTGAAAACTGCTTTTTTCTGTTCGGGTTTGAGTGCATTTAGAGTGTTCCTCATGCGCTTGATATGAGCAGGCATGGTTCCGCAGCAGCCGCCGATGATATTGGCGCCGCTTTGAATGTAATGCTTTGCATATTCGCCCATGTATTCGGGCGAAGTGAGGTAAATATTGCGCCCGTCGATGTTTTTCGGTTTTCCGGCATTGGGCATAATGGAAATGGGCAGTTTGGTAAGACGGCGGACTTTTTCCAGCCAGTTGAGCATTACTTGTGGTCCTACAGTGCAGTTCACACCGATTACATCTGCTCCGAACTCTTCGATTTCCTTAATCAGAATTTCCGGTTTAGCACCCGTCAGAGAAGTACCCCCTTCGTCTATTGTCATTTGGGCTATTATGGGAAGGCTGCATAGTTCGCGGGCTGCCTGCACTGCTTCCTTAAGCTCTTCTGGATATATAAACGTTTCAAATATAAGGACATCAGCGCCGCCGTCAATTAATCCTCGAAGCTGTTCTTTAAAATATTCCCGTGTTTCTTCGCGGGATACAGGTCCGAGCGGCTCTATCCTTATTCCAAGCGGACCTATCGAACCTGCCGTAAACACTTCATCTCCGGCAGCTTCTTTAGCAATTTCTGCTCCCCGTTTGTTAATTTCATATACTTTGTCATCAAGCTGATGGGTTTTGAGTTTATGGCGGTTGGCGCCGAAAGTATTAGTTTCTATAACGTCAGCGCCTACTTTGATGTAATCTTGATGTACCTGCCTTACCAAACCGGGATTTGAAAGATTCAGCTCTTCAAAGCATCTGTTTATGAATACACCCCGGTTGTAAAGCTCGGTTCCCATGGCTCCGTCGAAAAGCAGCGGAGCCTCATGCAGTTTCTTCAGAAACTTGTTTTTTTTCATTTCATTTTTTTGTATATCTGTTTAATTACATTTCTTCAAAGCAAAAATAATATAAACTCCGGTATTATAAAATATATTAAATTCAAAGACTCAGTTTCATCTGTTTATTTGGGGGTTCAGATGGACTCCACTTTTAAAGTGGAGTCCATCTACACAAGCCCCACCCTAACCATCCCCAAAGGGAGGGTATTCATAATTTTTCACCCTCCCCTTGGGGAGGGCTTGGGTGGGGTCTCTTACGGTTTTTCTTTTACAATACGATTTTTTCTTCAATATATGGCAAATCTAACAAAAATAATCATCCCCTTGGGGGGTTCATGTGGGGGTTCAGATGGACTCCACTTTTAAAGTGGAGTCCATCTACACAAGCCCCAC
>CAZOBD010000194.1:0-7115 GCA_964577665.1 uncultured Hyphomicrobiales bacterium
GAATTATACTTCTAACGATTAGAATTATACTTCTAACGATTAGAATTATACTTCTGACGGTTAAAATTGGTCTTCTAAGCCCTTAGTTAAGCAATTCTATCTTTACATTAAGCAATTCTGTTTATTAGTTAAGCAATTCTATTCATTAGTTAAGTAATTCTGTCTTTACATTAAACGATTCTGTCTTTACATTAAACGATTCTGTCTTTACGTAAAGCAATTCTAATCTTAAAAAACAGGATTTAATCTGTTCAAAATGAATAAAATATTATTATTAACAGAAAAATCTTTAAAATTTTTCCTTCCGGCAATCTTCTCCGCGTGGTTTCTTTTTTAATAATAAATCTCTTAAAAAAGAAATGCTTAACTAAAAATTTTTTTTCTACTATTTTTTTGATAATTTTAAACTTCTGAAAAGTCAGATTCTCAGTCATTCTGAACTTGTTTCAGAATCTCAGGTATAGTTAATCAATATAAACTGAGGTTTTAAAGTAAGTTAAGCATGGCAGTCGGAATTCTTAGCAAATATTTTTCAGAAATTATTAATTTTGCTCAGTATTTTTTTTTAGAAATCTAAAAATGAAATAAATTTTCTTATGTACAAAATAATACTTCCGAATTTTCAAGGACCTTTTGACCTTCTGCTTTACTTCATAAAGCGGGATGAATTGAATATTTACGATATACCTATTGCGAGGATTACCGAGGAATTTCAGAAATATATCCGCATTATGCAGATATTTGATTTGGAACTTGCGGGAGAGTTTCTGGTAATGGCGGCGACGCTGATGTATATTAAGTCGCAGATGCTGCTTCCCCGTGCGGAGGGGGAGGATGAAGAGCCGGAGGATCCGAGGACGCAGCTTGTCCAGCGGATAATCGAGTACAGGCAGTTTAAAAGTGCGTCGCGCGAGCTGTCTGAAATTTCGGAGCAGCAAAGATATGTTTTTTACCGCTCTCTTTTCGAGAACGGCGAGGAAGAAGGTTATGCAAATGCGAATATTTTTTCGCTGATAAATGCTTTTAAGAAGGCGCTGGAACGGGCTTCTGAGACGAAGAGCGAGCATGTGGTGCAGGCGTGGAAGATAACGATTGACGAGAAATATAATCTTATAAGAAGCGAACTGAAAAAGAAGGGGAAGCTTAGTTTTTTCCGGCTGGTGGAAAACAACAGCAAGCCGCACATAATCGTTACTTTTCTGGCGCTTCTGGAAATGATAAAGACGAGGGAAATATTTGTGATGCAGGATGAAAATTTTGAGGATATTATTATTTCCCTGAAGCCGGAGATAAATTATAATTAGAAAAAACATCAATGATTTGGGCAAAACATATAAGGAAATGATTTTTGGAAAATTGATAGTATAAAAAATGATTGTCATTCCGGCTGAAGCGAAGTGGAATGCCGGAATCTCACGAATGAAGAATATACCCCTAAATCCCCTCTCAAGAGGGAGATATACTAACATGAGATGCTGAAACAAGTTCAGCATGACAAAAATCTGATTTATGAAACAAAGACAAAAGAATAAAAGATGAAAATGGCAGAACAGAAAACGGAATTTTTAAACCTTGAGCATTACGAGCAGAAAAGAGCGCTCGAGGCTTTGATATTTTCTTCGGAGAATGTGCTTACGCTGAAGGACCTTTACCGTCTTTTGATATCGGAAGATTTTGATGAGGATGCCCCCCGGCTGAAATTTGACGGCAGCGTCTATGGTCCGCTGAAGGATACCGATGAAGAAAATGGCGAAAACGAAGATGCTTTGGCGGAATCCACTCAGGAGGAAGAGATACCCGAAGAAATTGAGGAGATTTTGGAAGAAGATGAAGAGCCGGTAAAACTTACGCCGAAATATATAGAAGAACTGATAAATGAAATAAACTTCGATTTGGCGGAAAGCGGCAGGCCTTACCACATTGTAAATGTAGCGGGCGGATGGCAGTTTGCCACAAAGCCGGAATACGGCAGGCTTGCGGCGCGTCTTTCAAGGTCGAAGGCGAAGCGGCGTCTTTCGCAGGCGTCTTTGGAAACACTGGCAATCATTGCCTATCGTCAGCCGGTCTCCAAGCCGGAAATAGAAAAGATACGGGGGGTTAATTCTAATGAGATTGTAAATTCGCTGCTGGAGAAAAACCTTATCAAGCCGGCAGGCAGAAGCGAGGGGCTCGGCAAGGCTCTTCTTTACGGCACAACCGATGAGTTTTTAAAAAGTTTCGGCTTAAAGAATCTCGATGAACTGCCAAGGCTGAAGGAATTTGAAGAGCTGAGCAGCGAAGATCCATTTTCGGAAGGCTCTATTGAAGTGCAGATAGACGAAAAAACCGGAGAGAAGATATTTACTTTTAAAGAAATAAGCGGAAAAAAAGAGAATGCGGTGATAGACCTAACAAAAAGTAATGATTCGGAAGCAGAAGATAATAAAACGGAAGAGGAGAATGCAGAAGATGAATATGATGAGTAAAAAAAAAACTTTCCAAGTGCCGTGTACTTGGAAAGTTTAATTGAAAAAGATAAACATTTGTTCAATCTTCCATGACATATCCCCAAACGGGTATTTTAAGAGTTTTCATTTTATCATCGGTAGTTGTAAGTGTAATTGTACCTTTGTATTCGCCTAAAGAATCTGATTCGGCTTCCACTTCAAACTCATATTCGTTATCTTTACCGACCTTGATAACATCGCCAATATCGATGCTTGTTTCAAGTTCTTTCGGTTCAAGCTCAACCGCCGTAATTTCGACATCATTATCAGTGTTATTTCTGATTTTCATAGTTCCTTTTACTTCATCATCTTTAGGCATAAGGCCAAAAGTTACGAACTGTTTTCCTTTATGACCGATAAGCTGGAGATTGCCGAATCCCTTATTTTGATTAACATTTGCCTTTAAATGAAGCGTCATGTTTGGATTATCAGGGTCATCCGATTTTATTTTAATAGTTTTGTGATAAGGACCGTGAGATACATTCATATAGAGCTTAACGGACAGAGTTGCATAATCGCCGGATTTTATTTTGTTTTTATCAAGCGGGGCGGTAGTGCAGCCGCAGGTAGGTCTGGGGTTTTGAACTGTAAGTGCAGAATCACCTACATTGAAAAATCTTATAGTGGCATAAGAGGGGTTACCGCCGCCGTATCTGTCTCTGGTTCCAAAATGATAAGTATTTCCGCCCTCTATTACAAGTTTCGGCTGTGCTTGAACAAGCAGAGTCATTAATGCAAATAATGCCGCTATCGACATAATAATTCTTTTCATTGCATTATCCTTACTTTTATGAAAAAATATGAATTATTTTTGATAAACAAAAATAAAAAAAATTATTCTCAAAAAACAATATCTATTAAAAATACCCCGATTCAGACGAAACAGCGTTCTGACTTATTTCAAAAAAAACAGAAAATTTTATTGTCAGATTACCTTTTTTTCAATGAATTTAGAATTAAGAAGACGGGCTGTACCCATATACGAAGGATTAAAGCTAATCTGATCCCCGACCTTATATTTTCTTCCTCCTTTGCCGCCGTTTGAACCAAGATCGTAAACAGTAAGGTCGGATGTAGTGCCGACAAAGTTGATGCTGCTGTCTCTGAGGGTCAGTTCTTCGTAATCTACATCTAATATTCCGAAATCGACTATTGCTTTGTAAGTGGTGTCGTCTTCATCATAATCCTCAAGGCCGTTGGAATGTCCCACGCTGGCATCTCCCATTTTTCCGTCAGGTATGTAATGCTTTTCTTCAAGCTCTAAGATATTTGCATTATAGCTGAAAGCATCGCTGTTAAGCTTGCCAAAAACGGAGTTTGTCAGAGGTGTTGTGCCTAAAAAAGCAGCTTCACCGACACGAAAATGATTAACCAAAGGGGGTATCTTTCCTGAATCAATAAGAGGCAGAGTAATGGAGCTGCCGCCTGATATTAGCGGAAGTTTCTTGTCAAACATAGACTCCAGAAGCTGTTTGTAAAGCGAAAGCTGTATGAGCTTATCGTAGGTAGGCTCTACCCCGTACATACAGCCGAGATTAGTGCCGACGCCGATAATTTCGATATTCGGAAGCTCGAAAGCCTGCTTGTAAAAAGTCAATACATTGTCGCGGACAACTCCCTCGCGGAGCTCGCCCATTTCTATCATTATTATGATGCGGTGGTTCTTCTTTTGCTTAAGGGCTTCTTTGCTTAGGGCTTTTATGGTGTCTATTGATGTATTTACCGAGATGTCTGCCGTTTCGACAACCTCTTTTGCGTATTTTATGGCGGGGGGCTTTATGTAAAGAGTAGTGATGTCGGGTTTAATTCTTTTAATATTAGCAAGACTGGAAAGCCGGGAATCTCCCACGGAATGCGTCCTTTTCAGTTCGTCGTGTCTCAGAATTTTTTCCAGTGTGGCAGTATGACCGGACAGCATTTTGGTTACAAAAGTCCATTCAATGTTGTGTTTTTCGAAAAAATCATTAAGAATCTTTATGTTCTCAAGTATTTTATCCGTTTTGATTACTAATTCTGCCATTTTTTTCTCATTATTTGTTCTTATAGTAGCGCATTTCAGCATATTTGGTGGTCATTCCGAGTCTTTCATAAAGTCTCTTTGCAGGATTGTCATATTCTACGTGCAGCTTAACGTCACCTTCTGCAATATCAAAGGCTTTTTTGCAAATCTGACCGCCGTAGCCTTTCCCGCGTGTTTTTTCATGAACGGCAACATAAACAAGTATGTTTTCGGGAATATAGCCAGACATACCGGTTTCATTCATTACAAGCGCTCCTATCAATTCGCCTTCGTCAAACGCCGCAAGTGCAAAACCTCCCATACCCTCTTTATCTGAAAATGCATAATCAATACATTTGTTGATGGCTTCTTTTTCATCGCCGAAGCGGTCGAGATGAGTATATAAAAAATCAACGTATTGATCTCTGGTCAGTCCGATTTTAGCAAAATCTTCGTCCTTGTGAATTTCTTCGATTTTAAGCATAATAATCCCATAAATTAAAAAAAACAAAACATAAGTTAAGTTATTGAATATCTTAAAGTTGTATTAAAAATATTAAGAAGATAAACCTTTATTAATTAAATAAAAGCGTTTTTCATAGAAAATACTTTTTAAACAAAAACAAATATATGAAAAATTTTTTAATCGGCAAAATACAAGCAGATAATATGTGTCTTATCATTAAATTTCATTATTTTTGAAAAAAGAATAAAGAATTATGCTCATAATAAGCAAATATATTTTAAGGTCTCATACGGCTCCCTTTCTAATGGGAACCATCACGGTTCTGTTTTTGTTCATTTTTCAGTTTTTTTTAAAGCACATAGACAAGCTTGTAGGCAAAGGACTCGACCTTTGGGTCATTTTTCAGCTTCTGACTCTTAATATTGCCTGGATGCTGGTTCTGGCGGTGCCGATGGGAGTTCTTTTTTCAACTCTTATGGCTTTCGGCAGTATGTCTCAGGCGCATGAAGTAACAGTCATAAAAAGTTCCGGGGGCAGTCTTTTAAAAATGATGATGCCGGTTGTTTTTGCAGGCATGATAATTACTATTTTTCTTTTCTGGTTCAATGATTATGTTCTTCCCGATGCAAACCACAGGGCAAAATCCCTGATGCAGGACATTCGCCGCAAAAAGCCTACTTTCGCTATAGAATCAGGTAATTTTACCAGCGAACTGGAAGGCTATACTATCATGGCAAGGAGCGTTGATTCGCTGAAAGGCACTCTTAAGGGAGTAACCATTTACGATACACGTTACGGAGGAAGACAGCAAAATATTATATCGGCAGATACCGGAATCGTAGAATTTTCAGCAGATATGAGCAGCCTGATACTCACTCTTTATACAGGTGAAATAATACAAATTGACCCGGGCACTGTGGATAATTTCCGCAAAGTACTTTTCGATGATTACAAGATAATGATAGACGCAGGCGGATTTGAATTTCAGAGAACTGACGAGGAGTTTACTTCTCGCGGAGATAGAGAAATGCGGATAAGCGATATGCAGAAAATTGTTAATGAATCAAGGTCGAACGCCGCAGCTTCCCGCGAAAAACTTGAAAAAGAGATAAAAAGACATTATTATTACTTAACAGGCGAAGAAAAATATATTCCATCCCGGAGAGAATTAATAAAAAAGCAAAATTTATCCGTGCAGGCTTCATCAGAAGAAACGGGAGCGGACAGCATACAAAAAACCGGCAAAAAGGAAGCTCTTGAAAACACGGTAAAAAGAATCGGTTTCTTTTGGTCTTCCATGAGTTCTGATGCCGCAAGGCTGAAAGATTACGCTTTTCGCGCAAAAAAGTATGAAGTGGAAATACAAAAGAAATATGCAATTCCCTTTGCCTGCATGGTATTTCTTTTTGTCGGATGTCCTCTGGGGATAATAACCCGCGGCGGGAATTTCGGGCTAAGCGCCGCAATAAGTCTGGGTTTTTACATTTTTTACTGGGCATGCCTCATAGGCGGTGAAAAACTTGCCGACAGAGGACTTGCATCACCGTTCATGAGCATGTGGATTGGCAATATTATAGTAGGATTGACGGGTATTGCACTGACCTTGAGAATCAATAACGAGTCATTCAGGGTTACTTTTTTTAGCAGAAGAAACACCCAAAGAGACCCCACCCCGGCCCTCCCCAAGGGGAGGGAGCAAGATCATTGAATTCCCTTGATTAGGGAAAATCACACAAGGGGATGATTGTTTTTGAAATCAATGACGTAACAGTTGAAGGAATGTACATTTCCAAATCGGAGTTTGGGAATGAGGTGCGAAACAGAGTTTTGAAAGAAAAGCACATTCCCAAATCGGAGTTTGGGAATGAGTTGCAATAATTGAGAAAAAAACGTAGTGCATTGAAAAACCGTAAGAGACCCCACCCCGGCTCTCCCCAAGGGGAGGGAGCAAGATCATTGAATTCCCTTGATTAGGGAAAATCACACAAGGGGATGATTGTTTTTGAAATAGTTAAAAATTGAAATTATGGATGTCATTCTGAACTCGTTTCAGAATCTCATGTAATGAAGATCAATGTAACTTAAGATGCTGAAACAAGTTCAGCATGACAGAGATGCGGATTTTAAATGGTAAATATAAAAAATAAACAGAAGCAAAAAGATG
>CAZOBD010000195.1:0-6992 GCA_964577665.1 uncultured Hyphomicrobiales bacterium
ACAACATGGGGTAAACACAATAATAAGAATTACTCCGCTTACCCCAGACACGTTATGGGCAAGGCAAGTATTACGGTTTTATAACGGTGAAAAATAAGAAGAAATGGATAGCAAATATTACATAAAAGCGTTAACAGATAATGAGATACGATCATTATTAAGTGATAAAAAATTTAACTCACTTCATCCTGTAAAATGTAATCAATGTGGTAATACAACAGGTTTTCGACAGAAATTATACAGAGTTGATACCAACCCCAAAAAGATAGATGTTGATGAAAGTCAAAATTTCTTAAGGTATTACATGAAGAAAAATTATAATTATGATTCTATCTTCTTCAAAATCAGGAATAATATTAACTACATTGATACCGCTTTTTGCAATAAATGTAATTCAAACATGATTACTTATGATATAAAATTAGGGGATGAAAAATTTGAAGAAATGGCAAGATTTTTAAATCTTCCTGTGGATGAATTACGACATGAAATGAGAAAAATTCATGATAGATTAAAATGATGAAAAGAGAATTAATATTTGCTTGAAAAATTGTTATAAAACACTAAGGGATGAAACTTTTTACAATCGACAAAGACGGGAAATTTGTTCCATTCAAAGAACAGGTATTCAAAGAAGAAAATAAGGAAATTGATTTAGAAATTCTTCTTGAAAATAATCCTGAATATTTCTTTGACAATTCCAAGATTTTAATAATCGGCCGACAAGTAACAACAAATTTGAACACATTCATTGATTTACTTGGAGTTGACCAGTTCGGAAACACAGTTGTAATTGAATTAAAAAGAGTAAAAACACCACGAGAAACACTTGCTCAACTAATTGAATATGCTTCGTTCATAGACAACTTGGACTATGACCAATTAAATGAAATATATCAGGACTATTCTGGCGAAGACGCAAGCTTAGAAGATTATCATCAAGAATATTACAAATCGGAAATAGATGAAAAAGTTTCATGGAACAAGAGTTCTAAATTGGTAATTGTTGCTTCAAACATCACAACTGAGATTAAACAGACTGCAATGTACTTAAGGAAAAAAGGACTTGATGTTTATTGTGTAGAATTTAAATACTTTGTCAACAACGCTGATAATAAAATGATTTCGAGCGATTTTGTTGTTGGTGACGAGGAATTTTTAAGGACAAAAATCAGTTCAGCAGCCCAACTTCCCAAAACCGACAAAGACAAATTTGTAACAACCTTAGACAATAATGGAAAATTGCTTTTTGAGTCTTTGTTTAAGTTTGCAGAACAGGAAAAGCTCATTTTTCGTTGGGGTTCAAAGGGATTTTCATTAAACCAGACTTTTGACAACGGATTTGTTGGATTATGTTTTGGCTATCCACCAAATTCAGTTTATAAACAAAGTCTTTACACTGGATTTGAAGAGATTAGTAAAAAGATTAATAATGCGGATAGTGTAATTGACTTTTACAAATCAGAATTAGAAAAATTCGGAAAATTTGAACAAGCCAAATCGAATTTAAAATGGGTGATTAACAGAAATATATCTACTTTAGAGATTGAAAATTATTTGGACATTTTAAGACAAGTGATTGAAAAGATTAAAACAGAAGGACTAAAAAATGAATAAAGCCCAGCCCATAACAACGGGTATAAAATATAGCGGTTTCAGTGGGTTTTCGAGCGTTTCGTCCCGCATCAAGTTTTGTATCGGGGGATACAGCCGCATCTCCGCAATCCGCTCCATTTCATACCCGCAGCCGTTGTCCTGAATTCGCTCCGCTCATTCAGGACAACGTGTCTGGGGTAAGCGGGGAGTCCGCTTAAGCGAACTCTGTACAACATGGGGTAAACACAATAATTGAAATTTACTGTGCTTACCCCAGACACGTTGGCATTTATTTAGGGGAATTCTAACACAACTGTGAGAGAATTAAATTTCCAGGATTTCTATCACAGCTGTGAGAGAATTTGAATAAGTTTGAACATGAATAAAATATCAGCATACAACAGTTTTTTTAAAGAAATAATCGACACGATTAATTCATCAAGATATCAAGCTTTTAAGTCTTTAAATAAGTTTCACATTGGTCAGAATTTTGAAATTGGCAGAATAATCGTAGAAAATCAGAAGAAAAATAAATGGGGACAATCTATTGTTAATACTTTGTCGAAAGACATTAATAAACAAATAGATGGAGTCAAAGGCTATTCCCCCCAGAATTTATGGAGAATGCGACAATTTTACCTGGAATATGAGAATGAGCCTGAGCTTCTAGAGATGGCAATGATAATTCCATGGGGACAAAATATGCTGATTATTCAACAATTAAAGGACAATAAGGAAAGAAGGTACTATTTAGAAGCAACCAACAAATTAGGATGGAGCCGAGCAGTTTTACTTAATCAGATTAAAGCAAATGCTTATCAGCATCAATTGACAAATAAAAAAGCAAGCAATTTTAATGAAGCTCTTCCTGTGCATCTTTCTGAGCAGGCAAATGAAGCACTGAAAAGCGAATACAATCTAGATTTTCTTGGAATTACAAAACCTATTTTGGAGAAAGAATTAGAAAACAGACTTATTGAAAATATCAGAGACCTACTTTTAGAACTCGGCTACGGATTTAGTTTTATAGGAAATCAATATAGACTGAAACTGAATCAAAAAGAGTACTTTATTGACTTGTTATTCTATCATAGGATATTGAAATGCCTAATTGCCATCGAATTAAAAACAGTTGAATTCGAACCTGAGTTTGCAGGAAAAATGAACTTCTATTTGGAACTTTTAGACGAACAAGAAAAACAAGCAGACGACAATCCTTCAATAGGAATAATATTATGCCCATTAAAAGACAATCTTGAAGTTGAATATGCTTTGAGAACAAGCAATAAACCAATTGGAGTTTCAGCATACAAATTAACCCAAAGATTACCTGAAAAATATAAGGGGAAAGTACCAACCTCAAAAGAATTAAAACAAATACTAACAAAGGCTATACGTAATGCGGACGAAAGCAACAATTTGAATAATATTACAAGTAATGAAATTTAGTGGCAATATGAAAGTGATATACCTTGAATCCCGCACTACTCATACAAATTTACCGTTGTCCTGAATTCGCTCCGCTCATTCGGAACAACAAACCGAAAAAGAAGCATAACCTAATAAATGAAAGCAAACTAAACCAAAATAAGTAATGCCCGGCAAAAACGAATTGCAAAAAATAGAAAACTTTGTCATTTTTCAGACAGAAACCGGAAAAGTGAATGTGGAGGTGTATTTCCAAAACGATACGCTTTGGCTGACACAAAAAGCCATGGCAGTGCTGTTTGAAAAAGACCGGTCGGTAATTACTAAACACCTGAAAAATATATTTGAATCCGGCGAATTAAACGAAGAAGTGGTATGTGCATATTTTGCACAAACCACTCAACATGGCGCAATAAAAGGAAAGCAGCAGGAAAGGGAGGTGAAATTCTATAATCTGCGAGCCGTTACAGCCGTTGGGTACCGCGTGAATTCGCACCGGGCAGCCGAATTTAGAAAATGGGCTACGGAAATCCTTCACGAATACATCATTAAAGGATTTGCTATGGATGATGAGCGTTTGAAGCAAATGAAGCATTTCGGGAAAGATTATTTTGAAGAAATGCTGGAGCGTATTCGTGAAATACGCCTGAGTGAACGCCGTTTTTACCAAAAAATAACAGATATTTACGCACTTTCGGCAGATTATGACAAAAACGATAAAACCACCAAAGAGTTTTTTGCTGCGGTGCAAAACAAACTGCATTGGGCTATACAGGGAAAAACAGCAGCTGAAATAATCTATTCCGAAGCAGATGCAAAAAAGTTATACATGGGTCTGAAAACATGGAAACATGCCCCTGACGGTAAAATTTTGAAATCCGATGTAAGCATTGCTAAAAACTATCTCGAAAAAGAGCATCTAAAACAATTGGAACGCTTAGTAACAGCTTATCTCGATTTGGCTGAGAACAGAGCAGAGCGCGGAATAGTTATGAATATGAAAGATTGGGAAAACTATCTTAATAAATTTCTGGAATTATCCGATTATCCTATTTTAAACGACAAAGGAAAAGTTAGTGCATTGGAAGCAAAACTGAAAGCCGAAGCGGAATACGATAAGTACAGAGTAATTCAGGACAGAAATTATGAATCGGATTTTGATAAAGAGGTAAAGAAAAGATTAAAAGAAAAGAAATAACAATATGGCATATTTACACGAAATATTTAATAATCCGTTTGCACGCAAAGCCTTAGCTCAGGTAAAAATACCGGCAAGTGTTGAAGAAAATTTGAAATACCCCATCAGGCATTACCAGGAAGAAGCCTTTAAGCGATATATCTATCTTGATTCTGAAGATTTTGAAGAAAAACCTAACCTGCCGCTTCATATACTTTACAATATGGCTACCGGAAGCGGAAAAACTTTAATAATGGCCGGCTTAATTCTCTATCTTTATGAAAAGGGGTATCGTAATTTTCTGTTTTTCGTAAACAGCAACAATATCATCAACAAAACAAAAGATAATTTCCTTAATCCGCAAGCTCAAAAGTATCTATTCAATGATAAAATTGTTGTTAATGGTAAAGAAGTTCACATCAAAGAAATTGACAATTTCGAGGAAGCAGACACTGAAAACATCAATATAAAATTTACCACCATACAACAGTTGCATATTGACCTTAACGCACACCAAAGAAAACAGCGTTACCTACGAGGATTTTCAGGACAAAAAACTGGTTTTGATAGCCGATGAAGCCCATCATTTAAGTTCCGGCACAAAAAATAAAAACGGTGGTTTATTTGGCAGTTGGGAACATACGGTAAAAAAAGTGCATGAACAAAGTTTCGATAATGTTTTGTTGGAATTTACGGCTACACTTGACTATGAAAGCCGTGAGCTGGTAAAAAAATACCAGGATAAAGTCATCTATAAATACGATTTGGCTCAATTCAGAGTTGATAAATACTCGAAAGAAATCAACCTTATTCGTTCGTTTTACGATGAAGAAGAACGAATCATACAAGCCTTGTTATTAAATTTGTACAGGCAGGAATTAGCAACAGAACAAAACATTAATTTAAAACCCGTTATTTTATTTAAGGCTAAGCGTACCATCAAAGAGTCTGAGCAAAATAAAGAGCGGTTCCACCAACTCATTGAAAATCTTTCAGCCGAGAAAATCACCAAGATACAACAAAGCTCAACTGTTCCAATTGTACAAAAAGCATTCGGGTTTTTTGATAAGAAAAATATCAACTATGAGGAAATTGTAAAACGGATTAAAGCTAATTTCAAAGAAGAAAACTGCCTGAGTGCCAACAATGATAAAGAAGCTGAAATAAATCAAATACGCCTGAATACACTAGAAAATGAGAATAATCCAATTCGTGCTGTCTTTGCTGTTCAGAAACTCAATGAAGGCTGGGACGTGTTGAATTTATTTGATATTGTTCGTTTATATGAAGGCAGGGACGGCAGAGCAGGCAAACCCGGCAAAACAACAATTTCAGAGGCACAATTGGTAGGCAGAGGAGCCAGATATTATCCCTTTGCATTAGAGATAGGACAAGACCCATATACCCGTAAATTTGATGATGATAATTCAAATGATTTAAAAATCCTTGAAGAATTATATTACCATACCAAAGAGGACAGCAAATATATCTCTGAATTGAAAAAAGCCCTTGTTGATACTGGTGTTTATGTTGATGAAGACGACCTGGAAACGAAACAACTTCAATTAAAATTAGACTTTAAAAAGACCGATTTTTACAAAAAAGGGAAAGTTGTTTACAATAAAAAGGTCGAAAAAGATTACGGAAACGTGAAATCCTTTGATGATTTAGGAGTGAAAAAGAAGAACCATAAGCATCAACTATCATCAGGATTTGGAAAAGTTTCCAGCGCCTTTTTTGAATTAGAGCAAGAACACGAAGCTGGCATACAAAAACAAAAAGACATAAAACTGTCAAAGATACCAAAACATATTATTCGTTTTGCTCTTACTCAATATCCATTTTTCCATTTTTCCAATATTGTAAAATACTTCCCAAATATTGGCTCTTTATCAAACTTCATTGAAAGTAAAGATTATATCAGCGGTTTAGAAATTACATTCAGAGGAACACAATCGAGATTAAACAATTTAACAAATCTTGATTATTTATTTGCCATTCAGGGCTTATTAGAAGCAATAGAATCTGAAATAAAATCAAATCTTACTGAATACGAAGGCTCTGATTATATCAATGATTATGTTCACAATGTATTTAAAGACAAAGAAATAAAACTTTATAAAGACAGTGAACGTTCAGACGGACAAGAGGGATTGGTTGCCAATGAACCCTGGTATGTGTATAATGCTAATTATGGAACAAGCGAGGAAAAGCAATTTGTGGAAATGTTTGAGCGTAAATTTGAGCATTTAGAGAAAAAATTTGAAAACATTTATCTTATCCGTAATGAAAGAGAAGTAAAAATATTTGATAAAATTGGTCGTGCATTTGAACCTGACTTCATTCTATTCTGCAAGCAAAAAGTAGGTGAAGAATTAACTTATCAGGTTTTCATTGAGCCTAAAGGGAATCATCTGAAATCCCATGATAAATGGAAAGAGGAATTTTTAGAAGAAATCCGAAAGGAATCACGCACTATTGAAATTGATACAGATAATTATTTGATAACCGGTGTTCCCTTTTACAACAACAAAAATGAAAACGAATTTAAAGAAACATTAGAAACATTATTGAAATAACATTTCCTCTCACTCAACAAAAAACCTCAAAACTCATATTAAACTTTAGTATAACATAAAGAATAATATGGGGTTACTGTTTTGTCTGTTAATGTAGTTTTTCCTAAATCCATATTCATCCGATGACTTCAAGACATCGGATGAATGAAATTCAAACAATCATTCCCTTGTGTGTTTTTCCCTAATCATGGATGTTTTATCTGTTTCTTTAA
>CAZOBD010000196.1:0-6955 GCA_964577665.1 uncultured Hyphomicrobiales bacterium
GATATTTACACTTTGATTAACGCAGAACATGCCTACATGCCTGCACATTCATCCCCTATGAGCCCGCTAAACGGTCTTGGAGCAATGGCAGAGGCACAGCATTTTGAAAAATTGAAATGCATTAAACCGCAGGGTTCCGGAGTTTTTGATACCGTTTTGGATGTCAGGGAGCAAAACGAAATAGAAGCATATCCTTTT
Source organism: uncultured Hyphomicrobiales bacterium (assembly GCA_964577665.1). Classification (GTDB taxonomy): domain Bacteria; phylum Bacteroidota; class Ignavibacteria; order Kapaibacteriales; family UBA2268; genus CAYVTD01. The sequence continues at coordinate 199 of CAZOBD010000196.1, forward strand.
TCCGATAACGCTGCTATCGTCGAACTGAAAGGCTTCAGAGAAAAAGTGCGGAAATTTGACAAAGAAAAGCCCGTTTTAGTTGTCTGCCAAAAAGGCCCGCGTTCTTATGACGTTGCAAAGTACATGAAAAACATCGGCTTCAAAGATGTTTCATACTTAGGCGGCGGGGTGGATCTAATGAAAAGGCTGACAGATTGAGTTTTTTTTACAGCATTTGAATCATAATGAAACAACCGTAAATTTACCCCGACTTGCAGGATTGCAGCATAATATTTTCTGATAAATGGGATTTGGAAGATATTTTATCGAGCTAATACCAGGTTGTTTTCAAAACAACAATTTTCATCCTATCCAAACTCTGTTTGAATGAAGCGAAACGGAATTTCGTTTGAAAAATTCATTCACAAATAGCAGTTTGGGAATAAGTTTTAATTTTTTTCTTATAATTCAACTTGCTAAAAATAAAAATACCTTTGTGTGTTTTTTTCAAATCATGGTTGTTACAAAAAAAAGCCCCCAAGTATTTACCGGGGGCTTTTTTATTTAATGGCGGATATGCTTTTAAAAAAGCTTATCTTACGATGCGGAGCTGCCTGCTCTGCATGTTTCCGCCGTTTGTTATCACTACGTTGTAAGCGCCGCTTGGAAGATTGCTTATGTTAAGGCTTTGCTTATGGGCACCTGCCGAAAGGCTGCCGCTGAAGACTGTCATAAGCTTCTTGCCGTTAGTGCCGAATACCGCTATTTCTACGCTGCCTTCCTGAGGCAGGCTGAATTCGATTTCAGCATCTGTTTTTGCGGGATTGGGTGAAGGGCTGCTCATCCAAAGGCTGCCTGCGCCAATCTGCACTTCCACTTCGCCGCTGTATTTATACTGACCGTCGAGATCAATCATTTTCAGTCTGTAAATGTAGATGGAGCCGTAGCTTACATCTCTGTCAACAACAGGACCGTAGTTTACCGGTGCGTCGCTCTTGCCGGCTGCTTGTACTTCTGCTATTTCGCTGAAGGAGCTGATACCGGCTTTTGTTTTGACTGCTTTTTCAACTTCAAAGCGGTCACTGTTAAGCTCTGAAGCCGTTTTCCAGAAAATGTTGACTCTGCCGCCGTTTTCTTTTGCATCAAAGTTAACCAGTTCGATAGGAACAACTACGCCGCCGTTCTTCTCAAGATAATCAATGCTGGCGCGGATGATTGTTTCCAACTCCTGCCAGTGTCTCCATTCCACTCCGAGAAGTACTACGTTTCTCTGAATGGTAGTTCCTGCAACGCCCATGATATTACCGTTTTCGTTTCCTTCGCTGTCGGAGTGATTTTCGTAATAATATGCAGGTGAAGCAAGTCCTTCTCCCTGAGGTACTACGTCCATCAAAGCGCAGTAAGGAGGCATATCGCCGGAGTATTTAGTAAAGTTAGTCGATTTAATCTGACTGGTAAGGTCTCTTCCGATAGCATGTCCTATTACATTGTTTGCATCGTTGCTGACTTCATAATCTTCGGTCATGCCGCTCATACCGAGGGGATTGCCGGGAGCTTCGTAATATGCTCTCAGGTAATCTTCAACCAGACCGGGTGCATTATCTCTGTTTTCTCTTACGATGTCCTGACTGCCGATGATTAGGTTTTTCTTTTCAATGCTTGTGCCTGCATCAAGGTAATTCATGATGTCACTAACGGGGTATCTGCCGAGCTGGGTATCTTCGCCGTCTGACCAAATCATAGTGCGGTACCATGTATAGTCAACGCATTTTTCTTCCCATGCATTGCGGTTGAAGACGTCGATTTTTCCTTCCGGGGTGTCGGGTTCGACGCTCCAGCCGAGGTCTTCAATTACGGCATTCAGTGAGTCAAAATTAAGCCTGCCGGCTATTTCGGTCTGTGCCGGTGCAGGTTCCTGAGCGCTTCTGAATTCGAGCTCTTCATCGGCGTACATGTTGCTGATGAGGAATTTCAGGTCGCTGCGGGGATGGTAAAAGCGCACAATCTTGGTCATAAGATTATTGTCGTTGTTTTGGTCTGCTTCCACGCGGATTTCGATTTTGTAGCGCGGAGTAACGTTTTCTTCCATCCATCTGAATCTGTTGGGGACTACGTAATGCGGCACATGACCGATAAGGTCGTGGTAAGTCTTGGGATAAAACTCAAGACCGGCGCCGTCGGCAAAATTATATGTTACTTCTATTGTTTCTGTCTGAGGTATGTTAAATTCTATCGTGTCTGCCAATTCTGCATTTGCCTGACCTTCGGGGAAAGTGCCGTCGGGCTGCTCGCGGAAAATGTAGATGTACGTTTTGTGTCCCGTGAGGTCAAGATTGCCGTTGTTGCGTATTCTTGCCATTACTTCAATCGGATCGAGTGCCATGATGTACTCGGCATTGTCGTTGAACGTATTTGCAAGATAAGCCGCCGGCTGAGGAATATTCATTACTTCTACGTCGGTGATAAACATGCGTCCATTGAACTCAAAGGCGCCTATATCGTAACGCTGTCCCGCGGGACCTCTTACGTTATTGTCAATGTCAAAATCAACTACATCCGTAAGTCTCTGTCCTCTGTTATTAAGGATTGATCCAAGAGGCGGCTCGGGATAGGTGTCTATTCTCAGTTTTTGATCAGGTTCGCTGCCTGTGTAAGTAAGATGCTGCGTAAAATCGCCGTAAATGGAGTTCATATCCTGACCTGTCCATACCTGCCACTGACCCAGATACATATAGTCGTTGCGGTTGAAATCGTACTGTCCTTCAAGGAGATTTGCAGTTTCGTCGGTTTCGATGAAACGGACTATTGAAGCGCCGCTGCCTTCGCTGTACCAGAAAGCATTGCGGTCGCTGTAAACGGCGCCTTCTTCTCCGGGCATCATTCCCTGATATGTAATTGCAGCATAAACGGGGTTGTTCATGCTTACGTCATTGTCTGTAAGCGCTATGGCATTATTTATAATGCGGGTGTTGTATGTTTCCTGTACTGCAATACCGGATACTATTCCGTTTGTCGTGTAGCCGTCATTGCCAATCAATATGGTGTTGTTGTAAATATAATCGCTGCGGGAGCGGTATGTTCTCTCCATGGGTGTCATATATCTCCAGAGCGGAGGTATTGCCTGATCTGTCCTGGTTGTGAACAGACGGATGCCTGCACGGTCTGCATTTTCAGAGGAGGTTTCAAGTCCCCAGATGACATTGTTATAAACCTTCATGTTTTCATCTGTATCCGGGAAATAAACCTGACCCTGCACGGGATGCTGATAAGCAATGCGGGTCTGCTCAACTTTTATACCGTAAGCGGTATATGCCGAGCTGATATTATGTATTTCATTTGCATGAATTCTGAGGTTGATATTGTTGTATCCGTTCCAGCCGGTCTCTTTGTCGCCGCCTGCTATGATACCGGCAGCATCGCCGCCGCAGTTTCCGTTGATATTGAAAATGCGGTTGTGATGGATATTTGAATTTTCTTCATATCCGAGGAAAATACCTGCGCGGGTAACATTGCTGATGACATTGCTCGAAATTTCATTTTGAGTGTTGTAGTAACGTACGTATTCTGCATGTCCCTGGCGGAAGAGAACGCCGTTTCCGAGAGATACTATTCCATAGCCGAAGCCTTCTATCTCATTTCCGGTTATTATGTTGTGCATGTTTGCCAGAGTATCGAGATTGTATCCGTTTGCATCGTTTTTATCCATGGGAACGGTGCTTCTCAGGATAATACCTGCAGAATAGGCTTCGGTTTTTGAATCTGTACTGCGGTTGTCTTCTTCGTACATGAAGGCGCTGGTTCCGCTGTTGAACATCTTCTTGGGAAGTTCGCAGTATGCGGTTTCGCCTTCGTTTTCAATCAAAACGTTTTTAATCGTAACATTTGAAGTACCCTGAGCAAGATAGAAGGGAGCAAGGAAATCGGATTCGGAATCCATCGTTATTTTAATGCTCTTCATATCCCCGCCGTCGAAAATGACATAGCCCGGGAAGTTGGAGAACTGTCTTACCTTGCTGTCGCGTACAACATAAACGGGAGCATAAGCATTGTTAGGTTCAAAATTCTGACCCATATAGAAACCGATGCCGGTTCCGCTAACGACCTTTATTTCCACTCCGCCGCGCGTTACCGAGCGGTTCTGGGCAGGTCTGAATGTAAGAGTGTGTTCTTCGCCGAGACCGACTATCATAGAACTCATGTCGATAGCGGGATCCTGCAGGTTGAACTCATCGCCTATTTCATAATAGTCATCCGTAAATTCAAAAATGACGTCGCCGGTCAAGCCTTTAAGATAAATATCGTCCACGGCATCCTGAATTGTCATATAGTTCCTGTCGTTTTCGGCAAATCTGGTGCCTATTGTATAGGTGCCTGCCATTGCATGAACTACGTTGAATGTAGAGCAGAATGTATTATTATTGTCTATCGGATCATTAGGTTCGTTGACTGTTATGCAGACTGTGTAAGTTCCGGCTTCCGGGGGTACGAAATCATCGTGGAAAACGACGTTTACCGTATTGTATCTGCCTGAAGGTATATCCTGTATGGTAATATTGGATATAAAGACTTCATCGCCGTTTTCATTTGTAATGACTATTCTGCCCGGAGCATCTGAAATATCGCTGACGCCGTTATTTGCATAAGTGCCTACGGGACGTATAGGTCTTCCAACATACACATCACCCTGAGGAGCAACTACAGCTTCTGCAGATGCTTCTATTTCATGGGCAACTGCAAATGCAAAATCATAGCCGCTTCTGGGAGCATAGTTGTTTATTTCTTCGTCATCTCTGGCGCTTTCCAGATCGGCGTAAAACTGCACGTCGTATTCTCCTACTATCTGAGGACGGTAGTTTGTAAACACTACGTTTACGAAGTCGCCCGTCTGCAGAGGATTAGCGTCGTCTTCCCAATGAAAATCGTCTTCATATATTGTGTCGCCGTTTTCATTTTTAAATGTAACGTAAACCGTGAATTCGGAAACATCGTTCAGACCGATATTTTTTACAACGCAGCTTACGGGTATCTGACTTGTAAGCGGATATTTCTTACTGCCTTTGTCTTTGGGTGAGTTAACTCTTGTTATTGCGAGGTCATTTGCCAGAGCAATTATAAAATTCTGATCGGGAAGGTCCTGCACATAGCTTGCATCAGGTACTTCAAGCGATGCGGTAATAAGATATTCGCCGCCGGGAATGTCTGTGGCATTGGACTGCAGGTCGAGGTCGCCGTTATTTGTGGGAGTCCAACGGGCTGCAAGTCCTTTAGCCTCCGTGAATCTGGAAATACCTTCCTGTGTTACGGGTACGCTTTCGTCGATATTGCTTCCTTCGACCGTAGCTGTGTAAATTGTCTGATAATCAGGGCTCGAAGCAGGCAGAGGTCCTTCAATTCTGTATTTTACATATACTCCGCCGCCGCCAGAATAGTTGTCCACTTCAAAACCGGGCTTGAAATCACTTCCGTCTCCGTAAACAAGTCCTCTTTCAAGAATAGCTCCGTCTTCAGGAAAGGCGCGGACTAATGACGGGAAAGAAGAAAGCTTAAGAGTCAGACCGGGCTGAAAATAGCTGAAATCCTGATCTGTTCTTACAGAGCCGAAATATGGCTGGGGTAGAATTTCAGGATTATACTGCTTGTTGGAGTATCTTGCCAAAAAGTTGTAATTATCTTGGGGAACGGTATTAATGTATCCGCCGTTGTAATCTCTGTTTGAGAAACCTACCCGGGGCCAGTAATAACTATAGGAGAAATTGTAAGTGCCTTTATTCATACTTCCGTAAACCATTTCAACCATGTTTGATGTTTCGTATATCTTTATCTGGAAGTTCATATTACCATTATACTGATAGTAGAAATCATAGTTTTCCCACTGGAAAGTCATCACTCTTTTTCCTGACTGGCCTTCCACTTTGTAAGACATTGAACCGCTGTGGGCTATAAGGTCGCGGTGCATTACCTTTACCGAAGCATTAGTTCTGTTAATGTACTGCTCGTAATAGCTGTAGTTATTTCTGTATGGGTAAAATGTAATAAATCCGTTAGAGTTAAAATATACCCTTGTATTAGGATATCCATCATAGTAAAATGTAAAAGGAAGAGTAATATAGTAGTTATTATCGTCAATCCTGCCGGAGACTCTCCAGTCGGGACTGCTGATCGGCTGATAAGAGCCTTGATATGAACTGAATGTCATATCGAGAAGCCTCAGCGCCTGTGCGTCCGATGTGCTGTAAGCAGCCGTCATCAGAGCAAGCAAAACAAGTGTTGTTTTGAGTAGTTTAGTAATCATTGTGAACTCCTAATGAATATGTGGTACAAGTAGTTTGTATTTTTTAAAGCTTTTTTTTCAGTCTTCAAAAAACTGAATTTACTAATACAGCAATAACACATGAAAATTACTTTTGTTACATTTTAAAAAAAAAATATTTCAAAACCCGGTATTTTTTACCAGAGCAATATACGCAAATACAGTACATTTATTATGTTCCCAATATTACAACGTTTTACGGTAATATTATCAACTTGGAATTATATATCTCAATAGGAATATATGAGATTTTTTAATAATGGCAAATAAATATATAATAAGATTATCGATTTTCATACCATAGCTAATCAGTTACATCAGGAAATAATAAAGGAAAGAGAAAAATGTAATCTGTTGAAATTTTTATAGTTTGATTCAGAAAGGTGTCGGACACCTGAAGCAGAAAGTAAAAAATGAAAGACCGTAAGAGACCCCACCCCGGCCCTCCCCAAGGGGAGGGAGCAAACT
>CAZOBD010000197.1:0-6949 GCA_964577665.1 uncultured Hyphomicrobiales bacterium
CTGTCAGTACATTTTTTTCATTCCTGTTACGTATTATTTGGAAAAGTTATGGATTGATACAAAAGAGAAATATTATCTGAGATGGAAAGAGGTTAACGAAGAAAATAATCCCAACGATACGTATTTGCTTGAACTGACTAAACCCATCCGCGAGTTAGCTGCATCGGTTGAAAACCGTTTAGATAAAAATATTATTGAAATGCTTAACAAGGAGCGTTTTCTGGAATTAATACACGATAATATTGTTTTTGACAGAGGAATAAAAAAACTATCAAGACCCAACCAATATTTTGGAGTAAAAGCAGCCCAAGAACACATCAGAAAAGGCGAAGGCGGAATAATCTGGCACACGCAAGGCAGCGGAAAAAGCCTTACAATGGTTTGGCTTACCAAATGGATTCGTGAGAATGTTGAGAATGCACGGGTTCTAATAATCACCGATAGAGTAGAATTAGACGAACAAATTGAGAAAGTTTATAAAGGCGTTGATGAAGATATTTATCGAACTAAAAGCGGCAGTGATTTAATTGACAAACTCAATGCAAATTCTTCATGGCTTTTATGTTCACTTGTTCACAAATTTGGTGGCAAAGATGAAACCACAGAAAAAGATGTAACGGAATATATAAACAGTTTAAAGCAAAGTTTACCCACCGATTTTAAAGCAAAAGGCGATATTTATGTTTTCGTAGATGAGTGCCACCGCACACAAAGCGGAAAACTGCACGAAGCCATGACAACGCTTTTGCCTGATGCGCTTTTTATTGGTTTTACCGGAACACCGCTACTAAAAAAAGACAAGCGTAAAAGTATCGAAGTATTTGGTAAATATATTCACACCTATAAATTTAACGAAGCGGTAAATGACAAGGTAATTCTTGACCTAAGATACGAAGCCCGAGACATTGAGCAAAACATTACTTCAATGGATAAAATTGACCAGTGGTTTGATTCTAAAACCAGAGGTTTAACCGATTTTGCCAAAACAGAACTAAAACAAAAATGGGGCACAATTAAAAAAGTATTTAGCTCAAAATCGCGTCTAACAAAAGTAGTTGCCGACATCATGCTCGATATGGCACAAAAAGAACGTTTGCAAAATGGCAGAGGAAATGCCATGTTGGTTTCCGAAAGTATTTACAATGCTTGCCGGTATTATCAACTTTTCCGGAATGCAGGTTTAAAGAATTGTGCTATCGTTACATCGTTTGCCCCTTCTCTTACCTGTATTAAAGGAGAAGAAAGTGGAGAAGGTTATACCGAAAAATTGCGTCAATACAAAATCTACAAGCAGATGCTTGCCGATTATTTCAATGAAGACCCTGAAAAAGCTATCAACAAAGTAGAAGAATTTGAAAAGGACGTAAAAAAGAAATTTGTGGAAGAACCGGCTCAAATGAAATTGCTCATTGTAGTTGATAAATTGCTTACAGGTTTTGATGCACCCTCGGCAACGTATCTGTATATTGATAAAAACATGAGAGACCATGGTTTATTTCAAGCCATTTGCAGAGTAAACCGTTTAGACGATGATAAAGAGTACGGTTATATTATTGATTACAAAGACCTTTTTAAAAGTTTAGATAAATCAATAAAAGATTATACTTCCGAAGCTTTTGATGATTACGAAAAAGAAGATGTTGCAGGATTGTTACAAGACCGTTTAAAAAAAGGCAAAGAGCGTTTAGAAGATGCTTTGGAAACTATTAGAGCATTAATAGAACCGGTGAAACCACCAAAAGAACAAGCTCAGTTTCAACATTATTTTGTTGGCGACCCTGAAAATCCCGATGACTTAAAAGACACTGAACCAAGGCGTGTTGCGCTTTATAAAGCCACTATTTCGCTTATTCGTGCCTATGCTAATATTGCCGATGAAATGATTGACGCAGGATACAGTATTTCTGATATTGAAAAAATAAAAACAGAAGTAAAGTATTTTGAAAATCTGCGAAAAGAAATTCAGATTGCAAGTGGAGATTATATTGACTTGAAGCAGTACGAACCGGCAATGCGTCATCTGATTGATGCGTATTTGGGTGCAGAAGAAAGCAGAGTGCTATCAAAATTCGATGATTTAAGCTTGGTGGAATTGATTGTAGAAAAAGGTAAAGATGCAATTGATGAACTACCCCAAAATATTCGAAAAAACAAAGATTCAATGTCTGAAACCATTGAAAACAATTTACGAAAAGTAATTATTGAAGAAAACCCGACAAACCCTATGTACTATGAGAAAATGAGCATTCTTTTAGATGAACTCATTAAACTCAGAAAGGAAAAGACAGAGAAATACGAAAAATATTTAGATAAAATTGTTGAACTCACAAGGAAAGTTAAAAAACCAAGTGAGAAATCTACTTACCCAACTTCACTTACTACAAATGCAAAAAGAGCATTGTATGACAACTTAGGAAAGAATGAAAAGTTAGCAAATACGCTTGATGAAAAAATAATGACGACTAAGAAAGATTCCTGGCGTGATTATCCAATTAGAACAAGAGCTGTTAAGCAAGCAATTAAAGATGTTTTAAATGACTTTGATATTACAGAAGACAAAGAAATATCAAGAATTTTTGATATTGTTAAAAACCAAAGAGATTACTAATAATGGAACAGATTACTGTAAACAACATAACCGTTGATGTTGTCCGCAAGGATATAAAAAATATGCACTTGGCAGTTTATCCGCCAACCGGGCGTGTTCGCATTGCTGCACCCTTGCGTGTGAGCGATGATTCAATCAGATTATTTGCTATCTCAAAATTAGGCTGGATAAAACGCCATCAAAGAAAATTTAAAAATCAAGAAAGAATTTCACCCAGAGAATACAAAGAAAGAGAAAGCCACTACTTTCAGGGGCAAAGATATTTACTCAGAATAAAAGAAACTAACGGAGCTGGCTTTGTAGATTTAAAAAGCAAAACCTATTTGGATTTATATGTTCGTAAAAACGCAAGTTTTGAAAATAAACAAAAGGTATTAAATGAATGGTATAGAAAAGAATTAAAAAATATGCTGCCCGAATTAATTGAACGTTGGGAAAAGAAAATTGGTGTAAAAGCCGATTTTTATAGCATCAAACAAATGAAAACCAAATGGGGTGCTTGCAATATTGAACAAAAACGAATCTGGTTAAATCTGGAATTAGCAAAAAAACCGTTTCACTGCCTTGAATATATTTTGGTACATGAAATGATTCATTTACTTGAAAAAAATCACAACGACAGATTTAAAAATTATATGGACAATTATTTACCTAATTGGAAACAAATTAAAGATGAATTAAATAGAATCCCTGTAAGTCATGCAGACTGGAGTTATTAAAGCCAACGCAAAAGCCATACACATCCCGATGAAAAATCGGGAAGAGTATGTCTTGCCAACCCACGGCAAGAATGAAAATTGCAGCAAATTTGAAAGATAAATGATTGAAAATGAAAACAGCCAGTTGGTAACATCGTGTATAGTGCATTTGGCGGATAGTGCTAATTTTGAAGACGTTACATCCAATAAACTTTGTAGCGGTTTGACAGGTTCGTGCTTCGAATCGCCAAACGACACCATACACGAGAACCGTTCGGCACGATTCGCTCCGCTCATCGTACCGAACAGCATAAGAGCTATGCGGGGTTTGCGGAGCAAACCTTGCCCAACAAAGACCTATACAGAATATGAAATACTCCGCATAGCTCTCATGCTGTTGTATGCAATGCTTGGGAGGCTACCAGCAGTAATGAAAAATACATGTGCGAAGAAGAATGAAGAAAAAACTTGCCCGTTTTGAATGTTCAACGTCCATGTCGAGCATAAAAAAAGAGAGAGAGAGATTATGATTTTAGACAACAAGAACAATGAAAAAAGAGTTTATGAGTGGCTGAATGAGTACACCGAAACCGGGAAAATGGATATAGTCACTGGTTATTTCACTGTTGGTGCTCTTTCTTTGTTTATTTCGCTCAAAGTACCCACCCCTTTTCGGACAAAGTGTACAGGTTGTTTCGGAGTAAAGTACCCACTTTTAATTATCAACTCAACTTTCTGAGTTGTATTATAGGATTAGAAAAAATGAAGTAAATATTATATAAATCAGTAAAATAAAGTTGCAGATTCCCTTTTATTTTCATAAATTGCAAATCTTACTAAGTACAATAAAATCAAACAAAAGGGAACTGCAATGCAAATTACAAAAACAATTTCTAACGACCAAGAAAAAAGTGTCCAAAAGAGTTTAACCCAAATTGCAGAATTAAATTGCTAAATCCCTGCTTTTCAAGGATAATCGTCTGGCATGGTACACTAAAAATTTTATTAGTATCAAAGCTATTGATGCTAAATACCAAGTCCGATAAAGGTTTAGTCTCATTGTTTGCTGTTTGTGTTGCTTGTAACTTTGCTCTACTTTAGGTTTCATTTTTTGCAATTTTCTAATAAACATATAGCAATATACAAAATATGAGAATATGATGCAAATTAGCAATACCACACTACTTTATGTGATTTATCAAATACGAATCTATATTTTTCAGTAACTTAACGAAGCAAAAACAACACATAATTACAAAAATATTGAATTTTCAGAAGCCATTTGTGCAAGTTGGGTTAAAGCACGGTCTTCTCATCGCTTAAGTTCAGCTTGTGTTTGATTATCAAGGATCCGATTATGATTCTGGTGTCTATGCCGGCTCTGCCCTGATCCTTTGACAGAGCTTTGTAATAAGTACTTGCCAAATCACACCACGGAGTAATGCAGCTTAGCTTTACCCAGCGGTTCTCAGATGATAAGTTTTGCTGAAAAGGTGTTTTGAATTCTTAGATGCTTAACTGATTTTGGCTTTGATATCTGATCATTTTATTAGTGAGCTACTCCCCAAAAATCGGACATAAGAATAAGGTGCAACTGGTACACTTTCACCGAAACACTTGGTACCATTTGCAAGGAATCGAAATATAAGATATGAAATTTTTCGATCAGCCTTGCATTTAGGATAAAACACTAATGCAGAAATGGAGAAAAAATATTAGTTTGAGACAACCCGATGTCTTTGTAAATTTCTTATTTTTGTCAATAAAAGTTTTTACTTTAAATAGGATATGTTATGAATAATACTCTTGAGCCGGAAAGCAATGTTAAATCTCCGGAATTAAAGTCCTATTTTTGGACTGACAGTATTCTTGTCAATTTTGATGATAGCAGTAAAGTTTACAGAGAGCTTAGAAAGGTATGTAATGAGTTAGACATATCAATCTTGGAAGTAGATGCTTCCCCTGATGTAGTAGCACTGCCATATTTTATATTCTTCATCGATCCGAACCTGATTACGAAGGAAGAATTAGGATTATTAGAATATATGTGTGATTTTCAGGACTATAAGGAAATCGCCCAACTTTTCATTAAACCCCCGAAGTTTAAACTATCGCCTAAAATGCGGAAATTTACACTTAAAACACCTGACTTACTTGATTATGATACCCTGAAGCTCATAATACTGAAAAGAAGAAGCGTATTGCAGCGAAGAGGAAACAATAAAGGTTCTTATGACAAAAAAATTTACAGAATGATGCATATTCTATTGAATCTTATGAGCAAGAAAAAGAATATCAATACTCAAGACTTATGCGTTGAGTTTGGTGTATCCGAAAAGACGATACTTAGAGATATTGATATGCTAAGAATATTGGGGAACGATATTGAATTCGATAAAGCCAACAAGGAATGGAAATTAACATTTTGCATGTATGCATTTGATATCTTAGGTGAAAATTATAAAGGGTAAAATCATGGGAACTAAAAGTATTATAAATAAGCTATCCAGTAGAATATTAGCAGATGCGCCTACAAAGACAGTTAGCGAAAACTGGGGACGACAAATGGGGGAATATTATGATGAAGATCTTGAAACCTCCGGCTATGCCTCGGTGCTTTTATATGTTCAGCTTGGATTGTCTGAGTATGGAGATTTGATAAAAGAGGTTATAAAACTGATTTTTCAAGTTCAAAATGAATACATAGGCAGATACGTTTTGCTTCCTGTAGCTTTTGGAAAAGATAATAAGTTTATACATAATAAGAAGTACTTTAATTTTGGGTATAGAGATGGTATTTCCGGGATAGGAAGTGTTCATAAGGAAGTAATGAACTTAACCAACACCGCAATAAGCGAAGTACCGGCTGTCATACCTGATTTTTTCCCTAAGACAGATGCAAGGAGTCTTTATTCAGGGAAAGTAAAGTTTGAAAGAGATGACTTGATGATAATCGTTGGGAAAAAGTCTGATGTAGCATTTTTAGAAGAATTGAGACACAGATTTACAGCATCAATAAAGAAAAGAATTTTATTTGTTGAAATAGAAGAAAATTCAGTAAATTGGAATTATAGAAAAATAGAACCGAAGTTTGTTTTACAGTAATTTTTAAAATTTTTAAATGAGGTATTTTATGAGTATAACTTATTCCAAAGCACAAACTATTTCTGAACTGCAAATGGCGATTAAAAGCATTGATTCTCTATATAATGCTAATTGCTGTAATTGGAGTGGGAAAACAAATGACACTAATGAGTATTATTCAGAAGTTGTCGCTGATAAACTTCTATATAATCTATCAGTATTAAGTAATATTCAAGCTGTGAGTAGAAATAAATCTTACTTTATTAATTCGCATTTTCCTATCCAACTAACAACAACATATAGAAATGAAGAGAATATGGCTAAAAGGCTATGCGGTCTTAGCTTTGATGAAATTGGTATAATATTGGATTGTCAAATTCCAATAAAAGGAGTTCAATCTGATAAAGCTGGAAAAGTAGATATTATTTCCTTTAATCAAGAAAATAATACTCTATATTTAATTGAATTGAAGACATTGAATAAAATCGATACTCTACTTAAATCTGACGCATTCGCAAAAAGTCAAACATACGGATAAATAATATAAATGTCAATAAGT
>CAZOBD010000198.1:0-6891 GCA_964577665.1 uncultured Hyphomicrobiales bacterium
AGGTTAAATTTGAAAAATACTTGCTTGAAAGTAAAACAAGAAATGATTTTATACCAACCTCATTAAGATTTTCAACTGTATACGGATTATCTCCAAGAATTAGATTTGACCTTACTGTCAATGAATTCACCAGAGAGCTGACACTGGGAAAAGAATTATTGATTTTTGGTGAGCAATTTTGGAGACCATACTGTCATGTAAATGATCTTGCACGTTCAGTTGTGTTAGTCCTTGAAAGTGATCCTGAGAAAGTTAACCATAAAGTTTTTGGTGTTGGTGATACTAACGAGAATTATCAGAAAAAAATGTTGGCTGATGAACTGATGAAAATAATTCCAGAAGGCAAAATCAAATACGTTAAAAAGGACGAAGATCCAAGAGATTATAGAGTTAATTTTGATAAAATCACAAATGAACTTGGCTTTACAATCACAAAGACTGTACCAGAGGGAATAAAAGAGATTCATGAAATATTAGAATACGGACTATTAACTAATCCTTTTTCAGAAAATTATAAAAATATATAAAATATGAAAATTCCTTTATTCGATTTAAACTTTGATGAAGCAGAAGAGAAAGCCGTTTTGGATACCATAAGGTCTAAATGGATTTCAACCGGTCCAAAGTGTGAAGAATTTGAAAATAAGTTTTCTAATATGTTAGAAAGCAAATATGCACTATCAACTACAAATTGTACTGTTAGTTTGCATCTTGCTTTAAAGGTTGCTGGTGTTCAAAAAGGTGATGAAGTTATTTGTCCTTCACTAACTTTCGTAGCAACGGCTAATGCTATCAGATATTTAGATGCCATACCTGTGTTTGCTGATATTAAAAGTTATAAAGATTTAACAATTGATCCCTTTGACATTGAAAGGAAAATCACGCCAAAAACAAAAGCAATAATGATAATGCATTATGCAGGTTTTGCTTGTAATATGGAAAAGATTATGGATATCGCAAGAAAACATGATCTCAAAGTTATTGAAGATGCCTGCCATGGACCTTTATCTGAATATCAAGGCCAGAAGCTTGGCACAATTGGGGATATTGGTTGTTTTAGCTTCTTTTCAAATAAAAATTTAAGCACTGGCGAGGGTGGTATGCTTATTACCAATAATCAAGAATACTTTGAAAAAGCAAAACTTCTACGTTCTCATGGTATGACAACTCTATCTTATGAAAGAGCGAAAGGACATTCGACTTCTTATGATGTTGTCGAATTAGGTTTTAATTACAGAATGGACGATATAAGAGCTTCAATTGGAATTGTTCAACTCGATAAATTGCGAAATGACATAGTAAAACGAAATCAGGTTCGAAATTGGTATTTGGAATTTCTTAGTGATTGCGATAAGATAATTATTCCATTTAAAAATCATGAAGATTTTTCATCAAATTATATCTTTCCGATTATTTTGAAAAATTCAGATTATAAAAAAAGGAATTTAATTAGAGAGAAACTTTCAGAAGCAGGAATACAAACAAGTGTTCACTATCCTGCTGTACATAGGTTTTCAATATATATAGATTTTTATACCGAATTAGCAGTTACAGATTACGTAACTGACAATCTGATTACACTGCCAATGTATGGTAATTTGAAAAGAGAAGAAGTAGAATATGTTTGTGAAAAATTAGAGAGATTTTTGTAAATGGATATTACAATTATAACTGATAACATTGATAGTTGGTTTATTCCTTATGGATATAAGCTCAAAAATAGACTTGAGAAATACAATCATAAAGTAGATTATGTATTTAATAAAAATGAAATAAAAAAAGGAGATATTTGTTTCATTTTAAGTTGTTCTAGAATTATTGAACAAAAATATCTTGATTTGAATACTAATAACATAGTTGTACATGCTAGTGACTTACCGGAGGGAAAAGGATTTTCACCAATGCAGTGGCAGATTCTGGAAGGAAAGGATGAGATTATTATTACTTTATTTGAAGCAGTCAAAGAAGTAGATGCGGGTCCTTACTATTTAAAAAAGGTACTAAAATTTGAAGGCACTGAATTATATAACGAATTGCGTTACAAACTTGGTAAAATAGTTGTCGAGATGTGTTTAGATTTTGTAAATAGCTATAATAAACTAATGCCAATTGCACAAAATGGCAACGAGACATTTTATAGAAAAAGAACTTCTAAAGACGATGAACTTGATCCTCATAAGTCAATAGCTGAACAATTCAATCATTTTCGTATTGCAGATAATGAAAATTATCCGTTATGGTTTGAATATAAAGGTAGAAAATATGTTTTAAAAATTTTTATTGAAGAATAGCAGATGATTAAAGATTTCTTTAAGCATCTTTCAATTTATGGAATAATTCCAGTAATAAATAAAGGGGTAGCATTTTTTTTACTACCTATCTATACTATTTATTTATCGCCAGAAGAATTTGGTATTTTTGATTTGAGTCTTTCAATATTTATGTTTGTTAATATTCTGATAAGTATTGAGATTTACAATGGAGTAGGTAGTTTATACTATAATAAATCATATAAAAAAAGCCACTTAATCTCATCGGGTTTCTGGCTTTTTTCTTTTAATGGTATTCTTATTTTAACAATTTTTTATTATTTTTCAAATAATATAGAGAGTTTATTAGATATAGATGATGTTAGTTCATTATCTGGTTATTTAAGATATTTCTTTTTTTTACCATTATTAATGGCTTTATCTGATTATTTTTCCGTCATGATGAGGTTTGAAAATAAACCAAAATTCTTTATATTAGTTACAATAATTCAATTGACCCTTAAAGTAGCAATAACTTTATTATTGCTAACTGTTTACAAATATGGGTTATTTAGCTTGTTTGTTGGAATATGCATAAGCCATTTAGTATCAAGTATTTTATTTGTAATATATTTTTATAAAAATTTAATTTTCATTATTAATATTGAAATCATTAAGAAAATCATTTTTTTTTCATTGCCTATAGTACCTGCTGCATTATTAATTAGTTTTTCAAAACCATTGTATAAAGCAATCATTTCTGATAAATTAGATTTATACAATTTAGGTCTTTTCTCATTGGCTTCTTCCGTTGCATCAATCTTTTTAATGTTTCAATTTGCATTACGTCTTACATATAGGCCATTTATTTTTAAAAATAGTCAGGACATAAATTTTATCAATAGTTTGCAAAGTATTTTCAATGTATCTATCATAATATTTTTTGTAGCCATTATGTTCCTAATTATATTTATTAGTGACTTGTATCATATTTTTATAGATGAAAGGTATTTTGAATCTTATAAAATTGTTGGTTTTCTTTCTTTTAGTTTTTTATTAAATATATTATCTGAATTTATGTCTTTCGGTCCTGACTTGAAGAATAGAACATATTATCATTCAATAGTAACTTTTTTTGAAATTTCAACAATTATATTATTACTTATTTCATTAACTAATTATTTCGGATTATATGGAGTTGGTATAAGTTTGTTAATTTCATCTTTTCTAAAGTTTGCTTTGTATTATTTGATTACTAATAAATTGTTTAAATATAAATTACAAATATCAGCTATTGTGCATCTGATTCCTTTATTATTAATAAATATACTTATTACCCTATTTGAAATAGATTTGCTGTATCGTATCAGCTTGTTTTTATTTAGTACAATATATATTATTGTGATATTATGGAATAGTTCGCGATACCTATTGTTAAAGAATAAACTTATATTATATTTAAGAGGTGAAAGATGAAGAAAATATTATTTATTAGAGATGGGATATGTATGCCAATAATGATATTGGTATTAGTAGAAATTTCAAAGTATTATGATATTACTGTTATTATAAACGGTAAAGGGCAGAATCAAGATTTAATTAATACAAATCTAAAATATAGAAATAGTATGAAAATAATTATAAATGATTGTAGTAAGTTGAAGCATTTGATGATTATAAAAAATACTATAAAAAAAAATGATTATGATTTAATTTTCCATCATTCAAATATTACTGCACCGTTTTTATTTTTTTATTTTTATCAAAATAATCATCTTTACTTACATTCTCATCCTTCAATTTCTTATTTTTTGTATAAAAAACATATTTCTAATATTATGTTTTTTATAAGTGCAAAAACATTTAAACATCAAATAGTAATTAACAAATCGATATTAAGTAAATTTAGACCTTCTTCAAAAAAACATATAGTCATTCCTCCTTTTCATAAAGGACACACTATTGTCAACAAAAATTTTAAAAAAATGAAATTACTTTATATTGGTACATTAAGTTTAAGAAACATACATTATACTCTTGAAGGATATAAGAAGTTTATTGAACAAAACGGTTTCAATTCAGAATATATAATAATTGGTTCTGGTTCAAAAGAAGAAGAAAACATCATAATTAATTTCATACAAGATAATAATTTATCTGAATATATTAAATATCTCGGTTGGCAATCTGATGAAATTGTTAAGAAATATTTTGAATATTGCAATGTCGGAGTTGCCTTTTGTCCTGTTACAGAGTATTACTTAAATAATATTTCGTTTAAGTTCTATGAATATGTTCTATCCGGGATGCCTGTTATAGCAACAAAATTAAACGATCATATTGATAAAGTTAATAAAGTAAATGGAATATTAATAGATGATAGTCCTGAAGGATTTTATAATGGCTTGGAATACATAGAAAAAAAACTAAATAGTTTCTCTTCAGATAAAATTAGAAAAACTCTTGAAAATAATGATTATAAATACGTTACAGCACATTATATTAAACCATATATTGATAAAATTTTAAAAATTTCGTGAAAATCTCATTCCTTGGCGATATAGCTTTAGTTGGAAAATATAATGATTTATACAAATCAGGTATAAATCCTTTTAAGGAACTGGAAAAGGATTTATCTGACTCTGATTTTGTTGTTGGTAATTTGGAATGCCTTGCTGAAGGTGATAAAGGTGAGAATTTATTAAAAAGGCCGAGACTGAAGACAAAATTAGAGACATTGAATTATATTAAAAAATTAAACATATCAGCAGTGTCTCTTGCTCATAATCATGTATATGATAATCTTGATGATGGTTTTGATAAGACAATTAAATTTCTTAATGATAATGATATAAAATACCTTGGTGCAGGTTATTCCGATGACGCAGCAGAAAAACCTTTATATCTGGAAAAAGATGGGATTAGGATATGCTTTTTGAATTATGTTACTCAAGATACTAATCCAAATCTACCTGATAATTGTCCTATAAAGTTAAATTGGTTTGATGAAGAAAAAATCAGAATAGATATTTTAAAATATAGGAATGATTCAAATTTTGTTGTTTTGTTATTGCACTGGGGAGGAGACTATGAAGGGCATAATTATCCGAATCCAAAGCAATCGGATATGGGGAAAAGATTAATAGATTATGGAGCAGATTTGATAATTGGTCATCACAGCCATACATTCCAACCTTATGAAATATATAAGGGTAAATACATATTTCATAGTCTTGGCAATTTTTGTTTTGCTGATTGGGAAAGCGACGGAAAAATGAATTATTTATGGAAAAAGAACAGCTTTGAATCTGCGATAATCAAAGTCAACTTTAATAAACAAAAGTATTCCATTAATTTTATACCAATTTATAATTCAAATTTAATAATAACAAAACAGAATAATCTGTTTAAGAAATTTTCAATAAGAACGAAAAAGTACAGAATTATTAAAAATAATTGGAATATTTATAAAATATTATTAAAAATTCAATTTTTTTTCGAATTTATTTTGAATCCTAAAATGAGTTTAAAAGAAAAAGTTATAAGATTTAAAAAAGTTATTAATAGATGAAAAAAGTCTACGCATTAACAGATTATCAGAATAGATTCCTACCTAAAATTGGCGATAAGCCATTAAAAAGTGGTATGGATAAATCGTTGTTGAAAAATTATTTTTTACAACACAACATTGAAATTGATTACATACCTTTGTCGGATATAGATTTTGTCAATGATGATTTTAAGGATAAAATTGTTCTAATCAATTCATCTGAAGAATACAAGGGCTATTATAAAAGTTACATTGAAGATGTTGTTTTATCATTGAAATTGCAGGGAGCAATATTAATTCCTAAATATGAATTTTTACGCTCTCATCATAATAAATCCTTCATGGAAATATTAAGAAAAACCTATAAGGAAAAAGAAATTAATTCTTTAGTATCGTATTCAATTGGTACTTATGAGGATTTTCTTAGAATATTACCAACAATTGAAAATTCAAAATGGGTAATAAAAAGAACTGATGGTGCGGGATCAAGTGGTGTTGTACTTGCAAATGATAAAAGTGATTTACAAAATAAAGCAAAAAAAATGATGAGATCATTTTCTTTTATAGCATTTTTAGTAAACTTGAAAAGGAAGTTTTTAGATAAGAATTACAACAAAATGTCACATCATCAAAAAAAAATAATAATACAGGAATTTATACCAAATCTCAAAAATGACTGGAAAGTTTTGATATATGGTCATAGGTATTATGTTTTAACAAGATATGTTAGGAAAAATGATTTTCGCTCAAGTGGTAGTGGTAATTTTACTTATGAAAAGGATATTCCAAAAGAGCTTCTAATCTATTCTAAAAAAATATATGATATTTTTAATGTGCCGGATTTATCATTAGATATATGCTTTGATGGCGAAGCATACTATTTAATAGAATTCCAAGCAATATATTATGGCACTTATACACTTGTAAACTCACCATTTTATTTTAAGTATGAAAATAATTCTTTTGAATTAATAAAAGAAAAATCAGTTTTGGAAGAAGTTTATGCAGAAAGTATTGTGAAATATCTCGAAGATGAATGAGCTACTCCCCAAAAATCGGACATAAGAATAAGGTGGAAAAAGGTTAAGTTGC
>CAZOBD010000199.1:0-6852 GCA_964577665.1 uncultured Hyphomicrobiales bacterium
ACTAATCTATTGATATACAACGCATTATGAATTTTATTGCGTGGAACTTCCGTTTTAACTTACGCTTAAATTCCTTCGATACGGATTTTAGTTTGCGCCATCCCGTCAGTCCTAAGTCATTACACAATTGAGAGCTTTGTGTCATAGCACTCCTCATGCAGTCCCAAAGCAATTTTGCATCTGTCGGGTAATCGACATCAGTTTCTACTACAAAGGAATCTACACTCCCACGTAATTCCGTTTTTTTTACCGCCAAGAAGATTGTGCCCCGCACGCACTACTATCAGATTGATTTCCTCCAATACTTCAGGAGTTATCAGCATCACATTATCTTTTATTGTCTGTAAGTTATATTCATACGGTCTGTCCCACTCTTCGCTGCCGTGCCCCATCATTTGACGGATTGTCTTGTGATTATTTGCCATGTCATGCAGTTTGTCATAATCCCAGTTGCAGCCAAGACGTACTACACCCAATACCAATATCTTCCATAAATCCATCCCCGGACGCCCCTTGGTTTTGCTTGTCTTTTCAGGTACTAAGCTCTCTAATTTTTTGAATACCTCCTGACGGATGGAAGGCGTTACAAATATATATTGCAAACCTTGCAGAATCCTCGGGAGCTCATCCCGGCATTTCTGGTTGAACTTAATTTTCGATATATCTACATCACCGAATTTTATTTGCAAGTCAATGGATTTTCTCATACGATTTTTTGCCGAATCTTTTTTTGTGGTTCATTCTGTTGCTTACAAAAATACGCTTTATTCCTCACTTTTCATAAGTATTTATAGCCGCTATAACCATTTAATGCGGCTTCGTATGTTTTTTCGTACCCTGCTTTCTTGGCATGCCTTTGATTGTCATGCTCTTCCGGTTTTTCGGTCAGAGATTACTTAAGAACAACTACTCTTTTGGTTGCGCATCTTCCGGCTGTTTTCATTGTGCACAAATAGAATCCTGCAGGTATATGAGTAATATCATAAATTTTCTCATATAAACCGGGCTTGAGTTTTACTTTATCAAGTATTTTTTCCTCTTTTCCAAGCAGATTTACTAATGACAATTCGACTTCAGCATCGTCAATCACTCCGAAAACAAGCTTTAAATCGTAAGATGCCGGATTTGGTGCAGACTGCATTATGAAAAATCTATTTGAATCGTCAAAAAGCCTTTTTCCTCCTTCGAGGCATATCTCGTCTAACTCAAAAAGCCCGTTAATTATTCCTACTTTGATAGTATCACCAATACCGCTGATCGAAGACAGTGCAAGACCGCATTTATCAGTATTACCCAGCATAGCTGTAAAGTGAACCTCTCCCCACTTATCTTCTGATGCATTATAGTTCAGTTCAACGGGTATCGAAGCATAGTCCCCAGAAAAAGTTGCGCTCGAATTTAAATCATCTGAATAAAGGATTCTTGCGTTATAAGAGAGTATAGCATCAAAAGAAGTAATGTTTTTAGAAAGAAGTGAGTCCTGATTGATAATGTTTATGGGTATATTAACCTCTTCACCGGGCTCAGCTTTAGCAGAACCTACCACAATCACAATATCTGCTTTTACTGCCTCATAAAAAAAGTATTTTTCAGAAGTCAGTGATCTGCAGTCATCGATTGTAACTATTACAGTATATTCACCAGTTTCAAAGGGGATAATACGGTCTTCTACTGCTCCGGGAATAGGTTCACCGTCAAGATACCACTGATTTCCGATGGGAATATTTGAAACAAGATAGTCTCCGTCTTTGTATATCTTAGGGACTAAAGTTTGTATGACATAATAGTTTACCGTATCCCTTGCCTCACACAAATTTCTGCTTGTTACTGTAATAATATACTGCTCAGAAACATCGTTTTTTATAATGATGCTTTTTTCATCAGGTTTATCAATACCTGTCTTCGGCTCCCATTCTATTTCGTAAGGCTGTACACCTTCCTGAATATCAACATTAACACTTATAGGAGTATTAGGATGGCAGACAAATATATCTTCTCCTGCTTCGAGAATTGCATTGTCAATTACCTGCACATTGATAGTGTCGTAGTAAATACAGTCTTCGTCATAAAAAACAGCTACAGTTATCATACCCGATTCTTTAACCTCATAGAAGGCATTAGTCGAGCCATCATGCCATAAATAAGATTTTGCACCGTTGAAATTATATGTTTCAAGCAATTCTCCCTTGCACATTACAGTGTCGTTACCAAGGCCGTATATATATCCGGGTGCGTTTTCAAAAATCCACCCCGGGCTTGTTTCGGAATAATCATCTGTATAGGTTCCTGCAAAAAACTCTGCTCCGCCGCCGGCTTTTACATAGTGAAGCTCGAGAAAATCACCTGAAACTACACCTGATTCTTTATGAAATGTTTCGATGCTGCTGTCCTGAGCAAAAATAACAATTGGATGACAGCTATTCCCTTTTGCAAGAAAGTATTTATTCAATACTTGAGTTTTCCCTTTTCCAATATTATATCTGCATCCGGCAGCAAAGCTGAGGCTGTCGAAGGAGTTATTATCTTCAATTATTCCGTTTGAATTAAATTTTACATGATTGTATGATCCTGGTCCTTTTAATTCCTGTGTATTTTCTGTTGTGTCCTCAAATATTACATTATAAAATCTTTGTCCCTTGTTAATAAAAACAGAAGCTGAATTTTTCATGTGGATTACTGATGTTCCCCCGTCAATATATGTATCATCATTATAAACTACAAAGTTCTTGTGGGACAGCGTGATTTGTGAACTGCCTAAAAATAAACTGTCTGCATTATGTCCTACGTAAAAGAATTGACAGTCAATGGGATAATTGTTTGTAATGAAACTTCCGTATTGATGTGATAAACTACCGCTGATAAATGCCGCTCCTCCAAGCTCATACCTGCTGCCTTCTCCATAAAACAACAAACTGCTTTTACAATGAAGCTCTCCTTTTATCTGCCAAAAGCTGTTTCTGTCTTTGAATCTGAGTAATGGTGTTTGAACTTTTGCTGATGACAATATTTCTGATGAATTCTTAGATAAAAAACTAATTTCTTTACTGCCTTGGAATTTCACAT
Source organism: uncultured Hyphomicrobiales bacterium (assembly GCA_964577665.1). Classification (GTDB taxonomy): domain Bacteria; phylum Bacteroidota; class Ignavibacteria; order Kapaibacteriales; family UBA2268; genus CAYVTD01. Next base: position 3,064 of record CAZOBD010000199.1, read on the forward strand.
TTTCCTGCAGCCATAATGAACCATATATTCTTAACATCTCTTTATTGTTTATCACTACATTATTATTCGATGATCGCCAGTCCATATCATGGCAAAAAACAACCGATGTCGTTACTCTCAATGTATCTGAATCACTAAAAGAATGTTCATTGAAAAAAACATCGTCAACAGATGATGGAGGGCATTGTCCTCCTCCGCTGCCGTTTTCATTTAAAGACCAATGTGCAGGATTATTCCAATCGCCTGTACCGCCTACCCAAAAAAGTTTTCTCGGCGTAGAGCTTTGGATATTCCAGCCTGTGTTATTGCCCATATCCACTGAATTATTTGCAATAAAAACTGCATCACCATAGGCTGTGATATTTTCCAATACTGTATAATTTACTTTTATTTCTCCACTTTCCTTGAGTATTCCTCCGGGATTGTCGGCATTTTCAGTTTATATATATATATAAGCATCACATCTTCCTTCCGCATTTAATGCCTTATTTATTGTTTGTATTTTTCCTGCAGCTATTGTAACGGTATGTCCGGCAGCAAAGCTGAGACTGTCGAAGGAGTTATTATCTTCAATTATTCCGTTTGAATTAAATTTTACATGATTGTATGATCCTGGTCCTTTTAATTCCTGTGTATTTTCTGTTGTGTCCTCAAATATTACATTATAAAATCTTTGTCCCTTGTTAATAAAAACAGAAGCTGAATTTTTCATGTGGATTACTGATGTTCCCCCGTCAATATATGTATCATCATTATAAACTACAAAGTTCTTGTGGGACAGCGTGATTTGTGAACTGCCTAAAAATAAACTGTCTGCATTATGTCCTACGTAAAAGAATTGACAGTCAATGGGATAATTGTTTGTAATGAAACTTCCGTATTGATGTGATAAACTACCGCTGATAAATGCCGCTCCTCCAAGCTCATACCTGCTGCCTTCTCCATAAAACAACAAACTGCTTTTACAATGAAGTTCTCCTTCTATCTGCCAGAAGCTGTTTCTGTCTTTGAATCTGAGTAATGGCAATTGTTTATTCTTTGTTAAGAGTTTAAAGCTGCCGTTTTCACCAAGGAACTGTATTTCATTAATATTTTTAAGTCTCAAACTGTCTATCAAAAGCAGGGAGCCGTAAATTCTTATTGGCACACTTGAAGTATGATTAATGATTATTAACTTATTTAAATTCTGGCATCTTGTGAAATCCAATGTCCGGCAAACGGCATCTGTACTGATAGTTATTTCAAGAGTATCTTCTCCATTTGCGAACGAGTTTTCATCAAAATATACATCGTCTTCAGTTGTGGGCACTCGCCCTTGCTCGATGGTATCAACGCCTGACTCATAAGCCCAATGATTGTAATAATCATGCCATGCACCGCTGCCCTTGACCCAGTAGATATCCTTTCCATCTACATTATAACTTACAAAATAAATAACCAGACTTAATATTAATAACAATTTTCTCATACCATACCTCAATTAAATTATTTATTATTTTTCTTACTTTTAATAATTTTTCCTATAATCATTTTATTTCTGTTTCTACAATTACTTCAACTGTCCGGCAGTAAAAACGGCCTTCAGGCAGTGTATTATCGTATAAAATTACGGATTCTCCCAAGCCCTTTGTCTCCATATTATCAGATATCAGGGCTTTGGAGGCACTCTCAGCCCTGTTCTTTGAAAGTTCAAGATTATATTCATCGCTGCCTGTTTTATCGGTATATGCAATAACTGTAACTTTAGATTTTTTTTGAATCTTACCATTAATTATTTCCGAAATCCTGTTGTTTGCGTCGTTCATATTGAATTTATTATAAGAAAACAGGATTAGATTGAATTTTTCTATTCTTATATTTTTTTTATTTTTGTTTCCTTTATCTGCAATAGCAATAAGGTTAACTGGAAAACTTCCTGAATATTCTGCTGATTCACCTGTACTTTTATTTTGAATACTAAGTTTATAGTAGATGCTGTCTCTGTTCATTTTTATTTCCCTGAATGCATCTTTTAGCTTCAAATCAATTTGCTTTTGGGGAATACCATTTCCAATAAACTTACCGATTTCAATATCTCTATGATTTACCTTCAGCTTCCAAAATAAATCTTCACTGCCAATTAAAGATCTTATATAAAATCTTAAAATCGGCGGAGTGAACTTGTAGATAGTATCATTTATCATAATTGGCTTTACTATTTCCCAATCATCGGAAATTATCTCAACCCTTCTGTTTTCTTCCAGCCCCTCTTGTCGTTTGTTGTTAGACGGCTCTTCAGGCAAACCACGTGCTTTTATTTTTATTCTCTCTGTATCAATGTTCCATATCTCAGTCAAATATTTTTTTATCGCTTCGGCTCTGTTTTTTGAAAGTTCATTATTATCTTTTTCAAATCCATTCCCGTTATTGCAGCCAGTTAGAGTTATTTTAGATTTTCTATTTTCCTGCATCCGTTTGCCTATTATATTCAATAATTGATGATAAATTTCCAGTTCAGGTTTCTTTTCAAGAGTGATTATATTAAAATTGTCCGTTTCTTCTCTTCTCAATTTATTGTAACGATCAAGTATTACAGAAGAATTATCATCAAAAAAGATATATGTCAGCAGTGGTTTTAGGCTGAAGAACTGGATTTCTTCTGAGCGAATTATTATTACAGGCTTTTCGATGCTGTCTTCTACTCCGACCACATCCAATCGAAACATATCTTGAAAATTATCAGTAGTATCTTCTGATATTTCTTTTTTTGTTTCTGACTTTTCCTGAGAAAAAGGTTCTTCTATGATTACTTCTTTGGGAACATCCTCAGATTTTTTATCTGGAATGGCGTTAGCGCTGTTAAATGCAATGCATAAACCAAAGCGTATTCTATGGTTTTTCCAAAGAACATCTTCAATAATACCATTCAAAGCATAATCAAAACCTATTTCAGGCATAGCAGTAATGCTTCCGATTTTATTCAAAGGCAAGGAATAGTTTATTCCGGCTGAAAGTAAGGTGATAATTGAATTAACATTAGGAATGCTGCCTGAACTTTGATTCCTGACATTTGTTCCTGTTTCATTAAAATTTCCTCTGTCCGCAGGATTTACAATTGTTTCTTTTTGGGAATAATGATATGTTAATGGAAATAAGAACTTAGTGCCGAAGTTAATCGAAAGACTGCCAAGCAAAAGATACTCAACTACAGGTTTTAAAGTAACAAATGAAAAATCCGACTTTATGAAGTGCTCAAACTCACCATTGTAGGGCATCATATCCACTGAAAATGTTTCAGACTCTATTTTCTTTAGTTCACTTTGACTTTTTTGATAAGAGCTTAAAAGACTAAATCTTATATTTTTAATATCAGGTTTAAAAGCAATGAATGCTCCGATATTATAGGAATATCCTGTCCCTTCGGAAAATTGAGGACAGCAACTAGGCACATCAGGCAATGCTCTGAAATCTGCTTCAATAAGCTCATAACCGTAATCGAAGTATTGTCCGTAAGAAAAATCATTTTCATCAAATGAGAAAAGATTCAAAAAAAGAGTAAAAAATAAAACTAATATAGTCGATAATATCTTTTTATACATCATCCCCTTAAATTACATAGAACTTTATTAAAACTATTTTCTTTTAGTCGAAAATAAGTAAAATTGTAAAGAAATAAAAATATTATATGATTTAATTTAAGGTGTATAAAGTACTCCCTGCTAATTTGTAAAATCAAATATCAGACAGAAATGAAATTTTTGAGAATAAGGTTGAATTATTTCGTTGAACACTATCCCGAAATGGCCGGTA
>CAZOBD010000200.1:0-6835 GCA_964577665.1 uncultured Hyphomicrobiales bacterium
TTAATCATTATTATAATTCTTTTAGCAAATACAATTATGTATGCACAGGATTCAATTCTAAAGTTATATTTTGAAGACGTCAGCTTTAAAACTTATAATTTAGAGGATATTGAGGACTTTAGTTTCATAGACAATACTAACGTTCATGTTTTGAAGATTCATTACGACGGAGCGAATGCCGCTTATTATCCGGTTGAAATCATTGAAGCAGTGAACCCATCCGATTACTCAGCATAAAGGATGAATGAAAGAAATGCCTGTTTGCTTATAGATGAATGTCGGATGATTTTGTAACAGTTTTTTAGCTTTTGATTCAGTCATGTATTGATTTGATAAAGGAGAACCATCCGGAATAAATTAAAAAAGCCGCCCTGCACATTACCTCGGGCGGCTTTTGATTTTATGTTGAAAACCAATGGTTGAGGAGGTTACATTTCTTTGTAGGGGTTAGGCCCGACTTCTTCTATAACTTTGGCAAAGTTGTTAAGAATATCGGGAATTTTGTCATATTCGTCGATTGCAAGCGAATGGAGCTCCACTCTTTCGGGTTCGAGAACGAGCTGTTTCAGTTTTTCCTGCACGTTAGTCATTCTTCTGCTTGCAAGCTGGCTTCCGCGGATGAAGTGGCACTGGTAGTCGTCTCCGAATTTGCATCCGATAAGTATGGCGCCGTCGAAGCCGGCTGAAAGTGCGTCTGCTATCCAGCTGGTACTGACCGAGCCGAGGCATCGAACCGGTATGACGCGTATGTAAGGCGATATTTTTACATTATTACCCGCCATAATATCGAGAGACGGGTATGCGTCGTTTTCACACATGAATGCGATGATTCTGGGAGTGGCTTCGCCGTCTTCCTCTTCCGTCGGGATATAGATGGATTTTATCATGGAGGAAATAATCTGCACCGAATAGCCTTTGAAGCTGATTATTCTTTCGGGGCATGCTCCCATGCAGATGCCGCAGCGGCGGCAGCGGTTGGGGTTCGGCTTAGGAGTTCCCTTAGTGTCTTCGTCGAGAGTCCCGAAAGGACATTCTTCTGTACATCGCTTGCACTGGGTGCATCTCTGCAGGAAGAAGTCGGGGAAAGTTTTATCACCGGAGCGGGGATGAACCGCCGTGCCGGCTCTGGTATTTTCAATGACCTGTATCGCTTTAAGTGCGGCGCCTTCGGCATCCCTTTTGCAGGCGATAAGGTCCATTGGGGAGCGAACGGTTCCCGCTGCGTAGATACCCGTTCTGCGTGTTTCATACGGGAAGCAGACATAGTGGGAGTCGGGAAAACCGTATTTTAATGTCGGAAGCTCGGGACCCTGCCTGTAAGTAAGGTTCAAAGTATTTGATTTATAGATTACTCCGTCGGAAATAATGCTGAACATCGGGTCGTTCGGCGCAGCTTCGTCAGGATTTTCTTCAAGCTCTTCCTGTGTCTGCTCTTCGACAACGGCATCGGGGACAAATTGGTTGGAAACCATGCCCTGTGCAAGAACTACGAGGTCAGCGTCTATTTCTATATTTTCTGCAAGGAGAGTGTCATCTACTTCTACTTTGACCATACCGTCGCCGTTGTTAGAGCTTACGTTGGCGATTTTGCCTTTTGTCAGGAAAATATTGTCTTCGTTCTGCACCCGCTTGTAAAACATTTCGTACTGTCCCGGTGTGCGCATGTCTTTGTAAATAACAAAAATTCGTGCATTGGGATACTTCTCTCTTACGTAAAGGGCCTGCTTAAGCGAAGTCATGCAGCAGGTTGACGAGCAGTAAAGCTCGTTTTGCTCGTCTCTTCCGGCACATTGAATAAACACAACAGTTTCAATATCTTTGCCGTCGGAGGGTCTCTTAAGATTATCATCTTTAGCGAGAGCTTCCATTTCGATATTGGTAATTACATTGGGAATTTCCCCGTAGCAGTAATCTTTCAAAAAATTGCTGTCATTGGGTTTCCATCCCGTCGCCTGAATGATGGCGCCAGCCTGAAACTGCATTTCTTCTTCGCCTGCTTTTGCCAAAACGTTAAACATACCGGGCTGTCCCGAAGTTCTGATTATTTGGCAGTCAGTGATGACATTGATAAGCGGATGAGCAAAAACTTCGGCAATAAGTGAATCTGCAAGATTTTTTTCAGGCTCGTAAAAAGGAGCTTTGGTGGGTGTAAGTTTGTATAGTTTTTTATAAAAACCGCCCAGTTCCGGGTTTTTTTCGATCAGGATAACGGGATAGCCTGCCTTTGCGGAGGCAAGAGCCGCGTGCATACCCGTATAGCCGCCGCCGACTACCATAACGGTCTCATTTATATCGAGTACTTCGGGTTCGGGCAGAGCGCTTTGATTTACTTTTGCGACACCCATGCGGATGTAGTCAAGCGCCAGATCATAAGTCTGCTTGTCTTTTGGCTCGTGTGTCCATGCGACGAGTTCGCGGAGGTTCACCCTGTCAAAAACGATGTCTTCAAAGTCAAAAAGTTCATTGTGGAAACGCGGGGAACTTGCAGCGATGACGACGCCTGTCAAGCCTTCGTCTTCTATATCTTTGCGGATGCGCTGTGAGCCGGCTTTTGTAGTAAGTTTTTTATCAACTTTTACTATTTCTACATTCTCGAGTTCTTTTGCATCTTCTGCGAGTTTATTGCAGTCAACGGCATCGCCGATGCCGTCGCCCGAAAAAATATATACGCCGATTTTTTTAGTTTCGTCTGCCATAATTATTTGCCTCCCTTTATTATTTGGATAGCTTTTATTGCCGCGGCGGTTGCATCCTGTACGGAGCTTGCCACGTCTGTGGGGTTGGTGCTTACGCCGCCCCCGATAATGCCTTTGTCATTTTCAATTACGAATCCGTTTTCGTCAATAACCGATTTATCTATGCCGGGTATTTTATCATTGACCGGCTTCATGCCCGTTGCGAGCACTACCATGTCGGTAGTCATCTGGTTTAATTCACCTGTCAGCGAATCTTCCGCTTCTACCGTAAGTTTTTTGGAGCCGTGCTCCTGAAAAACTTTAGCTACTTTGCCTCTGTGAAAATATATCTTTTTGTCTTTTTTAGTCTGCTGGTAAAATTCCTCAAAGATGCCGTGAGTGCGTATGTCTATATAAAAAATGTGTATATCTGCATCGGGGTACTGTTCTCTTACGTAACGAGCCTGCTTCAGCGAAGCAAGGCAGCAGATGGAAGAACAGTAAGGCAGGTGATTTTCATCGCGGGAGCCGGCGCACTGCACGAAAACTATATTTTCGATTTCTTTTTTATCTGAGGGCCTGAGTATTTTTCCTCCGTAGGGTCCGTTCGGCGAGGCAAGTCTTTCCATTTCGACGTTGCGTATTACATCGGGATATTTTTTAAATTCATAGTATTCGATCTTTTCCGCGTCGTAAGGATCCCATCCGGTTGCAAGCACTATTGCTTTTACGTGAAACTCTATTATCTCTTCTTTTTGATCGAGGTCAATGCACTCGCGCATGTTAGCTTCTAAAAACTTTAACTGTTCATCACTGACCTTATCTTTTTCAAAGACGTAGTGAGGCGGAAAAGCATTATTGAATGGCTTATGAAGCGCCATGGTAGTATCGAGACCGAGATTGAACTCGTTAGAAATTTCAACTCCGCATTCCTGCGAGCATGTCTCCAGATCTCCGTCAAGAGCATCTTCTTTGATATAGCGGGGTTTTATTTTAACCTGCACCTTATAATCGCCCTTTTTACCTTTTATGTCAATTACTTCAGCCATTGTAAAAAGCTCTGCGTTTTTGTTCGATTTCAGGCGTTTGTAATTAACCTCCAGTCCGCACTGAGGCGGGCAGAGCTTAGGAAAGTACTTGTTTGTACGGGCAACTCTTCCTCCTATGAAAGGCTGTTTTTCAATAAGAGAAGCCGTAAAGCCGGTTTCGGCTATCTCGAGAGCGGTCGAAATACCTGCTATACCCGCCCCGACAACCAAAACGTCGCTGGTTACGGTTTTGTGGTTGTGATTGTGGTGTTCTTCCATACCTCTATTATCTATTAATGAATAAATATTTATTATTATCAAAAAAAAATTACTGCAAAGAAGACTGCTTATATAATGCATATAATTTGCAATAAGACAATTTTGAATTTAAAAGAAATGCTATGCACTGACAAATTATAATAGATAAATGTATTCACTCTGTTGGTTTAGTAAGTGTTTTAAACGGCTTGTAAATAGAATTACTAATCTCTTTTTGAGAAATTACTTCCAAATATGATTAGGTTTTGTTAGTATTTTGACTTTTCCGCTTCAGATGTTGGACATCTTTTTCATTCTATTGGCAGAACTTTTGATTTTCAGATGTCGGACACCTTGAAGGTGTCCGACATCTTGCTTAAATAATCATCCCCTTGCGTGATTTTCCGAATCATAGGTGTTTCATCTGTTTATTTTAAGCCCCAGTCTAACCCTCCCCAAAGGGATGGTATTCAATGATCTTGCTCCCTCCCCTTGGGGAGGGCCGGGGAGGGGTCTCTAACGGTTTTTCATTTACATTACGTTTTATTCTTCAATATATGGCAAATCTACCAAAAAATAATCACCCCTTTAAGTGATTTTCCGAATCATGTATATTTAATCTGAATTTCATCTCCCCGGATAAAAATTTTATTATATTACTTTTTTTTCTTAAACAGATTAACAAATGATATTATTTAAGAGAAGAAATAATGACAAAAATGCAGGATTATTAACGATGCTGCCTTTTTTTCTGTTTTTCTTTTTATTTACATGGATTAACTCAGATAACTTTTTCTTCTGGGATACCATACAGTTAGCATCTGAACACGCAACATTCTTTTATGAAAATGATTTTTCGTCAATATTTCTGCCGGAAGATATGGACAGCGGTCATATTCCTGCTTTTGGAATGTATCTGGCGCTGGTCTGGGAGCTTTTCGGAAGGACTCTGCCGGCAAGCCATTTCGCAATGCTGCCGTTCTTGTTCGGAATAATCTGGCAGTCGTATCATCTTCTGAAAAAGTTCATCGCCGGGAAGTATCTTTTTTTTGCAGCGGCATTATTTTTGGCTGATGCCACGCTGCTGGCGCAGTCTGCTCTTGTTAGTCCTGATATTCCTTTAATTTTCTTTTTTTTGTTTGGCGTAAATGCAATTTTAGAAGACAGGAGATTATTTTTAGCTCTTGCTGTATCGGGACTGATACTTTCAAGCAATCGAGGAGGACAGGCAGCAGCGGCGCTTTTTATTTTCGGAATTTTGCTCAATATTGAAAGCTTAAAAGGTAAAAGAATATTCGACACAGCCGTAATCTGCATTTTGATATTTCTACCTGCCTTTTTGATTTTCATAGGCTATCACAGCTTTCATTATGAAGAAAAGGGCTGGTTCGGATGGCATGAAGATTCTCCATGGGCGCCTAGCTTCGAACCGGTTGATTTGAAAGGCTTTCTGAAAAATTTATTCGTTCTCGGCTGGAGAATGATTGATTTCGGAAGAGCATCTCTATGGATAGTAGCGGTGTTAATCTGCTTGAAATATTTTAAACAGATAAAAAATGATAGAAATATAAAATTGATTCTTGTTTTGTTTGCTCTTGTACTAATATTTCAAGGGATTACATTCACTTTCTACTATAATCTCGCAGCGCACAGGTATCTTCTTCCTGCTTATCTGATGTTTTCTCTTTTCGTAAATTACCTCATTTTTGAAAAGATCAAAAGAAAATCAGTCAAGATCTTAACGGCTTGTATTCTTCTGATGTGTCTTCTTGCGGGAAATAAGATAATTTACCCGGAGCATGTTGCGCAGGGTTGGGATTCATCACTGGCGCATCTGCCGTATTATGAACTGCGAAAAAAAATGAATGATTATCTGGAGGAAAATGGCATTGATTACTCATCCGTTTCTTCCGATTTTCCCGATAAAGCCAAGAGAAAATTTATTGACTTAACGGACAGCGATGATTTTCATCCCGTAAAGAATCTGAATAAGGATAAGTATGTTTTATATACGAATGTTTCCAACAATTTTTCAGAGAAGGAAATAGAACAGCTAAACGAAAATTATTTTGTAGTTAAAGAATTTGAAAAGCGAGGGGTGTTTATCAGATTATATAAAAAGAAAGAAAGAATAAAACAGGCTGATAAAAAAAGGTTTAGAGCCGATCGCCAATTTCAGATTAACGGTTAATCTGCTCAATGAATTTTTTCTGATGTAAAAGTATAATTATCAATTTGCTCTTTAAGTATAAATGAACTGACAAATTTGCCTTTTAAATGCGGTTTAAGAGCCGCTAACTTCTTTTTAATGATATTTTCATCCGTAATACCATTGTTTTCTATTAGATAATATATTGTGCTGACAACTTCTAATTCTTGATAATTTTGCTTACTTAAATACTTCACAAAATCTTCTTTATCAGAAATAGAATTGTTTCTCTCAAATGAAATATTTGAATTTAACTTGTAATGATAAGGCAAGTTAGATAAATTTTCATTTAAATATTTTCTATCAACTAACTCCTCTATTTCCAATTGCAAATCAGGAGAATAAGGACCAAAATAATGATATTTGAATTTTTCATGAAAATTAACGCCTTTAATTTTCAAAATATATACTATTTTCTGGAATTTTGTTCTTCCCTCGATATCTCCGGCAATATCAACTAAAGTTAATAATTTCTATGTATATATGCTCTTCTCTTCTTTAAAACATTATTTTTTTAGGGACTTAATTATTGGTGATACTTCTGATAATTCTTTTAATGGTTCACTTTTTGGTCTTAACCAAATATGCTCAGCCTGCTCAACTGGTTTCTTGCCTAACAGTAGTGTCTTGTCCTGTATACTATTCCGAAATAACCTGTATACTTT
>CAZOBD010000201.1:0-6785 GCA_964577665.1 uncultured Hyphomicrobiales bacterium
TAGAAGAAAAAGATGAAAAAAGCCTGATTAAACAGACTTGCCGCAAAAGAAGCAAAATAATAATCAATCATGCTCTGGGATGAAAGCTCCGGTGTACCTCTCTGATAAAATCCCTGTCGATATGAGTATATATCTGAGTAGTGGAAATATCGGAATGTCCCAGCATTTCCTGCACCGCCCTGAGGTCAGCACCGCCTTCCAGCAGATGTGTTGCAAATGAATGCCTGAAAACATGAGGGTGCACATTTGCTTCAATCTTTTCCTGCCGGGAGTATTTGTCAATTATCTTCCAGACGCCCATCCGGGTAAGACTGCCCCCCCTTTGGTTCAAAAAAAGATTTTCAACGGGATTTCCGGTTTTCATCAGAAATGGTCTTGAGCGGCGAATATACTTTTCTATCCAATCAAGTGCGGATTTTCCTATTGGAACAATTCTTTCTTTTGAACCCTTGCCGAATACACGAATTATTTCGGCATCTTTTATAACATCTCTCTGTTTCAGTCCGGTAAGCTCAGACACCCGGAGACCGCAGGCATAGAGTATTTCCAGCATTGCCCTGTCGCGTATGCCGGCGGGTTTCGTTATGTCCGGAGCTTCGATAATTTTTGTAATTTGTTCATAGGTCAGAGTATCGGGTATTTTTCGTTTTGATTTGGGTATATCTACTTTTTCGGAAATGTCCTTATCAACTTTTCCCGTGCTGAAGAGGAATCTGTAAATACTCCTGATGGAAGAAAGATAACGGGTTCTGCTTGCAGCGCTTAATCCCAGTTCACCTAAAAACTTGATAAAACCCGATATATCGGAAGTCTCCGCATCAGAGAAACCATTGATGTTTTTAGATTCAAGATACTCTGCAAAGCGTTTCAAATCGGATTCATAAGAAATAAGGGTATTACCCGAAAGCCCTTTTTCAAGAGAAATGTAATGGAGAAATCTTTTTAAATCTCCTCCGCTGTTCTTATTCTTTCTCAAAACTTACCTTCAGAATTGAAAAATCGTCCCGCAGCTTATTTTCCCCGCTGCTTTGCTTTACATAGCTGAAAAGCAGCTTAAGTTCAGATATCTTTTTTTTGTATGAATTAATAAGAAAATCCCGAAAATCATAGTAATTCCACACAATTTTATTCTCATTTTTTATTTCAAAGACACCGTCTGAGAAAATGTATAAACTTAAGCCTGAATTTATATGAATTTCACTTCCTTGAAAATCATTATCAGGCAGAAAACCTACAGGATGATTTTTGTTTACAAGTTCTTCAGCTTTTCCAAAAGAATCAATTATTATTGGCGGAGGGTGCCCGGCAGAGCAATATTTCAGAATTCTGCTTTGACTATGATAAACAGCGTACCAAATAGTAAAATAATTATTATTGTGTTCTGTCATCTGGTAGGCTTTGTTTAAAGCTTTAATCACCTGTTCGGGATCACGAAAGTCAGTTTTAACCAATGTCTGCTGTCTCAGCATATTAAGAACTGAAACGGATTCGAGAGCAGCGCTAACGCCATGGCCTGAAACATCCAGCAGATAAATTGCAAAATGCTCTTCGTCAATCCAGTGATAGCCGAATGAATCGCCTCCCAGTTCTGCGGAAGGAGTGAAAATCCAGTCTGTTTTTAAGCCTCTGTTGTTAATTTTTTCCGGAAGCAGTTTTCTCACATAATTAGCAGCGCTCGACAAATCAGTTTTTAAAATGGATAAGTATCTGTCCTTTAGAAGATTAAGCTGAATAAGTTTGGCATTAGCATCTTCTATTTCCCTGATATTTTTTTCAATGACTTCCCTTGAAAATTTCAGGTCGAGGTGTGTTTGTATTCTCGCTATAAGTTCAAGACTGTTAAAAGGTTTAGTAATATAATCCACGCCGCCTGCATCGAAAGCGTCTAAGATATCTTCTGTTTCCGTCCTTGCGGTGAGAAAAATAACGGGAATATTCTTCAGCCCGTCTTCAGCTTTAATCTCTCTGCAAAGCTGTAAACCGTCCTTTCCCGGCATAGAAATATCGAGAAGTATCAAGTCCGGTTTAATATTTTCAAGAAGTTTTAAAGCATTTTCGGCGCTGTCAGCCATGGAAATCTGGTAATTCTGCTTATACAGAGCAGAACCTATCACCTGAAGGTTGCGCACATTATCATCAACTATCAGAAGCAAAGGTCTTGTTTCATTATCAGTCTTTTTCATTTTTTCTTCGGAATTTCTTTATATTTGACCCTTGAATGTCCTTTGCCAATCAAATGTTTTAAACATGTTTCCTTTATCTTTTTCAGATCGCTGAGGCTGATATCCGATTCATCGAACTGCCCGTCCAAAAACCGGTCTTTGATGATTGCATCTATTGCTTTTTCGAGTTCATCAGAGGATATTTTACTTATTCTGGAAAGAGCTTCTGCGGAGTCGCATATCATCAAAACGGCTGTTTCCCTGCTGTTTGGCTTTGGACCGGGATACCTGAAATCTTCTTCGTTAACATCATCGGTGTTTTCAGCCTCTTCTAATGCCTTGGCATAAAAATGTTTAATCAAAGTCGTACCGTGGTGCATGGGGATGAAATCAATAATTCTTTGAGGCAGATTGTACCCCTTTGCAAGCTTAGTGCCCTCGATAACATGCTCTTTTATGGCTTCGGCGCTCTTTTTAGGACTGATTTTATCGTGCTTGTTCTCGATATTCATCTGATTTTCAGCGAAATACTCAGCTTTTGCTATTTTTCCGATATCGTGAAAATATGCCCCTACTTTTGTTAAAAGCGGATTGGCTCCGATAGCGCTTGCGCATCGTTCTGCAAGCAGCGCGACCGATTGTGTGTGTTGATATGTGCCGGGAGCTATATCATTTAATTTTAACAGCAGAGGGTGATTTAAGTTATTGTATTCCTGCAGCTTGAGATCAGTGGTTATGTTTGTAGTCCTTTCTATCATAAAAAGGAGTCCGTAAGTCAAAATTGGAGAAACAAACGCATTAATCGTTGATACTATTACCCTGTTCAAAACGGTTACAAAATCATAAGACCGTTCCAAACCCAAACCGCCGATAGCAATTACAAAACCTGCAAACATAAATAAAATAGAGGAATACATCTGTGTTCTGCTTTGTATATCTCTTACGGAATAAGCCGCAAGACATCCCGCAAATAGCAGCACCAGCGCCGCATCATAATCGGATCCTCTTATGCCGGCTGCCATAAAAGACATTGCTACGGTCGTGTAAAATGCCGTTCTTGAGTCAAATAGAATAGCCGTCAGCATTGATAATCCTGGTATTAAAATAAAATACTCTATAGGCAGAGCCGTAGGAATCCTCAGGGAAAACCAAGCCATTAAACCTGTGAATATCAATATGCTGCAAAGGATTAAAATCATTAGATTATCATGGAATATTCTTTTTCTGATAAAAAAGATATATAAGAAAAGGATGAGTACGATAATAAAAGCATGAATGATACTGCCCGCAAAATGCCATATATCAACAATACTTGAGCGGCGAAGAAGGTCAGATTTCAAATAAGACTGCAGTTTGTTGATTTTATCTTTATTAAGCGGCTCACCGGAGCTTATCAGTTTAGTACCTTTTTTCACAACTCCTTCCGTGCGGGGGACATTTTTTGCGGCAAGGGATGCGGCTTTTTCGGTGTGTTCTTCCGAAAATAAAAAATTCGCCTCTGCAATTCCACCTAAAAATTTTTCGCTGATACGGTATTCCAAATCATCCAAATCAGGTTTAAGGCTTTCCTCAAACTTTTCCCTGAAGCTAATATTGTCGGTTAAATACTCAGCAGGATAAATCTTTTTTTCATTGGGAGATACATCAAGAAAAACATGATCTGTCTTCAGTTCTTCAAGTGACTTGTTAATAAAGCCGTGTTTATAAACACCCTGTAAATATTCATTCAGTTTCTTTTCCATTATCCTCAAAGCTCTTGACCGCCGTACCCTGCTTCTTTCAAAAAAATCAATGAGCAGATCCTGTGGAATTGTTTCGCTTAATCCGCCAAAATTCCCAAAATCTATATTTTTAATGTTTATGTCAGTTACCGTATCCGATACTTCATTCAGTATTTTAAAATTTCTTTCTATATATCCGTAAGCTTTATCTTCATTCTCACGGCTAAGCAAAAAAACATCCGGTGAATTTGCTTTTGCCTTTTCGACTTCTCTTAAGTACTGTTCTTTCGATTTGTAAACGGGAAATGAATATTCGGCAGTAATCATTTTACCGTTCCATGTATTTTTACTGGAAATGTTTATCTCCGGTCTGTCCCCTATTACAATGTCGTATTGAAAAGAGAAAAAGAAGGCGCAAATTAAAACCGTCAATGCAAAAATCAGCACCTTCAGAGGCATAGAGTAGCGTGCTTTTTTTTCCTGCTCTTCGCTTATTGCCGGCGGAGCATTGCTGATTCTTTCAAAGAGTGTGAGTTTTTTTCCCATTTTTATTTTCAGTTTTAATGAATTTTCAATTATTAAGGCAAATTTAATAAAAAAATACTTAGATGCACAAAAATCAATTAATAATGTACTCTTTTAAAGCAGTTTTTTGTATATTGCAAAATATATTGGAAATGTTTAATTACTGTTCAAAAAGGATAAAATTATGAAAATTAATACTGTTACAGCCTGTCTTATCTGCATTTTCACGGCATTTGTCTTAAATGCCCAAGACAATACAAATTTCGTAATAAAAGAATTCAATAAGAGGGCTCATATTAAAACTCAAGAATTAAACAAAGATTTTATCAAAAAGCTGCTGTCAGAGAAAGAAGCAAAAAAGCAGATTAAAGATTTTCCCTCTCCCCTTGCAAATGACTGGGAAAGTGTAATATCCTCGCAATCTTCCATTGAAAGCGAAGTTTATGCCGCAGTAAATCCTCTTGATTCAAGCAATATCATTGTCTCTCCAATTTCAATGGATCCACAGAGTATGTCGGATGTTTTTTACTGTCCGGTATATTACACTACAGATTTTGGGGAAAGCTGGCAGGCAAGTTCTTTCAAAACAAAGCCCCAGCGCGAAGACCTTTACGTTATGGGCGGCGGCGACCCTGCTGTTATTTTCGATACTAAAGGAAGAGCTTATCTCACATGGCTTTCTCTGTCAATGAGTTTTTCGGGAATGATGCCCGACTCAATGTTCTGGTCATTTTTCTGGACATATTCCGATGATGGAGGCAAGACATGGAACTACCCGTCAGATCCTATTTTGGAAAATTTTGAAATGGATTATATTACCCAGCAATTCAGCGGCGAAGGACTTCCCGACAAAGAATGGCTTGCAGCAGACCAATCAGGCGGCAAGTTTCACGACAATATTTATATGTCCTTTGTGCGTCTGGCTGTTGATGAAAATTCTGAACCATACAAGCTTATGCTTTACAGAAAGGAAGCAGGCAGCAGCAGTTTCCTAACAAATCCTGCCGAAATAAGCAGGCAGGGATTTGAAATTCTTCAGTTTTGTACTATTGACGTCGATAGCAAGGGATATGTTCATGCTCTTTTTTACGGAAGGAAAAACGGACTGAATTCTATATATCATGCAGTGTCTAAGGACGGGGGCAAAAGTTTCCTTCCTGAAACAAAAGTATCCGATTTTTCCCTCAAAGGAAGTAATATGCTCAATCAATCGGGTGATTCCGTTCTCGGCATTACCAGAGAAAGGCTTTACCCCGCTCCCGAAATAGCCGCCGACCGCAGCGAAGGTGAATTCTCGGGAAATATTTACGCAACATGGACAGGCGACGGTCCCGGCAACAATGACAAGGATATTTTCTTTGCCCGCTCAGAAGACGAAGGAAATACATGGTCTGAGCCAATAATCCTGAATGATGACAGTAAAGGAAAAAAAACCAGTAATTTTTATTCTTCCATAGCAGTTAACAATAAAGGCAGTATCGCTGTAAGCTGGTATGACCGCAGAGAAGACGAAAACAACGAAAATACTCACTATTACATTGCATTTTCTTTTAACGGCGGGAAAAACTTCACCAAGAGTTTTCCGGTTACTGCTCAAAGCTCGGATTTCAATGAAATCGGAATGCAAAACGGCGGTTTCGGAATCGGTGAATATAACAAACTGCTGATGACCGAGGGATATGCCATACCCGTTTGGGCTGACGGCAGAAAAGGCTCCGGCGATGTAGATATATACGCCGCATTCGTACCCTTATCAGGAGATTACGTCGGCGTGGAAAAAATAGTTCCCGTAAGTTCCGGTTTATCTCTCGACAAGCCCTCTCCCAATCCTGTCAAAGATAATTTAAACTTTAGTTTTACTTTACCAACTCCGGCATTCGTAAGATTTGAAATAACCGACATTAACGGAAATATTATTCGATCATATCCACAACAGAAATACGGCAATGGTAATTTCAACAGGGTTCTTAATCCCGGAAGCCTCCCTAACGGAGCTTATTTTCTCAGGCTAAACTCAGAAAAAGGCTATGCTGTTCAAAGGTTTACTATTTTAAGATGAAACATCCAGGATTTGGGAAAACACATAAGGGGATGAGTATTTTAGAGTTAATACAAAACAGAGTTTTGAAAGAAAAGCTCATTCCCAAATCGGAGTTTGGGAATGAGATGCGAAATATTGAAAAAACGTAATGTAAATGAAAAACCGTATGAGACCCCACCCCGGCCCTCCCCAAGGGGAGGGAGCAAGATCATTGAATTCCCTCCCTTTGGGGAGGGTTAGGGTGGGGCTTAAAATAAACAGATGAACATACATGATTACGGAAAACACATAAGGGGATGATTATTTTTGGTAGATTTGCCATATATTGAAGAAAAA
>CAZOBD010000202.1:0-6744 GCA_964577665.1 uncultured Hyphomicrobiales bacterium
CATCCGAAAGCTTATGATATACATCCGTGAGCTTGTTTTTTTAGGTTAAATGATTAAAAAATGAAAGAATTTTCCTTTGATTCTTATTATTTAATGCATTTTTCAAACAAAATTCCGTTTTACAACAGTCAAACAGAGTATGACTTGAAACTCTCCTATCCAAATCGGAGTTTGGATAGGAGGAAAGTTATTGTTTTGAAAGCAGCTTGGCATTAGACTTTATGTCAATTTTTAAAAAGTTTTCAGTCCGTAATAACATTATGAGTGAAATTTTTTCTTGAAAACTTCCAGCATCTGAGGCAGCGCTTCACCGGAAGGCGCCGGGAGGCGTACATCAACAAAACTGCTTAGCTGAGTAATGTTTGGATTCACCTCCACAACAAAAGCGCCAGCATGTTTGGCAATTACAGGCAGGTTTGCAGCCGGATATACTTCTGCCGAGGTACCTACCGAAAAGAAAATATCACATTCGTTCGCCGCCATTTCACTTTCCTGCAAAACATCATAAGGGAGCATTTCACCGAACCAAACTACTGAGGGGCGTATTAAACCGCCGCATTCCAAACATTTTGGAAGTTTTTTATCCGGCAGGTTTGTTTCGCCTTCAAAAGGTTTTTTACAATTCTGGCAGTGATTCTCAATAATATTGCCATGCAGTTCTAAAGGCTTGGAAGAACCAGCCCGCATGTGCAGCCGGTCAACATTTTGAGTTATCAAAGTAAATTTTGTAAAGAGTCTTTCCATTTCGGCAATTGCATAGTGCCCGGGATTGGGCTCAGTACTGTTTACAATGTCTAACCTGTGTTTGTACCATGACCATACAAGCTCAGGATTGGACATAAAGCCGTCCACGCTGGCGAGTTCCTGAGGATTAAATTTTGCCCAAAGTCCGTCAGGATCGCGGAAGGTTTTTATACCGCTTTCGGCTGAGACTCCTGCCCCGGTTAAAACAGCCACATGATGTGCCTGAGAAAGTTTTTCTAGTAAAATTTGAGGAATTTCCATTTTCCTGACCTTCCTTTTTTTGGCTAAAATACACGATTCAATGATATTTAAAACTTAAATCCGAATCAACTGTATGCTGATCCAGTATCAAAATAATAAATAATTATTTCATAGTCAAGATGAAATATTTCGCTAATATTATTCGTAGATGGACTCCACTTTTAAAGTGGAGTCCATCTGAAAACCCATCCCTTATTTCGTTAAAAATAAATGATGAACATCCATGAAAAAAACCACAGGTATTGGATGAAAAATAGAATGCAGATTAAAATTATACTATTTAGC
Source organism: uncultured Hyphomicrobiales bacterium (assembly GCA_964577665.1). GTDB lineage: Bacteria > Bacteroidota > Ignavibacteria > Kapaibacteriales > UBA2268 > CAYVTD01. The sequence goes on from CAZOBD010000202.1 coordinate 1,291, forward strand.
TCCTTTGCTTAAAAACTCGGCAAAAGCGTCTTCATCATTTTTATAATTTTCCGTTGCAATGATTTTTCCTTCAGGGGTTACAATTGCGTATAAAGGAATAGCCACAGTGCCGAACATACTCTTTTGCAGCTCTTTATTTGAAATATACGGCTCTTCCCGCAGGTCGGTAATCAGCTTGACCTTAACCATTTTGTTCATTTGTTCCTGCACTTTCGGCTTGGGAAATATGTTTCTTTCCATAAATTTACAGTTCGTGCAGTATTTTCCGGTAAAATCGATAAATATATTTTTGTTTTCCTGCTTAGCTTTAGCCACAGCTTTATTATAATCCGTCAGGAAAGGTTCCTGTGGAGCCTGCTGTGTTCCTAAAGCAAGCACATTTGCTTCCTGAGCAGGAAGGAAGGATTCGAAAAATCCGAGATTGCGACCGTAAAAACCGGTGAAAAGATAAAAAGTTACGGCGCCGAAAGCAATAACAAAAATTATTCTCAGAGAAGACACGCTTTCAATCGGAGAATCGTGGGACATACGGAAAATACCGAGCAAGTAAAGGGTTATAAGGAGACTTGACGCTACCCATACTGCCAGAAATAAATCACGCGACATACCAATACCCCATCCCTGAAGTGCCATATCGAAAAATTTCATTGAAACTGCTATCAAAATAAATGCAAGGACTACTTTTATATTGTTCATCCATCCGCCTGCTTTAGGCATACCGGAAGTTGCATTAGGAAACAGCGCCAACAGGAAAAACGGAGCGGCAAGCACCGTAGAAAAGCTAAGCATAGATATTATGGGATGTATAAATCCGCCTGTTGATGCTTCAATCAGAGCCGAACCTACAATAGGCCCCGTACATGAAAACGATGCCAGAGAAAATGTAAGTCCCATAAGCAGTACACTGCCTATGCCCGATCCCTGCTGGCTTTTCATATTAAGCTTATTCATAAGCCCTGTGGGAAGCTGCAACTCGAACATTCCAAAAAGACTAAGTGCAAAAACTACAAATACGGCAGTTATGAAAATATTTATACCGGGGCTGGTGCTTAACTGCTGCATTGCATCAGGACCGAAAATCGAAGAAATAATAAATCCCAAAAAGGTAAACGTAAGAATAATACCGAGCGCGTAAACTACTGCGTCTCGCAGACCTTTTCCTTTTGTCTGCTCTGCTCTTTTGGTAAAAAACGATACGGTTATGGGTACCATGGGATAAACGCAGGGTGTCGTCAGAGCAAGCAAACCTGCGAGCATACCTATAAGAATTGTTGACCAAATGGATTTTTTCTCTTTGTCTTCTGCCTGTTCGTCTCCAACCACTGTTTCTTCAGCTTTTTCAATTTTAATATCTTCTGCCTTTGATATGTCTTCCTGAGCTTCTTCTTCCACTTCTGTTTTGTCCTGTGCGGTTTCGGTTAAAGCGACGCTGTCCACAGGAGTTTCGATGATTTCTTCGGCTTTTTCTTCAGGAGTAATTTCCTGTTCTGCAGGGCTGAAAGCTTTTCCGAGAACAATTCCCGTAAAGTCTTCGGGCGGGAAGCAGCTTGTGCCTTTGCAAATCTGCATATTTACGACTATGCTTATCTTGTCCTTTGTAAAATCTATCGCTTTTTTAGCTTTTACGGGCAGGTTGAAGCGAGCAGAACCGTCATAATATTTCACCTGCATTTCAAAGCCTTTGTCATATTTTTCATGTTCGTCGAGAGCTTTTATATCACCTGAAATTTCCAAAGCATCAGCCGGCTCAAGCGAAATATACGTTGACATGGGACCTATTCCCTCGGGACCAATCTGCTCTTTTATGCTGTAAGTGTAAAAACCTTCGGGTATTTCCATTACCATTCGGATAGAAAAGGTTTCACCGGCTTTTACCTTCAGTTTCGAAGTCATTCCGCTGATTTTTACGCTGGGTGAATCTTGTGAATAAATAGTTAAAGCTGATAGAATCATAAAAGAAATCGCAAAAGAAAATATTCGGTTCATCATCTGAGACTCGCAGTTTAATTTATAATATTACCTGTTGTTTCATTTTAAAAAGACTGCTTTTAAAAAACTAATAGACTTCTTAAACGTATTTTTATTTACTATATTGCCGAATAAGAATATAGTTCAAATTTCTTTTATGTTTTATATTACCTGAAATTTTGCGTAATTTTGTTTATTGTAAAAAACAGAACATTAAGTTAGGAGATAAGATGCAGTTTATTGATTTGAAAGCGCAGTACGCCAGGATTGAAGATTTGGTAAATGAAAATATTCAGAAGGTTTTAAGCCACGGCAGATACATTTTCGGTCCTGAAATAACCGAACTGGAAGAAAAATTAGCCGGTTTTTGCGGAGTAAAGCACTGCGCCGCATGCAGTTCCGGAACTGATGCGCTTCTTATGGCACTTCTGGCTTGGGATATTAAACCCGGAGATGCCGTTTTTACAACCCCCTTTACATTCATTTCAACAGCAGAAATGGTCTCGCTTATAGGCGCGACTCCTGTTTTTGTAGATATAGACAAAAAGACATACAATATCAGCCCCGAAATGCTTGAGAAAAAAATCAAAGAAGTAAAAAAAGAAGGAAGATTAAATCCGAAAGCGGTAATACCAGTTGATATTTTCGGTCAGTGTGCCGATTATGACGAAATAGAAAAAATTGCGGAAAATCACGGACTTTTTGGCGAACACACAGGTTCGCCCCTACTTGTTTTGGAAGATGCCGCTCAGTCCTTCGGCGCTCTATATAAAGGAAAAAGAGCAGGCAGTTTCGGTAACTGCGCCGCAACGAGCTTTTTCCCGGCAAAGCCTTTAGGCTGCTACGGAGACGGCGGGGCAGTTCTTACCGATGACGACGACCTTTATGAAAAACTGCTTTCAATACGTGTGCACGGGCAGGGAAAAGATAAATATACAAATGTCCGCATTGGCATAAACGGCAGGATTGATTCCATTCAGGCTGGAGTGCTGCTTGCAAAAATGACTATCTTCGAAGAAGAACTTGACTTAAGAAACAGGGCAGCGAAAAAATACTCGGACAAACTTAAAGATAAAGTGTCGGTGCCTTTTGTAGAAGAGCATAATGTATCAGCCTGGGCGCAGTATTCGGTACTGGCAGAAAATGAAAATCACAGGGAAGAGATTCAGAGCAGGCTGAAAGAAGCCGATATACCGACAGCGATTTATTATCCCATTCCCCTGCACCTGCAGGAAGCATTTGCATACCTTGGCGGAAAAGAAGGCGGCTGCCCCGTTTCTGAAGCTGTATCAAAGCGAATTTTCAGCATTCCTTTCCATCCCTATTTGAGTGATGAAGAAATTGATAAGATTTGCTCAGCTTTTTAGCTGTCTTTTTCATCTGTTTATTTCTTACTTTCTGCTTCAGATGGGCGAACACGCAGGTTCGCCCCTACATCTGGCAGATGTTGGACATCTTTTTCCTCTATATTGTGCATCCCCTCCCCAAGAGGGGATTAAGTGGTGTGTTCCTCATTCCTGAGATTCTGAAGCAATACTGAAACAAGCTTTCGGCACAGGGACAGAATGACATTTTACATCTCATTCCCAAACTCCGATTTGGGAATGTGGTTTTCTTTCAAAACTCTGTTTTGCATTAACTCTCAAATAATCATCCACTTGTGTTTTTTTCTCTAATCATGACTGTTTTATCTGTTTATTTTGCCCCACCCTAACCCTCCCCACAGGGAGGGAATTCATGTATTTATCTCCCTCCCTTTGGGAAGGGCAGGGGTGGTATCCCTTCCGGTTTTTCATTTACTTTTTTTTAATTCTCCCCGTTATGGCAATCTAAAAATGCCCGTTCCATTGGATGATTTTTTTATCAGCGTGGTGCTTTGAGCTTGTCGAAACATTGTTCCTTATGTTTTTACATCATCAATTTTTCCGTCTTTCAGATTGATAAGTCTTTTGGCTCTTTCGATAACCTGCGGGTCGTGAGATGAAAAAATAAAAGTGATATTTTTTTCTTTATTCATTTTCTGCATCAGATCAAGCAAGACATCCCCCGATTTGGAATCAAGGTTTGCAGTCGGTTCGTCTGCCAGAACGACTAGCGGATCATTTGAGATAGCACGAGCAACTGCAACCCGCTGCTGCTGACCTCCGCTCATCTGATTGGGACGTTTCCCGGCAAGTTCAGCAATGCCGAGTTCATCCATAACAGCCATTGCTTTTTGGCGGCGTTCTTTTTCTGAAAGACCGCGGAGCATCATTGGAAACTCCACATTCTCAATAGCAGTAAGTACCGGAATGAGATTATAAGCCTGAAAAATAAACCCCATCTTTGCAAGACGAATTTGCGCAAGTTCATCCCTTTTCTTTTTGCTTACGTCCTCACCTTTGAAAAATATTTTGCCTTCGGTAGGTATATCCAAAGTACCGAGAGCATTTAAAAGTGTAGTTTTACCCGAACCGGAGGGACCGGCTATGACAAGATATTCCCCTTCATTGACAGTCAGGTCGATACCTTTCAGAGCATGTACGGAAACGCCGTTGTCGGCATATACTTTTTCTACTTTTTCAGCTTTCAGTATTTCCATTTTTTTCCTTTTTATTTTCTGATTCCGAATAATCTTCTTAAATATTCCGGTTTGTAAATAGAAGGATGCGGCAGTTTTCTGACAGGAATCTCATTAACGAACCGCACATCTTCTATTGTATAAAACGCTCTGGGATTATACTTATGTATTGTTTTAATTATTTTCGGTACCCTTTTTCGGTCAACTACGAGAAAAATAATTTTTACATGTCCGTATCTGCCTTCGGCATCCATGTTGGTAAGATAAATATCTTTATATTCCAAAAGGATTTCCAGCAGTTCATCCGCTTCCCTGCGTGTAATTATTCTTAAAGCGACTTTTCCAATTGAAAGTTTTTCTTCGAGCATCATGCCGAACCATGTGCCTGCACCGAATCCTGCGGCAAAAACAAAATAATTAAGAACATTTGTAAGATTCTGCATAATCTGAGCCACTGCCACTATCCAGACAAGACTTTCAACAAATCCTATTATCGGCGCAGCTTTTTTAATACCCTTGCTGACCAGAATTATCCTGAGAGTACCAACACTAACGTCTATAATTCTTGCAAAAAAAATCAAAGCGGAAATAAACGCCGCATTTATTAACTCATTGCTGCTAATTGTTAAATCCATAATCTCCTTTTTGTTAGAAATTGTCAGTTCTTATGTTCATCTGTTTATTTTTTGTATTTACCATTTAAAATCCGCATCTCTGTCATTCTGAACTTGTTTCAGCATCTCAAGTTACACTGAACTTCATTACGTGAGATTCCGAAACAAGTTCGGAATGACATCCTTGATTTTTCCCTCAGTCCTAAGCTGTGCTTGGGATTGCAATTTTCTCGAGAAGTTAAACTTCCTTTGAAAATTTCCTTACCAAGCGCAGCTTAGTAAGGAGATGTAAAATAATCATCCCCTTATGTG
>CAZOBD010000203.1:0-6691 GCA_964577665.1 uncultured Hyphomicrobiales bacterium
ATGCTGCTTAATCCTTTGAGGTATTATAGTATTAGGACAACTCAGAAAGTTGAGTAAATGATAAGAAAATTTTTAAGAATACTTATGCCTTGACACGGCACCTGGTTAACCAATCATTAGTCAGAGTTCCAATGGAATCATAAGATTCAAAGCTTTGCAAAAATACAAGATATTGAAATTTTTTCTACTTTTCAGAAGTCTCGATAAGAAGATAAATAAAAATTATACTCTGAAATTAATTACTCGTTTCATATCAATGGCATAAATTGGAGATGTAAAACCAGACAGTAATAGCTCATGAGTTGCATTTGGAAATACTCTTGGTTTTATGCCCGGTAAAGAACTTTCACTTATCTCTTGAATGTCTATTCCTTTTTCTGAGAACTGTTGTTTATCATTCTCATCAATATTCCAGCAAACGATACAATCAATTTCGTTGAATAGCTTTACTTCATCCGAAAAATCCTTTAAGATTCCAGATAGTTTTGATTTGAATTCAATTACTACCTTTTTATTACCCCATTTTGCATATAGATCATATCTATTTCGATAACCTGAGATTAAAGGCTGAATATTTTTGATTTTTCCATTTCCAATGCATTCATAAAAAAGTGCAGCTACACTTGCTTCTTGATCTTTAGGAACTTTTTGAAATTTAATATCATTTATGTTTAAATCAATAAGCGAATCAATCTCTGCAAAAATATCATCTTTATCCCACTCAGTTTCAATGATTAATTCCCCTGATATATATTTCGAAAGCCTTTGGAGTTTGGAAAAAATTGTTCTTGAATGGTTTCTATATATCTTTGCTTGCATTCCATGTATAGATTTCCTGCCAATGTCAAATTTTATTTGGCGATCTTCAAATAGTATAAAAACTTGAGGCCATGAACTTGCTGCTCCTGTCGGAGGGTGTTCAATACTAATACCTGTTGGCATTCCTTTAACTGATGTAAATATACCAGATTGAAAAGTTAAATAATGAAATTTTTCAAAGAAATCCGGATTTTCGCTATTCTCTTCAGTAATTATTCCAAAATTTTTTGAAATATCAAACCATGTTTTTCTTTTAGGAACAAAACAAGCAAAATATTTAATATTTCTACCGCCATTATGACTGATTTCACCAATATCAAATACTATTTTGTCTTTAAGTTTTTTCCTTTTATCTTGATCAGTTCTATCTTTTTTAATATACTCATTAAAATCACTCAAAGATATGGAATGTGATTCTAGACCTTCAATAGGTAACCAATATTTATAAGGTAATTGTTCACTTTGCGTATTACCATCTTGGTCTATGACGGTTAATGATATTTCAATAGGTTTTTCTTTCCTCCATATTGAATTTGTATTACCTAAAGCAGTACGAGTTCTCAATAAAAACTTTATCTGCTCAAAATTCAAATCAAATATTGGATTATCATAAACTTTTTTAATATGTACATAAGTTCCTTCAAATTCTTCCTTCAATATATTATAATCTAAAGGTAATTGTTCGCTAGTTGATCTATCAGACCATAGAAGAGCATCCTTAACATTGCCCTCTGCAACACCATGAGATGATCCGCTTTTTATATAAAAATCATTGCAAGAGAACAATACAAATGTTAAACCAACACCTTTTTCCCCTATTAGATTCTCATCATCCTCTTTGTCAGTATGAAATGGAGCGAGCAATTCTGGTAATCTTTCAGGTTTTATACCTATTCCATTATCAGTAATGGAAATTTCTTTATTCTGAGAATTGACTATTATTTTAATAAAACCATCTGATCTATCAGTAAGTTTTATGGCATCAACAGCATTTTGGCAAAGTTCAGCTAAAATATCCCAGTCGTTATTATAACTTTCTATTATATCTTTAATTCCTTTTCTTACTTGTTTAACACCATGCTGTAAAAAATTTTCTACTTTAGGCATATCTTACTCCGTACTTTAATTAATTGAATAAATAGTTAAATGTATCAGCCGGGAAGCTCAGGCGCCCATATATGATTCTATTCCCCGTCTTTTTCGATTTCAAAAGTAAGCATAATTTAAGAAAATATGTTTTCATAATTTTTATAAGAAACGCCTGTTATTCCAAATTATTACTCTGTTTTTTTCGCTTTCTTCCGAATTTCACACTTCTCAGCAAAAGAATGTGAACGGACACGCTGATCGCAATGATTATCAGTATGATACGATAAAAAGAGGCTTCCAACACATTGAAAGCCGAGAAGAGGATGGCTGCCCACAGCAAAACTATAAGCAGTATTTTCAGGCGGATGTCCATCGCTTTGTTTTCGCGGTAATTTCTGATGTAAGCGCCTAGATATTTGCTGTTAATAAGCCAATTGTAAAACCTGTCCGAGCTTCTTATGTAGCAGGCGGCTGCCAAAAGCAAAAAAGGCGTGGTGGGAAGCAAGGGAACTACTATCCCTATTACTCCAAGCCCCACTGATATACTTCCGCATACGATAAGAAGCGGCTTTAGTATCGGGCTTTCCTGCATTTTTGATTTATTTTGCATTTAATATAAGAGTAGAATTATCCGTTATTATTTTTTGCCTTCCGCCGCTGAACGTGCTTTTCGTATTCCGTCTTCAATAGCCTTATCGGGGATTACAATGTCAAAGCCGCTTCGGGGTACGCTCTTGCTTTGCTGTTTCCTTCTTTTTACTTCGTAAAACAGTTCCTCCGCCTCCTTTGGCAAATTGAGGTAAAGTAAGGCATAAGCCTTCAAATGCAGCGCATAAAGCTGTTCCGGCGCTCTCTGAAGCGATTTTTCCGCCCAGCCGATGGCTTCCTTAAAATTTCGCTTTGCGCCCGTGAGCTGAGCCATCGTTGCCGCCGCGCTTGCAAAAACCGAATCTGAAAGCCCGCCGAGCTGTATCGAAAAGCGGACTGCATCTTCGGCTTCTTTTTTCAGGTTCATCTGAGCAAGGGTCTGCCCAAGCTGATACCATGCAAAAGCATTAGCAGGCTCTTCGTTTATATGCTGCATGAGCATGGCGTAATTACGTTTGATTTTTTGCTCCATTACTTCCCGGCTTTGGTCATAACCCAAATGTTTGATAACAACATCCGACATCAGAAAATTTTTGCCGAGTTCAAGTATGGAAGGTGTTATCTGCTCATGCACCCTGCCCATGAATTTTATTTTTGGGTAACCGTAGTTCCTGAAAATGCGGGGGTAGCCCCCGCGATGCTCCTCTGCCTCGCCTGTAAGCGCGGCGTGTCTGCTTTCGATAGTGCAGATGTAACCCCCGATATTCTCGGAGGTATTTTCAAGCATATTTCTTAAAAAAGCCTTAGATTTTTCTTCAAGTCTTTCGTCCGCATCGAGATACAAAACCCACTCACCCTTGCATCTCTTAAGAGATTCGTTCCGAGCAGCAGAAAAATCGTTCTGCCAGGGGTAATCGAAAATTTCTGCTCTGAATTCAGATGCAATTTCTTTAGTTCTGTCTTCTGAACCCGTATCGACAATTATAATTTCATCTACGATGTCCTTTACGCTGTCCAGACAGCCCGGCAGATTCTTTTCTTCGTTTTTAACTATCATGCTCAGGCTTAGAAGCTTCTTCTCCTTGATAATCCGAGCTTGTGAAAGAGAAGAATCTTTCTTTAATGCCTCTGTTTTGTTTTTCGCTTCAATTGCTTTATTAACCTGCGAAAGATAAGATTTTAATTGTTTATTGTTCGGCGATATGCTTAATGCTCTTTCCATCAATGTTTTTGCATTTTCGAAATCAAACTTTTTAAAAGCAGTATTTGCCGCTCCGGTCAGATTGTTTACGTCATTAGGATTTATCTGAAGCCCCTTTTCAAAATATTCTGCCGCTTCTTCGATTTTATTCAGTTTAACAAGCGATCTGCCGATTTTGAAATATAGCTGGTCTTCGGGCAGCCTGTAATCGCCTGAAACTTGAGATATAATATCACCGGAAGTTCCTTCCGTCTCAATTTTTTTGTATGCTTTGCAAGCTTCATAATACATTTTCAGGTCCCAGTAATTTTCGCCCAGGATAAAATTAGCAAATGACTGCCTCGGAATTATTTCAAGCGATTTTTTTGCCCTATGAATAGAAAGCTCATGTTTACCCATCCTGTATGCAATGACCGAACCGTAGTTCGACAACTGAGGAGTGCTTGCATTGTCATCGCTTAATACGTCAAGTGCCCGCTGTACGTCTTTTTCTGCGCTTTCTAGGTCGCCGAGCGCAAGGTGAGTTTTAGCCCTCTGATAAAGATTGTATCCCCTTTCGGGATCTTGTTCCAAAGCGGCGTTGAGCATTTCAAGATTGCGGAGCTGCTTTTTTTTCATTGTTTCAGCATCCCGGGCATATCCCAGATGAAAAATTTCAATGTTCGTGTTCAGGATTTTATAACCGAGTTTCGTTACAGCAGGCAGTATCTGCTCGTGGATGCTTCCTTCAAACCTGATTTCGGGATGATTGCGAAAAAGCCTTAAAAGACTGCTCACATAAGAATCCTTAGCGCCTTTCCCGGAAGATTCGGAAGTAACTTTTATAAGCCATCCGCCGATATTCTCCGGAGCTTTCTCCAGTTCAAGCATTAATTCTTCGGAATTTACAAGCCTTTCATCTGCGTCTATGCTTAAAACAAACGGGAGGGAAGCCTGCTCCAAAGCAAAATTCCTAGCCTTAGAAAAATCGTTCTGCCATGGATAGTTAAATACTTTACAGCCAAAGCTTTTTGCTGTTTCAAAGGTTTTATCGGCAGAACCCGTATCGACTAATATTACTTCGCCCGCGCATTCTTTTACCGATTCAAGGCAGCCGGGCAGCATTTCTTCTTCGTTTTTCGCTATGATGCAGACAGAAAGCAGTGTGTTCATTATCAAAATACATTTTTTTGTTTACAAAAGAATAAAATTATGAAACTCTTGATAAATAAACAAAATGTATTTGTTTCTTGTAAAAATGGTTTGCGAAATAATAACATAAAAACTCAATATGCAATACACACATTAATCACAAAATTATCAATTTTTTCATTTAACTGAATTTATTTATTAGTTTGCTTTTTAAATAAATAATAATGAGATAAAAGACTTGGCAATAATTAACATGAGAAAAAAGATAAGCGAAATAATATTTGATTCTATCAGCGACGGCGTCTTCACTGTCGATAAAAAATGCCGTATTACAGCATTTAATAAATCAGCGGAAAAGATTACTGGCTTTTCTTCCGAGGAAGCCGTCGGAAAGTACTGCTTTGATATCTTCCGTACGGAAATCTGCCACAAAAGATGCGCCCTTAAAGATACTTTGAAAAGCCGAGAGCCTATCGAAAACGTTCGCGTAAACATTATTACAAAAGAGGGCTGCGAAATGCCCATCAGCGTTACTACTACTATGCTTAAAGATGACGAAGGAAACGCCGTCGGAGGCGTGGAATTCTTCCGCGACTGCTCAGAACTCGAGCATCTTGAAAAGCGGCTCGACGTAAAAAAATCAATTGGAGGCATCGTAAGTGTTAATGCCGAGATGCAAAAGATAATTGCCACACTGCCGAATATTGCTGAATCCGGCTGCAACGTTTTGATACAAGGTCCAAGCGGTGCGGGAAAAGAGCTTTTTGCCGAGGTCATCCACAATTTAAGTTCGAGAAAGTACGGACCTTATATTAAAATAAACTGCGCCGCTTTGCCCGCCCAGTTACTCGAATCGGAGCTTTTCGGACATGAAAAGGGAGCATTTACTGACGCAAAGAAAGACCGACCGGGCCAGTTTTGCCTTGCCAACGGCGGTACTTTGCTCCTCGATGAAATAAGTGAAATGGATATTTCCCTTCAGGTTAAGCTCCTCCGCGTTTTGAACAACGGCGAATACCGTCCTCTCGGCTCGTCGAAGACTCTGCACTCCGACGCAAGGATTATTGCCGCCACCAATGCCGATTTGCAGCGCCTTATTGAAGAAGGAAAGTTCCGCGAAGACCTCTTTTACAGGATTAATGTCGTGGAAATAAACGTGCCGCCCCTCAGGGAAAGGCCCGAAGACATCCCTGTCCTTGCCGGGCATTTCATTAAGAAGTTCAAAACCAACCTGCGCACTCACATCGAAGGAATCAGCAGCGAGGCTATGGGTGTACTGCAAAAATATCCTTTTCCGGGAAATGTCCGCGAGCTGGAAAACGCCGTCGAACATTCTTTTGTCATGTGCGCCGATTCAAAAATACAGCCCAAACATCTTCCGAAAACCATTTACAATTATTCGGGAGTTAAAAATGCTTCCAATGGCAGCGGCAGAAACGAAAAGGACTTGATTTTAAACGCTTTGAAACGCTGCAAAGGCAATAAAAGTCAGGCTGCCGTCGAGCTGGGCATGCACAGGACTACTTTGTGGAGAAAAATAAAACACTATAACCTAATTTAAACATATTTGAACGGCGGAAAAAGGCGTTTTAAACGGATGATAATGCCCGTTAAACACTTTTTTTATTATTTAAATGAATTTATCCCGTCAGGGATTGAATATTTGTAGAAAAGAAATTTCCCAAAACAAACAATATCCCGTCAGGGATTAAATATTTACGGATAGGAGACATGAAGAGAGTATTTGATATTTAATCCCTACGGAATAAATTGGCTTTGGTGTGGATTTTTGCTGCAAATATTTAATCGCTGATGCGATATTATACTTTTAGGGACGGTGCGGAAGGCTGCGAAGGGCGGTTT
>CAZOBD010000204.1:0-6671 GCA_964577665.1 uncultured Hyphomicrobiales bacterium
TTAAAAATCCGCTGTCGGCATTTAAAGGAGCGCTTCAGACCATGACCGACATGTATTCGGATATGACAAAAGAGGAAATATTCGAATTTATTGAAGCCATGAACTCTTCGGCAAAGAATCTTTTCAGGCTGCTGGAAGACCTTCTTACCTGGTCGCGTTCTCAAACCGGTAAAATTCAATACATGCCCGAACAGCAAGACCTTAGCAGTATTGTTAAAAACACTTTGGATGTTCTCGGTCCCGCAGCCGAGGCAAAAGGTATAGAGCTTTCCTCCGGCATACAGGAGGGAACAATGATTTATGCCGATGCTAATATGCTTAACCTTGTTATAAGAAATTTAGTTTCCAACTCCATTAAGTTTACTTCCAGCGGGGGTACGGTGCATATTATTTCCAGAACAGAAGAAGATATGGAGATTGTATCTGTAATAGACTCCGGTATCGGGATGAACGAAGATGATATTAATAAGCTTTTCAGGCTGGACATAGCGGTTACCACTATCGGCACAAATAAGGAAAAAGGCACGGGATTAGGTCTTATACTATGCAAAGATTTTATTGAGCGCAACGGCGGAGAGATCAGCGTGGAAAGCAAACCCGGCAAAGGATCAACCTTCAGATTCTCAGTCCCGAAAAAAAAGCAGGAAACTGAAAGTTAGAAAATATATTATTTCCTGTAATCTGCTTTAACCACTTCCTCTATTCCCTTTTCATAGGGTGTGGGTTTAAAATCGAATCTTTTTTCAAACTTGCTGCTGTCAAAAACATAATCTCTGTCATTTTGATAAACCATTTCCGCCATCTCCCTGAGGACAGGCATGAATATACCGAGAAACAACAGCATATACTTAGGAAGATTAGAGTATTTCGGATCAGCATCCAGTTTTTCCGCAAATACTTCTATCCATTCCTCACCGGCAGGGGGATTGTCTGCTGTGGGGAGATGCCATACTTCGCCGTAAGCTTCGGGTGTGTTTCCGAGGAGTGCCGCTGCTTTTGCAGCGTCGGGGGTGTAAGTGAAAGAATGCTTGTATTTGGCATTTCCGAGCCACATGGCTTTTTTTCCTTTGGCAAGATTCTTCACGACGGTTTCGTTCAAAACACTGTTTTTATCTATGCCGGGCCCGTAAAAGTCGGCAGATCTTGCAATCAAGGCTTCTATCCTTCCTTCTTCTATTTCTTCGAGGAGCATTTCGGCAATATAAGCTCGAACCTTTCCTTTTTTACTCGGAGGGTTTATCTTTGATTCTTCCGTCGCGGGTTTCAGAGAATATTTGTCATACATGTATATATTGTCGAGGAAAACCAGTTTTGCACCATTCTCTTCACAAGCTTTTATGACATTTTTCATCGTAGGGGGCCAGAGCTTTTCCCATACTTTCGCTTTATAGGGATATCCAACGGTCAGGTAAACAACATCCGAGCCTTCCACGGCTTTCAATACCTGCTCCTCTTTGGTAATATCCGCAGAAAAAAGTTCATCATCATCGTTCACCTTTTGGGGATTACGGCTTACAAGACAAATTTTTGAAGTATATTTTTTTAATTCTGCTGCAAGGGGTGTGCCTATTGCTCCTCCGGAGCCTAAAATTGTCTGCATATTCTGCCATTTTAAATTTGATAATAATAGTATTAATCGAGACTTCTAAAAAATGAAAAAATTGCAAAAACCTTTTATCCCAATATAATTGATAGAATACTAAGTTGAATTCTTAAGAAAAACTTAAAACTCATTCCCAAACTCCGATTTGGGAATGTTATTTAAAAAGCAGTTTAGTATAAGAAAGAGAACCCCATTTCGACAGGCTCGATGCACCGCCTTTCCTGTATCCTTTCCCCCAATAGAGAAAGTACGTCACAAAACTCGTCAAACATATAACCTTCCGAAGGTTTTAAACCTTCGGAAGGTTAAACAATCCATGACATGTTTATTACTTTTGATATACCCCCCAAGTAAAAAACTGTTTATTTGCCGAACTTTGCCACTGCGTCTTCCACAGCCTGATTTAAATCGCTGAGTGATTTGTTTATTCCTTTAGAAAGCTCGCTGAGAGCCTCTTCGGAAGATTCTTTCATTTTGTCAAGTTCGCCGGTGAGACGCGTTCTTTCGTCTTTCAACTTTTCTATCTGATTGTTCATTTCATTGGTTATTTTTTGTTCTTTACCTTTCGCCTGCACTTCCAGGTTCGTTATCTTTGCATTTACCGCGTCCAGTTCGTTCTTGATTCTCTCCACATACATATCTCTTTTTTCCAATTCAATTCCTCCTGTAAAATTTATAATATACTTATACTTATACTTAACTTAAATACTGCCTGCGCATACACTGTTTCACGAGTGCGGATTTTCGGACATCCGGTGCGCAGGCTTTTAAAAAAATTATGATTCATACTTAAATGAAAGCTTAACTTTCACTCTGTACTCGATGATTTTGCCTTTATCGACGCGCATATCCATCTCGGACACTTCGGCAATCCGCAAGTCGCTGAGTGATTCACTTGCCTTAGCTACAACTGATTTTGCTGCGTCTTCCCACGATACATCGCTGGTACCGACCAGTTCAACTACTTTATAAATACTGTTTCCCATTACTTTCTCCTATTCTTTTTTGATAAATATTATAAAAAAAATATTGCATCCTGCTCATTTTACTCTACAGCCGGTTGGGAAATCTCCCTGATAGTCTCGGCTGCAATTTCTTTATCGCCGGCTAATACAATATCACCGACTGAAACCAAGCCTGCAAAGCTGCCGTTTTCGTCCTTAACAACCAGCCTTCGCACCTGATTTTTTTTCATTATTTCAGCAGCATCTTTTAGACTGTCTGTGTCTTTGCAGTCAAAGATTTTGTCGGATGACATTATTTCTTTGACAGGTGTGTCTTTTGGAGTTTTAAATTCCGCAACTGCCCGAAGGACAATATCTCGGTCTGTAAGAATGCCGGTAACTTTGCCGTCCTGTGTTATAGGCATTGCTCCTATGCCGTATTCCTTCATGCGTATTGCAGCGTCTTCTACTGTGGCATCAGGTTTCATGTACCTGACTTCCTTGCTCATAATGTCTTTGATTTGCATAAATACCTCCCGTTATTTATTGTAAAAAAAACAAACAGTAAATACTAAAAACTGTATTTACATATTTTCTGTTCTCTATTAAAATAATATCGCTTACTTATATATTTGAGGAAATTGCGTAATAATGCATAACAGATTTCAATATACTGCAATATTGAAGTTAAAATATTCAAATAGAATATCTCGAAATAACTTTATAAAATTAATATTATCTCCTTATTTATTTGATAATTACGAGACTTATTACAATAAACGAATAAGGAGTACATTATTTCATTTCAGATGAGATTCTTTTAGAGATATCAAAATACAAAATTCGTAGTATCATGTCATTTAACGGTAATAATCACATGTTAGAAATAACTGAAAAAAAACAGAGAAATGTCATTCCAGCCGGAGAGAAGCGAAATGCCGGAATCTCACGTATAAGGCACACACCCCTTTATCTCCTCTTGGGGAATGACATTACCCGAAAATTTCAAAAAAGGAATAAATGTAGGGGCGAAACTGCGTGTTCGCCCATAGATCTGAAAAAGAGGATCCCCCTAACCCTCTTATAAATAAGGGGGGAATACTTTGTCTTTTCTCCCTCCCTTTTTTAAAAGGGAGAACCGGGGAGGGATTCTTTAAAATCGGGTAATGTCAGCTCTTGGGGAGGGGAAGCAATCCATGAGATTAGCTTCGCTTGTCTCCGCATCGCTCAGGCGCCGCTTCCGGTGCGGAATTACAAGATTATTATTATTCAAGAAGTAAAATAAACACAAGAAGGGACAGGATACAGATATTATCATAAACTAATCTGCCAAAAAATGTCTTAGTGTAACATATAAAAGTTCAAGCGGGAGACCGACAATATTATAGTAGCAGCCCTCAACGCGGCAGACAAATACCGCACCGAAATCATCCTGGATGCCGTACCCGCCGGCTTTGTCCATGGGGGAGCCTGTATCGACATACGCAGTGATTTCGTCATCATCGAGCTTTCGGAAAGTTACCCGTGTCTGTTGAAAAGCTGCAGTTTTTCTGCCTGTATCCGTTTCAACAAGAGCTATCCCTGAAAAAACCGTATGAGTATTGCCGCTGAGCATTTTTAGCATTTTCACCGCTTCGTTTTTATCCTGTGGTTTGTTCAGAATTTTTCCGTTCAGAACCACAATCGTATCCGAACCGAGAACGATAGCCGGTTTTTCAATTTTTGCGGCAGTATGCACAGCCTTTTCCATGGCAAGATTTTTTACATGTTCTGCAGGGTCTATGTCGTCGGGAAAATTGTCTTCGTCTATTTCAGCGGGCATTATTTCAAATTTGAAGCCTAGCTGCTCCAAAAGCCTGCGTCTCCTCGGCGATTTCGACGCAAGCACAAAATCTTTCTTCAAATTTACTAATCCGGCTATGTCTTTCATTGCAAAATATTGGTTGATGAAACACGTTGTATTTAAACAGAAACAAGTGTTTATTGAAAAATGTCAATCTGGTTTTATTTCAGAATACTAAACTTAGATTATAAAATCATCTTTTCAAACTCCGATTTTGGAAAGGAGAAACAAAACAAAACTCAGTTTCGCATAAAAGAAGCATTTCCAAATTGGAATTTGGCAAATAGAACATTCATAAAACACAAAATTAAGAAAATATAAAGGGCAGTCATAATGAAAACAATAAAGATACTGATATATCTAACCGTAATGTTTTTCGCCGGTCAGCTTTTTGCGCAGAAAATATTAATTCCCATGGACTTATCACAAACCGACCATCTTAAGTCTTACGGCGCTGCATATTGGTTTTTGGATAAGGGCAGGGACGGCGACTGGCTTTTAAATTACCGGGGCGGCTCGTTTATGTTTGATTACGAAGAAATACTTGCCCAAGAGCTAAGAATACGCGGCGTATCATTCGAAAACATAAGCGGTTCGCAGGCGGCAGAAATATATGCCCATGTCCAGAGCGAAGACAACAACACAGAAGTCATCCGCCTTGAAAAAGCTCCTAAAATAGCCGTCTATGCTACACCGGGAACCCAGCCTTGGGATGACGCAGTCCTCATGGCGCTGGAATATGCAGAAGTGCCTTATGACCTTCTTTGGGACGAAGAAGTTCTTGCAGGCAAACTGGAGCAGTACGACTGGGTGCATCTCCACCACGAAGACTTCACGGGGCAGTACGGCAAGTTTTACCGCTCTTATGCAAACACCCCTTGGTACATAGAGCAGGTTACCCGCAACGAAAATTTGGCAAAAAAACTCGGCTACAAGAAAGTTTCGGAAATGAAAAAGGATGTTGTGCTGAAAGTACGGGAGTATGTATCTTCCGGAGGGTTTTTGTTTGCAATGTGCAGCGCTACGGACACCTTTGACATTACACTTGCAGCTATGAACATAGACATCTGCGCCAACATTTACGACGGCGATCCGGCAGACCCTCAAGCAAACGAAAAGCTGAATTACGACGCCTGCTTTGCATTTGAAAATTTCAAGCTGATAATGGACCCGTATATGTATGAATTTTCGGAGCTGGATATTACGCCCAACCACACGCACCGTCCGGAAGTTGATTACTTCACATTGTTTGAATTTTCGGCAAAGTACGATCCCGTGCCGACGATGCTAACTCAAAATCATGCAAACGTAATAAGCGGATTTATGGGGCAGACCACCGCTTTTCATAAAAAATTCATTAAAAAGCATGTAATTATTATGGGCGAACGCGAAGGCACAGATGAAGTTAAATACATACACGGCAACTTCGGCAAAGGATTTTTCACTTTTTACGCCGGGCACGATCCGGAAGACTACCGCCATTTCGTAGGCGATCCGCCGACAGAACTCCAGCTTCATAAAAATTCTCCCGGCTACAGGCTGATACTTAACAACATTCTTTTCCCGGCAGCAAAGAAGAAAAAACAAAAGACATGATTTTACGCTACTTGCTCTTGGCAGCAGAATATCCTCTGATAAGCCGCTCGCCGATCGAGTAATAATGGTGACTGGCAGTATCGTATATAAAAGTATCAACTTTTTCGATTTCAGGCATACCGTTTTCACCGCTGAGTTCGCTGTCTGCCAGGAAATCAGTTATCTCACCTATGAACATAGTATGCGAGCCTGCTTCAACCGTATTAACAAGGGAACAGCTCAGCACGACGGGAAATTCTTTTACATAAGGAGCATTTACATCAGGGCATTTCAACGGAGTCAGCCCTAATTCTTCAAATTTGTCGTGGTCTTTGCCCGACCAAGTGCCTGCTATGTCAGTTTCCTCGATATACTTAACGGAAGGAATATTTACGGAATATGCCCGGTTTTTCATAATACCTTCGTAAGAGTGTCTTGATTTTCTGATGGAAACGGTAACGCAGGGAGGCTGGCTGGCGCAGATTCCACCCCATGAGGCAGTCATGATGTTTGGTCTCCCGTCGATGCCGTAGCTGCCTATCACCAAGGCGGGATGCTGATAAAGTACCGCTTTCTTTCCAAAACTTTTTTTCATATTTTCTCCTATATTATGAATTATATATTACCGCTAATAGCCACTTTTTCATCTGATTATTTTTAGCCCCACCCTAACCCTCCCCAAAGGGAGGGTATTCAACGTTCTTGC
>CAZOBD010000205.1:0-6627 GCA_964577665.1 uncultured Hyphomicrobiales bacterium
AAAAATAAATGAAAAAACAACTACATAATGAACTACATGAGAGAAATGTTTTAATTGTCAGTTCAACATATAGTACTTTTATTAAACGTATTCTTGATATACTGGTTAAATATTTCAACTTTTCTGTAATAAAACCTTATAGTGACGGATTGAAATTTGCTGACTATGAGGATAATATAAGAATTTTTCGTTTCAAGCAGACACCCTTCAGAAAAATATGTATTTCAAATCAATCTTTTAGAAAAAGGACAGGTTTTGTAGAGGGATTAAGAAGAAAACCATATAAAGCAATATTTATCCCTTATCTAATATTTCAACAAGTTAAAGAAATTAAAAGAATTGTAAAAAGAGAGAAAATTTATTTAATTAATGCACATTGGATTTATCCTAGTGGGTTATCTTGTGTATTGTATAAACTGTTTTTTAATAATAAAATAAAAATGATTCTTACTATTCACGGTCCTGATTTCTGGATTTTCGATAATATATTTATGAATAGATTAAAAAAATATATAATCTCAAAATATAATATTATTACTGTTACTGATTTTCAGATTAAAAGTAAATTAGAGAAATGGAATATAAAAAAAAATATTTATAGAATTCCAATGGGGATAGATACATCACTTTTTAATGATAACAATACAAAGTTAAGATTTACAGATGACAAGCCAATAGAAATAATGACTTTAGGTAGAATTTCAACAAAAGTCAAAGGTTTTGTTTACTTAGCTACTTCACTAAAAAAATTAGAAAGCTATAATATAGATTTTCATCTTACTGTTGTTGGACATTATAATAAAGATAATATAGACTTAGTTAAAAACATGAGAATTTTAAGTTATATAGATTTTGAAGGTGTTGTACCTAATGAAAAAGTTCCAGAATATTTAAAAAAAACTGACATCTTTGTATTACCAAGTCTAAGCGAAGGATGGCCCGTTTCTGTTATGGAAGCATTATCGTCCAAATGCATTTGTGTAGTGTCTGATCTACCTTGCTATACAGAGTTTAATGAAGAGCACAAATTCATTGTTAAATTTAAAAAAGCATCAGCAGATGATTTAACTGAAAAATTGTTATATGTAATTAGCAACTTTGGTGAATTAACAAAATATAGAGCAGCCGCTAGAGAATATTCTAAAACTAACTTTGATATTAATAATATTTCTCAAAGATTTGAAAATATATATTATCAATTGTTAAATGAAGACAACTAAAATTCTCTATATCATTGGCGGATTTGCGGTTGGTGGCAAAGAACGCCAATTAGTTGAATTAATTAATAATTTGGATGACAAAAAGTATCAACAGAAATTAGTTATTAAAGAAAACCTCGGTTATTATCATGAATTAATTGATAAAGATAGATGCAATATCATAAATTCAAATTGGAAAGGTTACAAATTTAAAGATTATATCAATGCAATTAAATATATAAAAACAATTATTAGTGTCGTTAACAGCTTCAAACCCGATTTTGTTATATCTTTTTCTATTGAAATGAGTTATTTATATGTTGTATCTAGCCTTTTTTTTAAGAATCAACCGATATTGATAAATTATACTATTCGTGATGCTCCTATTTATTTTAGTAAATATTTAAAGATTAAAAGATTTTTATATAAATATTTTAAAATTGTTGCAGCAAACTCTGAAGCAGGTTTGAAAACTTACCATCAGTTTCTAAATAATAATAGGTACATTATAAATAATGGACTTAATGAAAAGCGAATACCAAGACAGACGCAAATTGAATTAAGAAATGAATTAAATCTGGATAAAAATAGCTTCATTGTTTCTTTTGTAGCCAAGCAAGATAAGAGAAAGGATCATATAACATTTTTCAATGCAGTAAAAGAGTGCATTACTAAAACAAAAGAATTGCAATTTTTGGTTGTTGGTGAAGGAACGCAATCAGAAGAAAACAGAAATTATGCTAGAAGTATTGGTATATATGATAAAATTATTTTTGCAGGTATGAGCAAATACCCAATGCTTTATTTAAAGGCAGCAGACCTGAATATTCTAATTTCTTCATCCCATCATGGCGAAGGTATACCGAATACCGTTTTGGAATCATTTGCATGCGGCACTCCAGTGATAGCTACTGATAATGGCGGAACAAAAGAGATATTAAGTAATGGTGTGAATGGGATTTTGATTAAACACTCTAGTCCAACGGAACTTACAGATGCAATTCTGTTTTTTCATAATAATAAAAGCGAACTAAAAAAGTATTCTGAAAATGCGCTCAGAACATATAAAGATAGATTTACTTCAGATATTATGATTAATAATTTTCAAAATGTTTTATTGAAGATAAAAGAAAAATGAAAGTGATTAATAAAATAAAAAGTATTTTAGAAGCAAGCAAAAAGCACTACCCAATAGTTATCGCACTTTTGTATTTTACTATAATCTCAATGCTATCTATATTCTTTCGATTTGTATCACATAGCGCTTCAGATGAAACTTTATATCTTAAGGGAGTAACTGATATATACTATAGTATAGTAAATTTAGAATCCTTGAAAGATCCAATAGCGTCTGGCTGGCATGGGTTTTTGTTTAAACTATTTCCAGCTATTTTATTTACTTTAGCAGGACCTAATATTTATGTAGCTACTTTATTCAATTTGCTTATTGCTAGTATGACTGTCTATTTATCATTTCATATTTTCAAAAAATATCTTGATAGCTATTCTTGGTCAGCAACAGCAACAATATTTTTTATAACAACTTATAGGATGATATTTGAAGCTCCTACATTTGCAAGAGATATTCCTGCTGTTTTTGCAATAGTTCTACTAATCTATTTAATATCTTATAACAAATCACTATGGATGGTTGGCATTAGTCTTTTATTGATATTGAACTCAAAAAGTTATGTCTTTTTTCTCACTCTTCCTCCTCTGCTCTTATGGGTCTTTTTTTCTATTGATTATAGAATTAATACTTTTAAATATTATTTAGAATTATTAAAGTCTAACTTGAAGATTATACTTCCTTCTGTTGTTTGGTTTTATTTAATGTTCGGAACTACAATAATTCCATACGATTATAGCTTAGCATCAGTTATTGGGTTAAATTCAACTTCAAATAACTATTTGAGCAGAGTAATTAGAATGGCACGACCTGAATTTGCAACAAGGGATATGCATGCAGAACAAAAATTTTTAACTAAGACCGACATGAAGAAACCCGACATAAAGAAACCCGACATAAAGAAACCCGACATGAAGAAACCCGACATAAAGAAACCCGACATGAAGAAGACCGACATGAAGAAACCCGACGTGAAGAAGACCGACGTGAAGAAGACCGACGTGAAGAAGACCGAAGATAAAGAAACAAATAAAAAGGTGCCAAAGAACACTATCTTCAATTATCTGATGGCTTACTTTCATAAGTTAGCTTCCCATCGAACATTTACTTTTATATCAATTCCTTTTGTTTTCGTTGCTTTAAGTGTAGTTTCAGTAATAGCATTTTGGCGTAGAATAATTTCGGATAAATCTTTGCTTTTTATATCCTTCTACTTGATTTTCAACTTACTTGTTTACATTTTTTTAAATAGTTATGGCAGGTATTTAATGCCTACTATTCCCGCTATTGTGATTTTTCTTTTTCTTTTAATTAAAGATAGTAGAAATAAAAGTATTTTTATTTTAATCGGAATATTATTTTCTATTCCTGTTACTATTTATTCTATTGCCATTGAACCACATAGTCATTTAATTAAGGCAATAGCTTATTTTGTTTACTTCGCCTTATTGATATCTTTAGTATTAATAAATTTTAAAAAAGAAGTTCAAAGGAAATATTTTACTATATGTATTTTCTTATTCTTTTCTTTCTTCAGCTTTTCTACTGCAATATATGCTTATTTCAAAGCTGATTTTGCTCAAGGGTATCTTCACAATAAACACAATGATGATAATATTGAATTTTATGAGAAAATTTCGGAATATATTAAGCCAGATTTGAATATTTATACATATAATGTTGAGTTGTATCTTCTTGGCTTTATTGATGAAGAATGCAAACAATGTATTCCAAATTATCTATTGAAAAAATACTCATTAAACAAAAATTTGTCTGCTTATGTTCGTTTAAGCAATGATAATTGTAATGTAACATCAATAAAATCAAGTAAAGTAATTGACACTAACTATATTAAAAAGGCAGATAGAACTATTATAGTTTTTGACAATAGAAATCAAAGACGAAAAGAAGAAAGACTATTAATGAAAAATCAGATTTTTAATATAATAAATCCTATTTTACCATCTAACACTGAAAGAACATTAGATACGGTTTTCAACAATAGAAGATTAATAATTTTCACAAAGAAAAATGCTAAATAACTCAACCATCCTCGTTACTGGCGGAGCCGGTTTTATCGGCTCAAATCTTGTTAAACGCTTGCTCGAACTTGGCAATAAAGTCCGAGTGCTTGATAATTTTTCTACAGGTAAGAGGGAAAATCTTATTCCTTTTAGAGGAAATAAGGATTTTTCTCTTTATGAAGGCGATATGCGCAGTTTTCATATTTGCAGAGATGCCGTAAAAGGATGTGAATTTGTATTGCATCAGGGAGCTCTGCCTTCCGTGCCGCGATCAATAGCAGATCCAATCACTTCAAATGATGTAAATATCCTTGGTACGCTCAATTTATTGGAAGCCGCCAAAGAATTTGGTATAAAACGCTTTGTTTATGCATCATCTTCGTCTGTTTACGGAAACTCTGAAACTCTTCCAAAAGTTGAAGAAATGCCTGTGAACCCTCTTTCACCTTATGCCGTTACAAAGTATGCAAGCGAGCGTTATTGTCAAACATATTATTGGCTTTATGGGCTTGAAACTGTTTCCTTGAGGTATTTCAATGTGTTTGGACCAAATCAGGACCCGTCGTCTCGCTATAGCGCCGTTATTCCTAAATTTATCAAAGCAATTCTCAATGATAAGCAGCCGATAATTTATGGCGACGGCCTTCAGTCACGTGATTTTACCTATGTTGAGAATAATGTGCAGGCAAATATTCTTGCTTGCATAGCAGAGAAAGCCCCCGGAAACGTTTATAATGTAGGCTGCGGTGATTGGTTAATAGAATTAATCAAATTACTGGAAAGAAGATTGAACCTATTTTTGAAAAAGATCGTCCAGGCGATGTTAAACATTCTCTCGCAGGAATTGAAAAAATAAAAGAGGAGTTGGATTTTAAAGTAGTTGCAGATTTTAAAGAGGGATTAGAGGAAACGGTGAAGTTTTACTAATAATATAATTTAATAATGCAAGCAATAATACTATCAGGCGGTCTCGGCACACGCCTTAGACCCTTCACAGAAATAATACCAAAGCCACTTCTTCCTATCGGTGAAAAAGCAGTTCTGGAGATACAGATTGAGCATCTCAAAAAATATGGCTTTGATGAGATTTATCTGGCTACTAATTATAAATCAGAGTATATTGAAAATTTTTTTGGAAATGGCTCGAAGTACGGCGTTAAGCTGACTATTTCAAAAGAGGATAAGCCACTTGGTACTGCAGGTCCAGTAAAGCTATTGCAAGATAATCTTTCCGAACCATTTATTGTGATGAATGGTGATATTTTGACTTTATTGGATTACAGAAAGTTCTATGAATTTGCTATTGCAAAAGATGCAGATTTGGTTATCACAACTAAAGAATTTATCACTCCTTTTGCTTTTGGAAATATTGAATCTGTTGGCGATTATGTAACGGATATACAGGAAAAGCCAGACATAAAAATGAATATTCTAGCTGGTGTATATGTTTTTAAACCTCCAGTTTTTGAGCTGATACCTGATAATGAATATTTTGGAATGGACACATTAATTAAAAAGATGATTGCTATGGGTAAAAAAATAGCAAAATACGATATTAAGGAATACTGGCTTGATATTGGTAGAGTTGATGATTATAATAAAGCACAGGATGTTTATAAAGAGCATTTTGAAGGGAAATGATTAATGGAAAAAATTTTAGTAACCGGTGCTGCTGGCTTCATTGGTTCTCATCTAACTGAACTGTTGGTGGAAAAGGGCTATGATGTTAAAGCATTTGTAAGATATATGACACTATTTATAAAAGGAGAAAAATGAGTAAAATACTAATTACAGGTGTTGCAGGTTATATCGGATCAATAGTTGCTCGTATCCTTCTTAGAAAAGGATATGATGTTATTGGATTAGATAGCTTGATGTTCGGGGGTGAATCTTTAGTATCAATTTATAATCATCCAAATTTTAGTTTTATCAATGGTGATGTTAGAGACAAAGAATTAGTTAATGATACTCTTAAGAGGGCTGATTCAGTTGTTCATCTTGCTGCTATTGTCGGTGATCCTGCATGTTCAAAACAACCTGAACTTGCCAGAGAAATTAATTGGGATTCAACTAAGCATATCTATGACATTTCTCAAGAAAATCCAAATATTAAAAGATTCGTTTTTGCTTCTACTTGTAGCAACTATGGGAAAATGGACGGCGATGGTTTTTTAAATGAAGAATCTCCATTAAATCCTGTATCTTTATATGCAGAATTAAAGGTTAAATTTGAAAAATACTTGCTTGAAAGTAAAACAAGAAATGATTTTATACC
>CAZOBD010000206.1:0-6614 GCA_964577665.1 uncultured Hyphomicrobiales bacterium
CCCAGCCCTCCCCTTGGGGAGGGTGAGGGTGGGGCTTAAAATAAACAGATGAAACGACCATGATTAAGGAAATCACCCAAGGAGATGATTATTTCAGAGTTAATCCAAAACAGAGTTTTGAAAGAAAAGCACATTCCCAAATCGGAGTTTGGAAATGAGATGCGAAAAGTCATTCTGAACTTTTTCAGAATCTCACGTATGAGGAACACACCCCTTAATCCCCTCTTGGGGAGGGGAATTTCTCCCTTCCTTACTTGTAAGGGAGGGTTGGGGAGAGATCAAATATAAACAGATGAAAAAGATTTTCACAGCAGGTGCGGGCATTGCCGGTTTAGCTGCATCAGTTAAGCTGGCGGGTGCGGGATTGCAGGTAATACTTGCCGAAAAACGCAGTTTCCCGGGCGGCAGAGCATACTCTGTCTATGATAAAAAAACGGGCGAAAGCATTGATAACGGACAGCATATCTTTGCGGGAGCTTACGATAATTTCTTTGAAATGCTCAGAGAGCTAAAAACTGATAATTATCTTGCTTTTCAGAAACATTTAAAAGTAAAATTCTACGAAAAAAATGCCGGCTCCTACACTCTGGACTCTTCTCATTTGCCCGGTAAGGCAGGAATGGCGGCAGCCCTGTTCAATTTAAAGAAGGTCAGCTTTAAGTCGAAGTCAGCGGCTCTGGCTTTTTTTCTTAAGATACTTTTGGGCTATATCAAAAATAGTAATTTAACCGCAGAAGAGCTTCTGAAAAGGGAAAATCAGGGAACGGATATTTTACAACGGTTTTGGGAGCCTCTTGTTATTGCCGTATGCAACGGCGCTCCCGATAAAATATCGTCTAACCTTCTGATAAAAGTATTAAAAGAAGCATTTTTTTCAGATACGGAGCGGGCATCGCTGGTATTTCCTCAAACTTCACTTTCTAATCTTCTCCAGCCTGCTGCAGAATATTTACGGAGCAGAAACGGTATAGTCCTGTTCGGAAAATCCCTTGAGGCTTTTTCAATGAGAGAAAATGAAGTACTGGCTGCTATTTTAAATGACGGCACCGAAATAAAAGCAGATTATTATATATCGGCGCTGAAGCCTGAAAGACTCCTTCCGGCGCTTCCGGAAAGAATACAGCAGGAATTCTCACATCTTCAGCGAATCCGTTATTCACCGATTATTTCTGTTTATCTTTGGTTCGACCGAGAATTTTCAGATGATGATTTCGCCGGTTTTATCGGCAGTCCTCTGCAGTGGATTTTCAACCGCCGCAAACTTATAAATAAATCCTCAGGACGTGAAGAAAAATATCCCGGGCATTATACAATAACAATAAGCGCGGCTGATGAACTGATGGAAAAGACAAGCAAGGAGATATTGGAAATGTGCATAGATGAACTGAATGATTTTTTCCCGGAGATGTCAAAAGCAAAACTGCTCGAGTGGAAAGTGATTAAGGATAAAAAAGCTACTCCTTTGATAGATCCGGTTACGGATGCGGCACGCCCGCTGCAAAAAACATTTATAAATAATCTGGCTCTTGCCGGCGACTGGACAGATACAGGGCTTCCCGCAACAATTGAAGGAGCAGCGCTAAGCGGAGTGAAGGCGGCTGATGCAGCTTTAGAGTTTTTAAGAATCTCAGGCAGAAAATGACTTCAACGAGTACTGTCAGATGCTGTCCGGTAATGCTTAAGGATAATGCTTGGTTTCTTTGTATTGTGAATGAATACTTCTTCCCGCATTACCAGTCCCACTCCCGGACAGTAATACTCATAGGCATCATCGGCGGCGGCTCGGTAGCAGTTAAAAGTGCCCGAAGGTGTTGCCACAGGAAACATAAAAGGCTTCCAGTAGAATCTGTCATTATCATCTTCCTTTACAACATTTTCACTGGGACTGTAAGGGAAAAAACGGAGATATTCTTCATCATAATCGTCTTCGTCTTCCCATTCAAGTCTGATATAGCTTATACCGCCGGGGCTTATTATATATCCATATAGTATTCTTTCTTCGTCTTCGTTTATTACCGAATCGGAAATAACATAAAAGTCAGTCGAATCTTCATCGTCCTGAATATCTTCGAGTTTCAATACTTCTTGAATTTTTAAGGAATATTCCCTGTTTTCGGGCGTTACGGGCATTTTCACACCTGCAGAATCATATCTGAAGAAATAATCAAAACGGTAAGTCCACTCGTTACCTTTGGCAAGTGGAATAAGAGATTTTTCATGGGAGTATTCTTCTTCTGCGGGTGTTGCCGCAAAAACAAGACAAATGCTCAGGCAAGCAAGCATGAAGACAGCTTTAAATGTTTTCATAGTTATTTAAAAAAGTTCTACAAAACTATATTTATTTTTTCACTGCAAACGGGGCAGTGCGGTGATTTATTTTCCCGGAAAACATTTTTCGTTAATCCGTAGTAAGAGCGTGAAATCAGCAGTTCCCCGCAGTTTGGGCAGTGTGTATCTTCGGCGCCCTGCAGATTGGTATTGCCGATAAAAACATACTTCATGCCGGCATCTTTTGCAATCTCTACCGCTCTTCCAAGGCGCTCCGGCGGGGTAGGTGCGGAATCTTCCATTTTGTTTCTCGGATAAAATCTGCTGAAATGAAGCGGGATTTCTACGGATACTCCGGCAAGGTAATCAGCAGTTTTTTTCAAATCATCATCAGAATCGTTTTCTCCGGGGATGACCAGATTGATTATCTCAAGGTGAATATCCTCAATTTCATTTACACGCTCTATAGATTTCAAAACCGGGGCGAGTCTTCCTCCGGTCATTCTTTGATATTTTTCGTCATCCATAAATTTCAGGTCGATATTCATTGCATCGAGCAGTTTTTCTTTCCGGACCATATCGAGCATTTCCTTGCTGAAATATCCGTTTGAAATGAAAACATGATACAAATCCTTAGTCATTTCGTTATTTCTGCAAGCATGTACGGTATCCCGCACCATTTCAAAAAAAATGGTAGGTTCGGAATAAGTATAAGCAATACCGTCAGCTTTGTACCGGGATGCGGCATCGGCAATTGATTCCGGTTTGATTTGGCTGCCGGGACGCGCTCTTGCGGTGTTTTCGTAAAATGCCTGGGAAAGGTCGCAATTCTGGCAGTTTGCACACATAAAATTACAGCCCGGCGTACCGAATGACAGAGCTTTAGTTCCGGGCTTAAAATGAAAAAAAGGCTTTTTTTCTATGGGGTCTATTGCAAGACCTTCAACCATGCCCCATGTGCGTGTAAAAAGTGTTCCGTCAAGGTTTTGTCTTATTTTGCACTCTCCGAAATCATGCGGTTTTATCTGACAGTAGTGAGCGCATAATACGCAGCGAAGTATTTTTTCGCCGGATTTTTCGGGAAGCATTTTATAAAGAACAGCTTCTTTCATATTGTCCTTAATTATTAATCTTCTTCAAAATCAACGAATTCGAGCACTTTCGTAATACCTGCCCCGTGCCTTATAACTGAAAATTCTTCATTTGTCATGTCGATTATAGTTGACTCCCCCGTAAAAAAGTAACGTTCGGAGCGGACTGCTATATCTACCTGCGGTGCGAACGCCTCGATGGTTTCCTCTGGTTCGGGTGCGATTTCCACATCAGACTTTTTTGCTGAAATGGAAATGATCGGCGAACCGAGCTTCATTAGCAACAGCTGTGAAAGTACATGGTCTGGCACTCGGATACCGGCAGTTTTGCGTTTGGGATTTTGGGCATAGCGGGGAACATTTTTTGAAGCCGGTAAAATAAAAGTAAAAGGTCCCGGTATAAGCGCCTTTATCGTACGGTAGGCTTTGTTGCTGACCTTTGCAAATTCTGAAATATTGGAAAGAGAAGCGCAAAGAAAAGTAAGGAAAGAAGTATCAGGCAGATTGCGTATTCTTCTGATACGGCTAATGCCTTCTTTGTTTCCAAGGGCACAGCCGAGGGAAAATCCGGTATCGGTGGGATAAAGCGCCACTGCGCCCTGCTTTAAGGCATCCACAACTTTATCAATCTTGCGGAGTTCGGGTGTGTCGGGATGAAGGTTCAAAATTTCTGACGCCATCTTCTACCTCTTAAATGTATTAATAAAATGGAGTTTTTTGTCAAATGCCGCCGCTGCCCGCTTTATCCCGCATCCTGAAGTAAAGATAAAGCGGTATTCCCAGCGCAACGAGCAATAAGCCGAAAACAGAATTTATTAATTCCGTTTTGCCTTCTGCAAAATTGCTAATATCATTATATAAAGTAAATACCACATATGCAAGTGCAAATACAACAAAAATTGCAGGCAGGTAAGGATAGCCTATAACTTTATAGGGTCTATGGGTATCCGGCATTTTTTTTCTCAGCACAAAAACGCCGTAAGCGCCTGCAGCATAGAATATCCAGCTTACGAATATGAGCATGTCGGTTAAAATATCAAATGTACCCGTTATTACCAGTAGAGCAGTCCAAGCGAGCTGAAGCATAAGAGAATTTGCAGGGGTTCTGTGTTTAGGATGCACTTTGCCTATGGCGCTGAAAAACATATTGCGCTGCGACATCTTGAAATACACCCTTGCGCTTGCCATTATCGTTCCGTTGGAAGTACCAAATGTGGAAATCATTACCGCTGCTGCAACAATGCCGGCTCCGAAGCTGCCTATGGCTTTTTGAGCCGCATCGGATGCTATACGCTCCGAGCCTGCCATTTCTTCTGCGGGTACTATATAAAGAAAAGCAAGATTAATAACAAGGTAAACTGCGATAACTATTACCGTTCCCAGAAATAGAGCTTTCGGAAGAGTTTTCTGAGGCTGTTTAATCTCCCCTGAAAGATATGTAACGTTGTTCCATCCGTCATAAGACCAGAAAGCTGCGGCAAGAGCGGCGGCTATGCCTGAAATGAGTCCGGCAGAAGCAGCATCAAAAGCGGGAGAATCCTGCGTAAAATGTGCGGTGTCGCCGTTTCCCAGTGCGAAACCGAGCACTACGATGATCATTATGGCAAGTATCTTCATAGTGGTAAAAAAAGCAGACACTCTTCCGCCGTAAGCCACTCCGAAATAATTAACTAAGGTTAAAAAAGCAATTACCGAAATTGTCAGAAGTTTTCTTCCGGCATTTTCAAGAAAATTTATTGTTCCGATATATGGTATGAACACTTTGCCTTTTTCTACTATTTCAGGGGGCAGGTGGGGAAGATAAAAAAAATGCTCGGTATAATGAGAAAAGACATAAGTGATAGAAGCAATAGAGCCTGTCTGTATAATAGCAAAAATTGCCCATCCGTAAAGATAAGCCACAAAATCGCCGTACATTACGCGAAAATACTCATACTGCCCGCCGGTTTCGGTTATCATTCCGGCTATTTCGGCGTTTGTCAGCGCTCCGGTCAATGTTACCAGACCTGCTATTATCCATATTGCAAGCATCCATTCGGGCGAGCCCAGATGCTCTGCCATTACCGCAGGTTTTTTAAAAATGCCTGAGCCTATCATAGCTCCTACAACTATTGCAACGGTTGTGTAAAGCCCTAAGCCTTTTATTAGTGAAAATGATTCCCTGCTCTTATCTGACACCATATATTTTTTTGATATTTAGCAACTAATGTTATATGCAATTTAAGGATAAATGAAGAAATAATTAAAATAAATATGATTCAAAAACAGATGTCAAAAATCTTTACGCTTCCGGACATCTAAAAAGAATAAATATATAAAATAATTTATTAAACAAGCACAGCCTTTTCTTCAAAGGTCCCCTTTTCCAATTCAGGTACTTCAGCGCCTTCAGCCGGATACCCGACGGGAAATAAAATAAACGGCGATTCATTCTCAGGTCTTTTGAGAATTTCTGTTATGAATTTCGCAGGTGCCGGAGTATAAGGAAGCGTAACCAGACCTGCGTTATGTATCGCTGCAATTAAAAAACCGCAGGCTATACCCGTAGATTCAGCCGCGTAATAAGTTTTTTCTTTTTTGCCTTCTCTCAACCGGTATTTTTCCTTAAATACGGCTATTAACACAGGCGCCGTTTCCAGAAATTCCTTCTTCCAGCCGGTTTTTAAAGCTTTTAAATCTTCCTTCATCTCCGGAGGAAAGCGTTTTTCATAGTTCAGTTTTTCTGCTGCTTCTGCCGCTGTCCTTATTTTCCGCTTCGTATCGGCATCGCGCACAATTACAAATTTCCATGGCTGCCTGTTTGCACCCGAAGGCGCCGGCAGAGCAGTTTTCACAATATTTTTAATCACCTCGAATGGGATTTCTTCTTCAGAGAAATGCCTCACTGACCGTCTTTTACGCATCAGTTCCAGAAAAGAACGCGATTTCTCTGCCAATTCTGCCGATGAAGGCTTTTTATAATCAAGAGGAATATGTTTTGATACATTCATAAGCAATTATCAAAATGATTTTTACAAACATGATTATCAACTGATTATTTTTTCTTTCCGCTTCAGATGTCCAACATCTTGAAGATGTTGGACATCTTTTTGCTCCTACTTTTACGTCATTGCGAGGAGCGAAGCGACGAAGCAATCTCTAACCATCTGAAGATTTTTTAGAGATTGCTTCGCGTTGCTCGCAATGACATATCAATTTGTCATTCCGCACTTGATGCGGAATCTCACGGATGAATATCCCCTCCCCAAGAGGGGA
>CAZOBD010000207.1:0-6504 GCA_964577665.1 uncultured Hyphomicrobiales bacterium
ATGATCTTGCTCCCTCCCCTTGGGGAGGGCCGGGGTGGGGTCTCTTCCGGTTTTTCATCTTTTTTTTTTGAATCATGTCATTCCGCACTTGCCCAAGCAATCTCACGTATGAGGAACACACCCCTTAATCCCCTCTCAAGAGGGGAAAATTTTGCTTTTCAGATGTCGGACACCTAGAAGGTGTCGGACATCTTGTTTAAATAAACATTACTTTGGGTGTTTTCCTTAATCATGTTTGTTTCACCTAACTTTGGCCTTTGCCTTCAGTTCATTTAATATTTCAATCACCCTTCCGGGTGTAACGTTGCTGTAAACCTGCTCATTGATTGTAACCACCGGAGCAAGGGCGCAGACTCCGAGGCAGCGCGTTCCCTCCAGTGAAAAGAGCCCGTCGGAGGTAGTTTCACCTATTTCAATGCCGAGTTCGGTTTTGAATTTATCGAGCACAAGGTTTGCTCCTTTAACGAAACAGGCAGTGCCGAGGCATATAGAAACCGCATACTTGCCTCTCGGTCTAAGCCGGAAAAAGTGGTAGAAAGTAGCTACACCATAAACCGTTGAGGTAGGCACTTGCAAAAGATGGGCTATTTCGTCAATGTGTTTTTCAGAAAGATAGCCGTAACGCTTTTGAACTTTGTGCATCACCGCTATGAGATAGCTTTCGGAATGTTCCATGCGGCTGCACTCGTCAATATAATTTAAAATGTCTTTTGCCAGAGTGTATTCTGTCTGTATTTCTGTATTAGCACACATTATTTAATTCCTTTCGGTAATCTTGCATGATATGTTGTATGGAGAAGCTCATGGGCAATTTTACTGCCGGGTTCTTCCAGAAATTCCTCATATAATTTCAAAATATAGGGGTTTTCATGTGATTTGCGTACTTTTTTAGCTGAATCTATGCTGTAAAGAGCCTGCTGGCGTTTTCTGATTAATTCTTTGTCAAGAGGATAAACATATTTCTCAGCGTGTTTCAAAGGCTGCCCGCCACCGGCAACACATCCGCCCGGGCAAGCCATAATTTCAATTATGTGATACTGCTTATCGCCTTTTTTCACTCTTTCCAGAATTGTTTTTGCATTTTCCAAGCCGTTTGCTACCGCTACGTTCAAAGCAGTACCGTTAATTTCAACAGATGCCTCCCTTAAGCCTTCCACCCCGCGGACCATTGTATAATCAAGTGATTTCAGAGCCTTTCCGCCTGTTAATTTATCATAAGCAGTTCTCAAGGTTGCTTCCATTACTCCGCCTGTTGAGCCGAAAATATCCCCCGCTCCGGTTGAAAATCCTAAGGGTTTATCGAAATCGTCATCCGGCAGATTCAAAAAGTCAATGCCGTAAGCCTTTATCATCCAGATAAGTTCTCTTGTTGTAATTACTGCATCTGTGTAAGGAACGCCGTTTTTCATTTTGTGCTCGGGTCTTTTAGCCTCAAATTTTTTTGCTACGCAGGGCATGACTGCGACCATATATATATCCTCCATCTTTTTCTTATACTTTTCGGCAAAGTATGTTTTAGTTAAGACAGAAAGCATAGACATGGGAGATCGGCACGTAGAAGCATGAGGGATTAACTCGGGATAGAAATGCTCCAAAAATTTTATCCAGCCCGGCGAACAGGATGTAATGATAGGAAGATTCTCGTTTTTCTCGAATCTTTGCAGAAACTCGTTTGCCTCTTCGACAATCGTTAAATCCGCCGCAAAGTTTGTATCGAAAACAGTATCGAAGCCAAGCCTCCTTAATGCAAAAACACATTTGCCCTCGGCATTTGTACCTGCGGGCATATCGAAGCCTTCTCCGATGGCGGCGCGTATAGCAGGCGCAGTCTGAACTACAACGTGTTTTTTGGGATCTGCAAGGGCTTCCCAAACTTCTTCCGTAGAATCCTGCTCGATGAAAGCAGCCGTGGGACATACGTTTATACACTGTCCGCATTTTATACATACGGAATCATCCATATTTGCTTCAAAAGCAGGTGTTACTCGTGTATTAAATCCTCTGCCTATCTGGCTTAGGTTATGTACACCCTGAATTTCCGAGCATACTCTTACGCATCTGGCGCATAAAATGCACTTTTCCGGATCGCGGATAACCGCATCACTCGAATTTTCGATAGGATAGCGTTTTCTTGCTCCTTCAAAAAGTCTTTCGCGGACACCTAAGGTATAAGCAAGGTTCTGCAATTCGCAGTTTCCGTCGCGGACACATGTCTGACACTCTCTCGGATGGTTGTCAAGCAGAAGCTCAATCAGGTCTCTTCTTGTTCTGCGTATATCCGGCGAGTTTGTTTTTATCACCATACCGTTTTGGATTTTTGTGGCGCAGGCAGGGATATAGTTTCGCCAGCCTTCAACTTCAACGACACAAATTCTGCAGGCGCCTTCTTTTGAAAGAAAAGGATGATAGCAGAGCCTCGGTATATGAACGCCTATGGAATCTGCCGCCTGCATTATTGTTGTTCCTTCCAGTACCGAAACGGGATTTTCGTCTATTACAGCATTTACGTACTTCATTTATTTAAAACTCCTTGAATGATTTTTCTCATTCTAATTAGCTCTTTATATTTAAATTTTCAAAATAGCGTCAAAATTACATGAATCATAACATTCACCGCATTTTATGCAGAACTCCTGAATAATTCTGTGAGGCTGCTTGCGAAGTCCCTGAATACAAGAAACAGGGCATCGCCGCTGGCACAATGTGCAGCCTGTGCATTTGTCGGGATCAATTTTGAATGTAATAAGGTCTTTACATTTTTGCGTTGGACATCTTTTTTCATTAATATGTATTTCAAATTCTTCCCTGTAATGCTCCAATACGCTTAAAATGGGATTGGGAGCAGATTGTCCCAGACCGCAAAGAGAGGATTTTTGTATCATCCTGCAAAGGCGCTCCAGTTTATCGAGGTCAGCCATTTCGCCTTTTCCAGAGGTAATCCTTTCCAAAATTTCAAGCATTCTGGTTGTGCCTTCACGGCATGGCAGGCATTTTCCGCAGGATTCATCTTTAGTAAACTCAAGAAAATATTTTGCAGTAGAAACCATGCAGTCCGTTTCGTCAAGCACTATCATACCGCCGGAACCCATCATAGAGCCTATCTGCTTGAGAGACTCATAATCGACGGGTGTATCAATTTTTTCGGCAGGTATAGTGCCTCCCGAAGGTCCTCCGGTCTGCACTGCTTTCAGTTCTCTTCCGTCGGGTATTCCGCCGCCAATATCGTATATTATTTCCCTGAGAGTAGTACCCATCGGAACTTCTACGAGGCCGGTGTTGTTGACTTTACCGGCTAAAGCAAAAACTTTTGTTCCACGGCTGCCTTCCGTGCCTATCCTTGAAAACCAATCCGAACCGTAAAGCATTATAACAGGCACGTTTGCCCAAGTCTCAACATTATTTATACAGGTCGGATGTCCCCACAAGCCTTCTTCCGAGGGATACGGAGGCCTCATTCTTGGCTGTCCGCGTCTGCCTTCAATGGAGTGAATCAGAGCGGTTTCTTCCCCGCAGACAAATGCTCCGGCGCCGAGTCTTATCTCCAGATCAAAATCGAAACCCGAACCTAATATATTTTTACCGAGAATATTTTTCTCGCGGCATTGCTGTATTGCATTTTCAATTCTGCTGATTGCAAGCGGATATTCACAACGTATATAGAAAAATCCCTTTTGTGCTTTCATGGCATACCCGCCGATAATCATACCCTCAATGATGCTGAACGGATCACCTTCAAGTGCGCTTCTGTCCATAAAAGCACCCGGGTCTCCCTCATCGGCGTTGCATATAACATACCTCACAGTATCGTCTGAAACAGTTAAAGTATTCTTCCACTTAATGCCCGTTGGAAAACCGCCTCCGCCTCTGCCCCGCAGACCGGAATCGGTTATCTCGTCGATTATTTTTTCTCTTTCTTTACTATCAAGAAGATTTGCCAGAGCCTCGAATCCGCGGGCATGGATATAATCGGACAAGCTTTCGGGATCAATTATTCCGCAGTTGCGAAGAGTAATCCTTGTCTGCTTATTAAAAAAGGAAATATCCCCGTAAAACTTGAAATACTCTTCAATCAGAGCATCGGTATGGACAAGATGCTGTTTCGCGATTTTATTTTCAACAAACTGAGACTGTATTATTTCATCAAGCTCTTCTTCACTCCGAAAGCGGTAAATCACGTTTTCGGGATAAACCATCATAACGCCGTGCTCTTTTATTTTCACCTTATGGCACATTCCTATGCATCCCCCGCGAATAAGCCGCACATCCGTCGGAGAAAAGTTCTTCTTTTTTATTTTTTCCATGAAAATGTCGTCCCAAGGCTCATAATATTGATTGCGGCAGCCCGGTGAAGTGCACAT
Organism: uncultured Hyphomicrobiales bacterium; assembly: GCA_964577665.1. Lineage (GTDB taxonomy): Bacteria > Bacteroidota > Ignavibacteria > Kapaibacteriales > UBA2268 > CAYVTD01. The sequence goes on from CAZOBD010000207.1 coordinate 4,359, forward strand.
CATAACAACGTGCTTATAAAGAGTGTCCGTTGTTTTATCAAGCATTAATTCGGTCAAAGGCTGACCGCCGAGCACGTGGCCCTGAAAAATACGATGTGCATTGTCAATCGTAACCCGTTCATATTTTACAGCCATGCCGCCGGGAAGAAAAACACCTACTATCGGCTCTTCACTGCACCTGCCGGTACAGCCGGTTTGGTGAATTATAATGTCGTCCCTCCCCGAAGCATTTATCAGCTTTTGAAATTCGCGCCTTACCCCGTCTGAACCCGCCGCTTTCTCGCAGGTCGCAGAGCCTACCTGAATGACAGTTTTACCGTGTCCGGCAGCATCAGTGGTCGCTCTTTGAAGTTCGGCTTTCAGTTTTTCAAAATTTTCCTTTACTATACCCATTTTTCACCTGTTTATTATATCTGTTCGGTTAGTAAGCTATCCTGTTATTATTCAAAAAAAAATTCATTATGACTAAGACAAAAATAAAATTAAGATGAATAAACTTCTATCGTTTTAAATATGATTCGGATGTCATATTTTAATCGACAGCATACCATGTGATTTTTACCTAATATGTCAAAACTCAAAATGTAATATATGAATTAATAGAAAGAATATATAAAATATTATTAAACAAAACATCCATGATTAGAAAAAATACATAAGGGGATGATTATTTTTTTTGAATTCAGAGAATTCATGGATGTCATTCCGGCTGAAGCGAAGTGGAATGCCGTAATCTCACGTTAGGGAGAACACACCCCTTTTTCCCTTCTCAAGAGGGGATGCAATCCGTAGGTTCCTTGGACAAGTTCATAATGACAAAACAGGAACCGGAAAATGATGTCCAACATCTGCCAGATATTGGACATCTGTAGCGGTATGAGAACACACACCTTTTTACCCTCTCAAGAGGGGAATTCATCCCTCCCTTACTTGTAAGGGAGGGTTGGGGAGGGATCGACAGATGAAGGTAATTTGCTAAATCAAAACATTTCTATTCTGTTTTCGTTAGAATGAATAAAAAATCAACATAATATGAAAATACTTGCCATAGAAAGCTCCTGCGACGAAACATCGGCGGCGGTTATAGAAAACTCGCATACTTTGAGCAATATCATCTCATCCCAGCATTTTCACGGGAAATATGGCGGCGTCGTGCCGGAACTTGCCTCGCGTGCCCACGTAAAAACAGTATCCAAAATATGTGAAGAAGCTTTATCTTCTGCCGGGTTGAAGATTGAAGACATCGACGCATTTGCCGTTACTTCCGAGCCGGGACTCATCGGTTCTCTTATTGTCGGTTCAAATTTTGCAAAAGGATTGTCCGTTAAGTACAGTAAACCGCTCGTACCGGTAAACCATATAGAAGGACATCTTTACTCCGGCTGCCTGCAGGATACTTCTGTCGAGTTTCCGTTTATATCCCTTGTTGTCAGCGGGGGACACACATCCCTTTTCCTTGTAAAATCTTATGATGAATATGAAATATTAGGCTCCACAATAGACGATGCAGCAGGAGAAGCTTTCGATAAGGCTGCTTCTATGCTTGGATTGAGTTATCCGGGAGGTCCCGAGATTGACAAACTTGCCCGTAATGGAGATCCTAAAAAGTATCATTTCCCCCGCTCAATGCTTAAAAAAGACAACTTCGATTTCAGTTTTTCCGGTTTGAAGACATCCGTTAAATATTTTCTTGACGATAAGTTTCCCTCCGGTGCCGAGGGACAGAACCTTTGCGATATAGCCGCATCTTTTCAGGAAGCAGCAGTAGATGTGCCGGTGCAAAAAAGCGTAAGAGCAGCAATTAAGTACGGTACTAAATATCTAATTATTACAGGGGGTGTGTCCGCAAACTCACGCCTTAGGGAAAAAATGAAAATCGAAGCTGAGAAATCAAATATAAAAGTTATTACTCCTGACTTGGATTACTGCATGGACAACGCCGCAATGATAGGTTTTATTGCTGAAAAGAGACTTGAGGCTTCTAAGGATTATAGTAAATTCTTTAACCTTGGATTTACTGTAAGTGCAGCCGCTCTGAGAACAAAAAGAAAGAAGAAAGGCTGAAACATCCATGATTAGGGAAAATCACTAAAGGGGATGATTATTTGAGAGCTAATGCAAAACAGAGTTTTGAAAGAAAAGCACA
>CAZOBD010000208.1:0-6499 GCA_964577665.1 uncultured Hyphomicrobiales bacterium
ATTGCTTGCTCTTTTGATTATGATTTTTTGACAGGAAGTTCCGTTATAAGTACAGACAATATCCCAAACTTCTATGAAAAGACATCAGGCAGCTTTTCTTTTGATGACGTGCATAGTTCCGGGCAAAACTACCTTTTTTTCAAATGGAAAAATAGTCTTGCCGGGTCCTGGTATAACCTTGAACTTGTTTATTTGCTTATTCATAAGAGGGAGGAGACTATAGAAAGTATTAGTAAAAACGACTCTTGCAAAGATGCAATGCTTGCTTTCATTAAAGAATTAGATGATGTTTTAGAAAACAGAAACAGCCTTAAAAGCATTTACTTAAAAAGAGAGGAGTATAATACCGATATTATCCGGCTGCATCACTGCCTTCTGGAAATGATTGAGAAAAGCACTGCTAAAGCTGTTCATGAAAAGGATGAAAAACAAAATATATTTTACCGATATGACAAGTTTGGAACACCGACAGGAAATCTTCATATCAAAGGGTTTAGCCCTGTTGAGTTTAAAAAATTGCCCGCAGGAATAGTTTTCTTTTATTATCTTAACCGCGGTTTTGACAGGTATTATTCTTACAGGGATTTTAACAGCTTTCAGGATGCGGCAGGCAGGCAGGTTACTTCTAATGATTTCAGGCTGCTCATTAACAACATAAACAAAAGAGTAAGACAGGCAACGTCCGGCTTGATAAAATTCTTGATTGTTAAGCTAAAAAAAGATGATAAGGACGTTAGCGTTAATTGCTACAGATGGAATAAAGATAATTTTAAATACTCATCGTAACTTTGGTCGTTGTGGATAAAAGTTATTGAAATGTCTTATTTTGGATGTTTTTTTTATTTCTTATTTCGACTTAATTACGATAATAAGACTAATTTTCTTTTACCCATGGCTGTGCGACAATGTTTGTATGAATAATAATGTTGATACAATCAAGATGAAAAATGAACCGGACGAAGAAAATGACGGTATGGATAATCTTGCCGGCTTTTTCAGGCTGCTTTTGGAAATAGATAAAAGAATCAACCCGGGATTTTATAAGAAAAAAAATAAGCACAAATAAATGCAATACATAAAATATTACTACACAAAAAATTGGGAACATGCTTCTTTGCTGCTGTCAATGGGACGAACTCTTGAGTTTTATTTCCGTGAAAAAGGGAAAACCGTTTTTGTTTTCAGAAATGAATTTACCTGTCAGAACGTCATCGACAACTACTTAAACAATGGTTCTAAAGTAGATGCCGCTTCACTGTTTGCGGCTATAAAGACTATTTGGAAATACTTGTATGCAGACTAATATTTACATATTGTAACCGTTAGAAAATTTCTAAAAAAAATGACCTCTATTCCTAACCAAAAACTCTTTAGGGATTTATTATGGTTCCAAACGAACTTATAGAAAGCAAGAGGTTCTCTCCTTACAAGAGGATGGTTCTGATAGTTATCCTAAAACATCAGAGGAAAAATGAGTATGCCTGGCCAAGCCAGAGAACAATAGCAGCCGAATCCGGTTGTTTTGTTTTTGTGGTTAAGAAATTTGTTAATTCTCTTAAAAAAAGCGTTTACCTTTGTAATTTTTCAAAAAGAAAATTGTATATAAATGAATTTTAAATTAATTTTTCTAATTTCAATAATAAATATTATAAGTACATTTATTAAAGAGCAATTTATTTAATAACATATATATCCTAAAGACACTTATGTGAATAATCCCTATATCACCTGTATTTATATATCTGATTTATATTCAACAACTTATCAATATTTCTCAATTTTTTTTATTTTTCTATATTACTACTTGATAATTATACAAACTTGTTAAGATATTTCCAATTACTTGACACATGTGTCAAATTTTATGAATTTCAATACATTTTATAAAAAAATTATCTTGTTACAAGTTTTTTTTTCTGATTTTTTTTTATAATTTATAATAAAATATTAAAAACAGTCTCCGGGGGATAGAACTATTACAAAATGAACTGTTTTGTATAACATTTTAGGGAGGTGCGTCTTCTTCACTTACATCCTATCTTAATAAAGAAGCACAGGCTTGACGAATCAAGCCTGCACATCAATCGGGTACTACCGCGTGTCCAAACAGAGTAGTTTCCCTGCTCCTAATATAATGTATTTTTTTTGTTATTTAAAACTTTAGGAGGTTTCTTATGAAAAAGCAATTAAAAGTTAATTTCATGTTAATAATATTCTTTTTAAGCATTTTTTCATTCAATATGTTTGCTCAGGCTGATGCAGACAATAATTCAAAAGCCGTGAACCTTTTGAAAAAAAGTTCCAAAATTGGTTCATTCATCGAGAATAAAGGACAACTCAAAACTGATGATTACGGATATGCAGACGAAGTTCTATACTACACCAACTTACCTGCAATTGACATATATTTTATGAAAGATAAAATAATTTACAACATTAAACAGCGTCAAGAAATAAATGGTAATACTACGGAAACAAGTACTAAAAAGAAAACACAAACTGTTTCGTTAAGGTATGACGTAGCTTTTGCCGGTTCGAATCAGGATGTTAACGTTATTCCTATCAATGAACTTAGCGGCAAAAGGCATTTTCTTTATCCCGACAGAGAAATAAAAAACGTTAAAAACTACGAAAAGATAACTTATAGAAACATTTATCCAAAGACCGATTTTGTCTTCTTTTTGAAGGATAATTATCTTAAATATGATATTATTCTTCATCCGGGAGCTGATTTGTCTAAAATTCAATTGAGCTATTCTGGTATTGAAGATATAAAACTCAAAAATAACGGCTCATTAAAAATCTCAACCAAATTAGGAGAGCTGACAGAATCCATTCCTGAAAGCTATCAAGAGACCATAAATGAAAAATCCGGTTCAAATATCAAAGAAAAGACTTATCTTGACTGCCACTATGTCCTAAATAACAACACTGTTTCTTTTATGTCTGAAAATTACGACAAAACAAAAACTCTCGTTATTGATCCATCTCTTTATTGGACAAGGTATATTGCCGGAAAAAATGTTGATCAGGATGAATACGTCGGTGAAATTAAATACGGTGAATTTCAGAATAATCCGTCAGGAATGAACTATCGCGGTGGTGGAATCGTGGAACAAGAGTTCAACGGTAAAATATATATTGCCGGTACTACTGAGAGTAATACTATTTCTTATTTCGGAGAGGAAGGTTTTAATTTAAGTCTAAATCCAGCTATGTATGTATCATGTATTAATCCTAATACCGGTAACCATGAATCTACCTTGATACTTAGTTGTAGTAATACATTTTCTGAAAGTATTACTGCAACCGATATTACTTATGATTCTGACGGGAATATAATTGTAGTAGGTGTCACCAATTCATTGGATATTCCAACTAATGTAAACAGTTATCAGCCGGCATGTAATGGTTTGTATGATTCATTTATCATGAAATTCAATCCTAGTTTAACAACAGTTCTGGCAAGCACTTATTACGGAGGTCCAGGTGATGATATGGCTCATAGCGTTGCTGTTGATGAAGATGATTATATCTACATCGTTGGAGAAACTAACAGCAGTACCTTTATAGCTACACCCGGAACCGGACAGCCCTCCTGCAATTCATGTCCTACTCAACCTGATGCATTCATTGCAAAGCTTGATCCAAATCTTCAGAACAGAAGCTGGGGGTCGTATTACGGAGGAGAGAACAAGGAAAATGGTCTTGACATATCCATTCTTAAATTTCCTACAAATAATTGGTACACTGCCCTAATAACAGGAGCTACCACAAGCTCTACAATAAGTATGCCTCATTGTACGGATTGTATATTAAATGACGGTACTTCTTCCACATTCTACGATGGTTTTGTTGCCGGTTTCAATCAAAGCGACGGTTCTTTAACCTTTGCTGATTATGTTGGAGGAAGTAATAACGATTTCTGTACAGGCTCCGTGATATGGGTTCCTAAGAGCTTTTTCTTATGCGGATATACAGAAAGTGATGATTTATTAAATGGATTTACTACCTATGAAACAAGCAGAACTGTATATGGAGGCAGCGGAGATGCATTCCTTTGTCATTATGACCTGTCTGGTCCAATTACTAATGATTTAAATAAACTCATAGGCGTTTATTTAGGCGGGGATGAACTTGATATAGCTTATGACATTGATATTAAACATAATAACTCTGTCGAAAATGCAGAATTCATCAATATGACCGGCGCTACAAAAAGCAGGGATTTCCCTTTGATTAACTCTATTCAAACTCAGCTTAATGATTCTTATTCGTCATCTTCCACTGACTATGATGCCTTTATTGCAAGATATGACGACGATGTTCTTGTCTATTCTTCCTATTTTGGAGTTGATAATGACAACTTCGGAGTAGGTATTACAAGTTCCACGTTTGATTCCGATATTGATGTATCTGTAGCCGGTACAACATCGGGTCCAATGCCTGAAAATACTAACAAGGCACAAGTCGGTAATTTATATCTATCCGGAGAAGATGTCTTTGTCTCTACTTTTCTTGAAAAAAGTATGCTGCCTACCTATTGGGGAGGCTCGGATAAAGATGTTGCTAACGATGTCAGTATTGACAGTGATAACAACATCTATATCACCGGATATACAGAATCAAGCGATTATGAAACAACTTCGGGAGTTATTCAGGAAAGCAGAGGTTTAAATAAAGATATTATTATTGCTAAACTGAGCGGTTCAGGAGCATTACACTGGTCAACTCTATACGGCGGTATTGGTAGTGATAGGGGTAACGGTATTGCTGTTGATGAAAGGACAAAAGATATTTTTGTTACCGGTGCAACTAAAAGCTCTTCTTTATCTCAACGTGAAAATAACAATTACTATGTTGAGAAAGACTTTATTGGAAAAAATTTCGATGGCTTTGTTATGAGAATTAATCCTGACGGTGATGTTGTACGCTGGTTTACATATTTTGGAGATAATTCTTCTTCATGGACAGTTTTTAATAATGTTGAAGATGTCAGTAATGATATTGATATCAACGATAACAATATGATAGCTATCACCGGTTATGCAGGCCAAGACGTAACAATGAAAAATGCCTGGGAAGATACATATTATTCCACTACTGTTATTCCAATAAGGGACATCTTTGTTGCAAAATACCATACAAGCGGAACACTTATGTGGAGTACATATATAGGAGGAGAAGATAAAGAAGAAGCATATGGTGTAAATATTAATGACGATGACGAAGTTGCTATTGTCGGTAAAACAGATAGTTATATGTATTACACAAGTTCCGACAACCTGCCTTACGAGCACGAAGCTTTTAAAAGTAATTACAGCGGCAATACTGATATAGTCTTTACCATAATCGATTCCAATAGTTGTAAGTACAGTACTTTTTACGGCTGGACTTATGAAGATATAGGTAAAGACATTATTTCCTACAAAGACGGTAATGATAAGAATCACTGGTATTTTGTCGGAAATACAAAAAGCCATACTTACGGTTCCTATTTTGCCTGGCCTTTATCGGGCAGCAATGCTGTTTTTGATCAAACATTGAGCGGCAGTCAGGACGGATTTGTATCTGAATTCAGTGATGAAAGCGGAACAATCTCAAGAGTCTGGACAGCTTACGTAGGTGGAGAAGATGAAGATGAAGCTAATGGTATTGTTATGGATGAAAATTATCAGTTGTATATTTGCGGTACAACCAAAAGTAGTAGTTCTGTAGCAACAAGCGGTGCTTATGATGAAAGTCAAAATGGCAACAATGACGCTTTTATTTTCAAGATTAATTATGACGGTACAATTAAAAGATGGGGAACATACTATGGAGGATATTATGATGATGATTTTAAAAGAATAGATTTAATAAATCGATATTATAATTCTCTATCCTTCGATACTGAGCCTGTTGCTATTGGTAACACTTTCGGTAATGATGCCCCCGATGTTTCGGATGTAGCCATTGACGAGTATGGGGCTCTTAAGGAAGCAATAATTGTTCGATTCAGTAATGACGGAACAGAGCTAAGAAGGCAGCCTGTAAATGACACTGATACGGAGGAAACTTGCTTAAAAAATGATTTTACTGCTATAAACAACATAATCATTTATCCAAATCCCTGCACCGGAATACTGAATATAGAAACAAAGCTAAACCAGGATTCTGATATTAAAATAACAATTTCAGATATGCTTGGTAGCATTCTGTTATGTAATAGTTTTGAAGCGTCTATTGGAAAAACTAATAAGAGTATTGATGTTTCTGATTTTGCAAACGGAATGTATATGATTACATTTAATATAAACGGTCATATTTATTCAAGAAAGTTCATTAAAAAATAAGATAATCTTTAGGGTGCGGCTTCAAAGCCGTACCCCGCTTTTTTATATAAACCAAAAGGTGAAATAATGCAAAAAATCTTCACTGCTACTATTCTCGGTCTTTTTCTTATAGGGCTTAACTTTTCCCCTTCTTTCTCTCAGAAAAACCTGATGGAGGGCACTAA
>CAZOBD010000209.1:0-6454 GCA_964577665.1 uncultured Hyphomicrobiales bacterium
TACGTTGACTTTGTCCACAGCGTATCCGCATCCTCCGCAAAAGCAGGAAGGGCAAACAACAGCATAAGAAGAAATACTCCCAGCCCCCTTATAAATAAGAGTGTGTTTGAATTGCTGTGCTCTGATTTTGTTTTCAGAGCTGCCTTCTCCACCATTACCAGAAAACTTTTTTTTGTAAACATAGTTTTTCCTTTTATTTTTTTCAAAAAAACACCAATTATAAATATAATAAAAAAAACGAATAACAATCACGCATTCTATAAAATGCTTTTTTTACATAGTAATCCACAGTTTTTTCTAAAGATAAGCTTTAAAACCATAGCATCACCTTTTAATTACTGAGTAATGTTACACTGCGGCAGTTCAAAACCGCCGAAAAAACTTTCATCCTGTAAACGCTTTTTCTGCGGATCTGCTAAGAATAACATTCCCATCATTAAAAAGATGATACGATTCTGAGGGTCTTTTGCCGTTACTTGTCGTCTTCAATCACTTTTTCATAATTTAAGAAATAATTTCGCAAAAAACAATACGTAGAACTACGAAATTTTTTCTAAAAAAAGAAACATTTAATGTGAAAAGACAGAATGGGTAGAGTTAAAACCTTTTATATCAATAATTTACTGTAGCGCATAGGGGAATCGAACCCCTGTTACCGGCGTGAGAGGCCGGCGTCCTGACCGCTAGACGAATGCGCCTTTTTTATAAGACTGCTAATTTAGCAAATTATTTACAATTTTAAAAATTCTTTTTTCGGGTTTATTAAATGTTTTTTAATTTGATTTTTTAGTAAAAATCCTTTAATTTTATGGTTCTTTGACATTAAGTTTATATATTTTTTCATTATCAGAGGCGCCGGTTATGAAAATTTCTCTTACCAATTACAAATTGCTGCCTGTTTTGATGCTTCTTATGCTGACTTCACTCAGTTTCTCTGCATTCGGCGGCGAACCTATTGAAGTAACGAAGGATTTTACTTTGTTTACTTCCAAGAACCTGCAGGGCTATACCAAGCCCCTTTTCACTACCGTTGGACAAAGCTTTAACTCTAACAACTACACTCGTGCTATATATGCCGAACACTGGCAGATAGCACTCGACATCTCTGCAATGGGCATGTTCATTCCGGACGATCAGCTTACTTATGATGCCGAACTGCCAGACCAGTACGGCAATACTGACGTTACGCAAAATGTCGCAATCGGCGACAACCACAGTTCTTCCGGCTTGAAACACAATGTAGGGGGCACAATACAGGAGCCTACTATATACGGCGGGGAATCTTATGCTGTTTATGCCGCTCCGCAAAATCATTATTATCCCGATTCCACTTACAAATCCGTTGCATTTGCAGAAGGAAACGATATTGGCTTTATGATGGGAGTACCGATTTTTCAGGTTATTGCGGGCCTGCCTACCCGCAGCCAGCTCCGATTTCGCATCTGGGGAGCGCCGGTGCAGGATGAAACAATGCTTTACTACGGCATAATGCTGAACCAGCAGGTTGACCACTTTTTCGATCTGTTTCGCGAAGAAGATATGATGGGTATTGCGCTGAATTTCGGTTATCATAACATGAGCCGCGGCGACGGCGAGGGATTCTCACTCAGCAGCTGGCAGGCGGGAGCGCATTTCAGCAAAGCATGGGATTTTGATCTCGCGGCTTATCTCGGAGTGCAGTTCGAAGGCTTAAGCGGCAATTTCTGGGCTATTAAAGACCCCGAAACCATAGAGCCGGGAGATTATGCAAACAGCCCCTATGAAGAAATCAGAAATTATGAAGACCTGAAATTCGATATCGAAAGCTTTACAAGTTTCAGGCTGCTTGCAGGCGCTTCCTATCAGGTAGATATCTTTGAATTTCATCTCGATTTCGCTTATGCATCACAGCCTCAACTCGCCTTTGGAATTACTTTCTGGATTGCCAACATCGGCGAAAAAGAAAGAGTAACCGAGCAGGAAAAAATAGAGCGTATCGAGAAAATAGAACGCATCGAAAAGCGTGAAGATTAATCTTTTTTAAATTTGAAAAATATTAAAAAATATAAAGGATAAATTATGAAAAGAGTAATAATGCCGTCGGTTTTTGTTCTGCTGTTAGTCGCAACGCTAATATTGGACGGCTGCTATGCAGATAACATCGAAGATCTCAGCACATTCAAGTTTCAATTTCCGGTTCCATTTGGTTCAGTCCACTGGGACCGCGCAGCGCCGGATACTTCTTACGATTTTTCAAACCTTTATGAGTATAAAGAGTACCGCGACAATGAAGACCGTGTAAAAAAAGCTGAAATCCTTCATTTTAACTACTGGATAGACGACTTGATATACCGGAATGTTAATGATACCAGTGAAATCCTCGCATTTGAAATAAATGAAAACAATGAAAGAGTGTCATACATGCTTACTCATGTTGAGGAAGATTCCCTGCAATGGGCAGAAGATAAAAATGCCATGATAGACCTCGACCGTCTTTTTGCCAGAGACAACAACGGCAATCCTATTCAGAAAGATGTTGATATTGCCTTCCATTTTATAAAATTTTACCTGATTTTTGCCGACTGGAAAGGACCGGGACCTTACGATCCCATGCAGACCAACGAAAAATACTGGACTATGCAGAGAGACAACGAAGGAAATCCTGTTGAATATGAGCTTGGCACTTTCGAGAATGTCGATTTAAAAAGCGCTTTCAGATTTCCCGACCGTGATCCGAATCAGCAGGGAGGCGACATGCAGCATCACATAGAATGGGTGCCGGCAGAAACTGCCAAAATCATATCGGCAGCACTGAAAGATAATCCTCAGTTTTACATAAAAACAGAATACAGCCCCGTTGTAGGTCAGGTTTGGCCTCATCCTGATAATGAAAAGTATTACTTCCCGCTTGTTTCCGCGAGATATGATTTGGTTATACGCTTTGAGGTAGAGCTATAAGCTGTTATTGTAATTTATACTATGTCAAATCTGATGTCCGGCATCCTCGAAATGCCGGACATTTTTTTTTATTTCGTGTTCAGATAATCCCCGTCTCCCTCACCTCAGCCTGACTTTCCAATTCTTTGCTTAGGAATTTTCAAAGAAAAAATTAATTTTTGCTTTTAAAAAAAAATCATTATATTATTATTAAATGGTACATAATAAGTTTTAATAAGGATGATTAAGCAAGGGCAAGCCATATAAAGAGCATACAGGACGGAAAATGAGGTATATGGAGCATGTTTCACTGTTGAGGGATATGCGTCTTCGTCACATGAAATTTTCGTATAAAAAAAGCACAGGCTTGACGGATCAAGCCTGCACATCGGCCGGCATTCTGCGAAGGTTTCCACTAAAGCAGACTACCTTCTCCTAAATTATTATATATTTATTTATTAACAAAATAATAGGAGACAAATTATGAAAAAGAAAATCAATGCCTTTTTGGCACTTTTTGTAACACTAATCATTTCTTTTGCAGTTTTTTCAGAATCGTCAATTGCTATTGACCCTGATACACTTTGCGCTCCATGCGATTCCTGCGAAGAATTTCACAAACCATATTCAGGAAGTTATTCTTATTCACCGGATTCTTCTGGTCATGCTTTGTGGGCATACCATGATTGTGACGGCTCACAATGTTTCTACGAAATTTATTTCAAAATCCGGACTTGCTACTGTCCAGATGAAAGAAAGGAAATATTTATTGAAAAAATTGAGATTACATCAGGATGCAGAACTTGCTTTCACGATATTATGAATGATGCCGTTAAGCAGCTTATTGTAAGAACTCCGGAAATCTTCGATGAGCCTTTTCTTCATGGAATAGGATTTTGGAATGTAGGAATTATGTACAATAAATGCTGGGAATTTGATAACGATACCTTAATTCCTTGCACACTTGGCTCTGAAGAATGTTGCAAGACCAGATATTGGGCAGAACTTGACAGTATAAGCAAGGATTATAGTATAACTTATGTGCAAAAAGATTCAGTATCAGCCAGTTCTTGTCCATCAATCATTGGAGATACTACTTGTACAGATTTTTGTGAAGATAATAATCTTACAAACGGACCTATTATTACCAGTACATCTCAGGAACTGTGTAATATTTGCCCGGAAGGAGAATGGGATGATAAATCAGTATCTTTTAATAATGAACCAACAGAACCGGAAGAATGTTTTTTCCAAAAACATTTTGTTAAAACAATACCCGCCGAACCACCGGATATTCCTTTTAACAACAGAGCGCATGTTTATGTATCAACTAAAGTGTGCGATTCAATAAAGTATATCAGAATAGATCGCATCTTACTTGAAATACCGGCGGATCATAGTGAGCATACAATAATGCTGGAAGCAATACAAGGGGCTTTGCTTAGAGCAAATGGTTATTTCAAGGATTTTTTAAATAATGCACATCCTGGACCACATACTTATAAGATAATAATAAGCACATGCTGGCGGAAAGTAAGCGGGAAGTGGTTAATACCTTGTGATGATAATGAGTGCTGTGAAAGATATTATTCTGTATATATCGATACATCAATAAATAAGAATGTGCCTGTACATAATAAGAAAGAAACAAATTATAATTGGGATTATGGTATTCCAGGAGATAGTTGCCAAATGCCATGTAACTATAAATGTGATGTTTTAAACGATATGAGTCTAAATAATGGATTTCTTGAAAGAAAGAAAGTTAACGATTATGATATAGAAAATGAAAAACGCGTTCCTATTTATAATCTTCAAATTATACCTAACCCAGCGGATAATTCCTTCAAGATAAGCTTCAATTCAGAAATTAAAGGTGATTTTACTATTCGTTTAAATGACCTTAACGGAAATTTAATGTATCAAGATATAATATATGTAAATAAAAGTTTCGAAGGATTTATGGACGCTAGGAATTGGTCAAATGGAACATATTTCATAAACATAAGCCATAGCGGCAAGAATGTTATCAGTAAAAAAATAATTATTGAAAAATAATTTTTATAGAATGGGTGGGGATATGTAAATAATCTCCACCCGGTATTTTTTACGAAAGGAATGAACATGATGAAAATTTACATAACAATTTTTATAATTCTTCTTCAGTTTACAGAGCTATACACCCAAAAAGAAGCCTATAATTGGAAATTTTATGCAACAAGCGGACTTAACTTCAATACATGCGATAAAGAGCCGGTTCCAATTTTATTCAAATCAGGATCTTATATGCCTGCCGTTGTTTCCGACAGTTTAGGCAATATCATTTTTTATTTAAACAACTATATTATATACAACAAACAAAATGAAATAATGAAAAATTCTGATTATCTTTTCGGATCAAACAGTTTCATATTTCAAAATCCTTTTTCATATCAAATGATATTACCCTTCCCAGGAGATAAAAATAAATATTACGTCTTTTTTGCAAATTATGGCTATATTCATTCAACAAATTATATAATTATTGATAAGGATGGAGATTATGGAAAAGGGGAAGTGATTTCAAAAAACAATTTTCTTAATTCAGAGGATATCTATTATAATTATCAAGATAACAAAATGGAACTGTTTTACGCATTTCGGCATAAGAATAAAAAAGATATATGGATTATTATTGTTCATGGTATTAATGATTCAACAATTTGTTATGATAGTTATCTTATAGACAAAGACGGAGTACATAAGAATTATTCAAACTTTGATAAGAGTTTTAACAGCTATTCAGTAGGTTGGTCATCTCAAGGTTTCCTTAACATGACAAATCCACAAGGAAATATTATGTCATTGTTCAATGCAGGAACTCACTTTTTTCAAAACAGTGATAAATTGTTTTTATCTTTTCTTAAGGTTAACAAAGAAACTGGACTGATTTCTGAAACACTTAATACAGTCGTAAAAGATGAAGACAGTATTGCTTTAAAATCAAAAGCAGTTATTAAAGGAAGCTTCTCACCTGATGGTTTAAGATTCTATTATTCCAGCTATAAATACACACCTAACAGCAAAATATATTATTATAGTATTATAAATCAATTAGAGCTAACATCGTGGGATTCTTTAGATGTACAAAATTCACATATTCAATTAAAAAATAGCCCGTCAGATCTTGAAGGTATGTTTTTAAGTCCTTACGGAAATATTTTTTTACCAAACAAGAAATCAGGTTCTGACTATTCTCAAGTTTTTGTTATTGGGAATCCTAATGATGATGTGTCAGAATTAGAGATTGTTGAAAAACCATATGAGATTTATTATGCTTTTGATCAATTTATACTTGGCTCTCATCCCTACTTCTACCACGCATACCTTTACCACATAATAGCTTACGATATGCCAACGTGCAGGGGAGGTGATTTGAAATTTCATTTGTCGCCTTTTACACCTAAATATATTCGTGAGGGTTCAGGTACTTTCACTTGGACTGGACCTAACGGGTTTTTCTCTACTGAGAGAGAACCGGTGAAGCCAAATCTCGATT
>CAZOBD010000210.1:0-6393 GCA_964577665.1 uncultured Hyphomicrobiales bacterium
TTTAAAGACACTTCAGGGAAAAAGTCTCCGGCAATTTCATCAGACATTGATTCTTTTGCTTCTATTTTACATCTGGAGTATGCTAACTCACTGTTTTGCTTCTCTAAAAGTTTTACAAGAGATTCAAAATCAGGAAGGTCAGACAGTGAGAGCGAGTCTGCGATGTCAAAATTTAACTCAAAGTCCCTGCCGATTTCTTTATTTAGAACTGTTATTGCATTTTCGAGTTCTGCCTGCTGCTTAATCAGTGCAAAGCTGTCTGCTTTCAAGTCAACAAGAGAACGCAGATGTTCAATTTCCGGGAAAGAACCGTTTTCAAACATTTTACGTGCTATTTCGGTTCTGTATTCCGATATTTTCAATCTTTCACTTTGAACTTTTAAAACATTTTTTTGATATACAGAAAAAGCATAAGCTCTAATAACCGATAGAATTGTTTTCTCGACCGCTGTTTCTTTTTCAAATGAACTCAAGGATACTTCTTTTTCAAGCCTTTTATATCTGTTAAACATTTTCAATCCGTCGAAAACCTTCCAGTTCAAAGATGCCTGCAGTCCGGCAAAGTCTGAAACTGCGTTTTTATCATCTATGTTGTGCCCTGTATATGCATTAAGAGTAAGATAACCTGTACTTTTTTCATACTCCCCCGTCAATGAAATATAGGGAAGCATGCCGGCATTGCCTGCAGAAAAATTGTTTTCTGCCTGCATGACTTTGTAAGAATCAATTTTTATTTGATGATTATAATACAGAGCGCTGTCCACGGCTTCTTCTAAAGAAAGGAATTGTTGGGCATTAGATAGAGCATTAGCGCAAAGAAACAAGATGAATATTAGTTTTGCTTCAGATATGATTTTTCTATATATATTAGCTTTCCCTGCCATTGATTTTTATTTCGGACTCTCTTTTAATCTTGAAAATATTTCATTTCTTTTTACATCTTCAGTTTTCTTATTGCTCGATAAATACAAATACATTGCCGGAATAACGAACAATGTCAGTGCAGTTGAAAAAAACATACCTCCTACGACAGCTATACCTAAAGACTGCCGGCTTCCTGCTGAGGCGCCGAATGAAAGCGCAATGGGCAGAACGCCGAGCATAGTGGCGGAAGCCGTCATTAATATTGGCCTAAGTCTCGCTGCCGCGGCGGCTGTTACAGCTTCTGTTTTACTCAGCTCAAGCTCCATTTTTCGCTGGTTCGCAAATTCTACAATCAAGATGCCGTTTTTTGTTGCCAGACCTATTAAAAGGATTATTCCGATTTCGCTGAAAATATTAATGGACTGGTTGAAATACCACAGCGAGAAAAGAGCGCCTGCCATAGCCAAGGGTACCGTTATCAAAATAATGAAAGGATCTTTAAAGTTTTGAAATTGAGCAGATAGAACAAGATATATCAGCACCAGACAAAGCAGAAACACCCATAAAAGGCTTGTGGAACTTTCTTGAAAATCCCTTGCTTGACCTGCAAGAGCTGTTCTGAAATTCTCAGGAAGCACTTCTTTGGCTATTTCATCCATAACAGCAATGCCGTCTCCGAGAGTAGCACCCGGCGCCATACCAGCAGATACCGTTGCGGAAATATATCTGTTGAAAGTAAAAACATTAGAGGGACTTATGCTTTCTTTAGCAGTTATAACATTATCAATCGGCACCATTTCTCCGAGCGTATTCCTTACAAAAATAGCATCCAAATCGGCTGGTTCGTTTCTGTTGCTCCGCATAAACATTCCGGTTACTTCATACTGTTTCCCCTCTTTTATGAAATAGCAGTATCTCTGCCCGCTTAAGGATGCCTGCAGGGTTGAGGCAATATCTCTGGCTGATACTCCCATCTGAGCGCTTCTGTCTCTGTCGATTTCTATTACAAGCTCCGGTTTATTTATTTTTAGATTTGCATCCACAAACCGCAGATTTTTGTTTTCGCGGGCTTTATCCAAAAATTTAGGTAGAACGCTTATCAGAGAGTCCAGAGTGGGAGCTAAAATGACATATTGAAGCGGCAGCCCTCCGAAACGGTCTCCAATTGTCGGGGGCTGGAAAGGAAATGCAGCTATTCCGCTGATGCTGGTCAAATCCTTAGCTATGTCCTGAAATATCTCATCCTGCGACCTCTCCCGTTCTTCCGCATCTTTTAAATAAATAAGTTCCATACCTTTGTTTACGGGATCAGGACCGTTAAGGCTCGGCGCCACAAGACTGTAAAAACGAGTGCCTTCGGGAATACGCTCTCTTAGGTAAGCATCGAGTTCATCCATGTATTTTCTTGTAAATTCAAAAGAGGAACCTTCCGGAGCAATAGCCGGTATTCTGATATTCGACCTGTCTTCAAGAGGAGCAAGCTCTGAATGAAGTGTCGTAATGAAAAAAGCTATCAATGAAACTATGAATGCCAGGACAGGAAAAACAAGCCATTTATGACGGAGAAATCCTGTTAAAGCTTTTGTATAGCTATGGGTCAGATTGTCAAAGAAGGGATTTGTAATCCTGCTTATGATATTTTCTTTTTTTATCTTTTTGGGGTCTAAAATGTATGCACACATCATCGGCGATAGCGTCAGAGCCACAAAAGCGGATATAAGCACTGCTCCGGCAACCACTATGGCAAATTCCCTAAAAAGCCTTCCGGTCAAGCCGCCGAGAAAAAGCAGAGGAAGAAACACTGCCGCAAGAGTTATAGTTGTGGAAATAACTGCAAAATATATTTCATCCATCCCGCTTTTTGCAGCTTTTTTCGGCATTATGCCAGAATCAATCTTTGTATAGATATTTTCAAGCACAATTATTGCATCGTCGCATACAAGTCCTATAGCAAGCACAATGCCCATCAGCGTCAAAACGTTTATGGTGGCGCCGGCTATATACATTATGAAAAATGTTCCAATAATTGAAACAGGTATAGCTATGACAGGAATGATCGTTGAGCGCCAGTTCATCAGGAAAATAAAAATTATCAGAGAAACAAGTATAAGAGCAGTAATAACTGTTTCCTGCACTTCGCTTACCGCTCTTCTTTCGTAATTCGTGAAATCAAATCCGACTTCCATGTAATAATCATCGGGCAGTTCTTTTTTAATCTGATTGAATCTCTTGTAAAATTCATCTACGATTTCTATGGAATTCGCACCCCTTTGAGGAAGAATACCCGCTGCCACGACGTTTTGACCGGACCGCTCCATAGATGTTCTTTCCGATTGGGCACGCAGTTCTGCATATCCGATGTCGCTAAGCCTTAAAATGCTGCCGTCTTTCTGCTTTATAATAAGATTGTTGAACTCCTCAGCTTCTTCAAGCAAACCCAGTGTGCGGATATTCATTTCAGTATTTTCTCCTTCTATTCTGCCGGAAGGAAGCTGGAGATTTTCCCTTATGACAGCATTCTGCACATCCACCGATGTTATACCGCAGGAAGTCATTTTATAAGGGTCGAGCCAAAGCCTCATAGAATAGTCTTTTGGACAGAAAAGCTTTACCATGCCGACCCCGGGGATAGTCTGAAGGCGGTCTTTTATCTGATTTTCAACTATATTACCTACTTCGAGAAGGCTTTTTGTTTTGCTTTCAAGAGTCAGAAAAATAATAGGATTTGCATTGGCGTCCATTTTCTCTACGACAGGCGGGTCAACATCCTTGGGTAGAAATTGTATTGCACGGGAAACTCTGTCCCTTACGTTGTTTGCGGCAGCTTCTAAGTCCTCGTCTAAATCAAATTCAACGGTTATCCGGCTGATTTGCTCGGAAGAGACAGAAGACAAAACCCTTATGCCTTCTGCGCCGCTGATGGCATCTTCTAGCGGTTCGGTTACTTCCGACTGTATCGTCTGAGGATCGGCGCCGGTGTAAATTGTTTTAACTGTAACAATCGGGGGATCTACTTCAGGATATTCTCTAACACCTAAATTAAAATAACCCACAACACCAAACACAAGTATCAGCAGGGAAAAAACTATTGCCTGTACCGGTTTTTCTATGCTTTGTGTAGATAGATTCATATTTCATCTGTTTATTTTTGATCCCCCCCAACCCTCCCTTACAGGTAAGGGAGGGAGCAGTCCCCTTATTTATAAGGGGGTTTGGAGGATCTCTTCTAAAAATAATCATGCCCTTATGTTTTTTCCCTTATCATGGACGTTTCATATGTTTATTTTTTGCTGTTTCTCGAGATGGACTCCACTTCAAAGTGGAGTCCATCTTTCCATTCCATAAGGGAGGGGACAGCCCCCTTATTTATAAGGGGGTTGGGGGCTCCCTTTTTTTTCTATTTTATGCTGTCTTCAGATATTCCGTATCTGCTAGATATGGAATATCTACACGAAATAATCATTCATCCCCTTAAGTGTTTTAAATCATAGTTATTTCAAAACTTAAAATATTTTTCCGGGCTTAACTCTGCTGCCTTCCTTAATTCTGAGAAGATTAGTTGTAATCACAGTATCACCTTCTGTTATTCCTTTTAAAACCTGCACTGAAGATGCATTTCTGATTCCTGTTTCGATTTCTGCGGCATCAGCCTTACCGTTTCTTAAAACATACACCGAATATCCTTTTAAAGTAGGCATAAGAGCATTAGAAGGAATAAAGATGCTTTCAGGATATTCATCAACGGTCATCTTTACTTCCACAGACAAACCGGGTTTTAAAATTAAATTAGAATTAGCTACAACAGCCCTAATGCGTAAGGTTCTTGTATTTTCCTCAATTTCAGGCTCTAACGCAGTAATTTTTGCAGTAAACAAATCTTTGAGTCCCTGAATGGAAAATTCAATGTTTTTAGATTTCAAATCAGTTACAGCATATCTTTCAGGAATGTTAAAATCAATATACAGCTTCGAAATATCGTAAACAATGGTGAGGACGAGGGAAGGATTAATCAGGGCACCCGGGCTGACATTTTTCAGCCCGGTAATACCAGAAAAAGGAGCCTTTATTTCAGTTTTTTTTAAAAGCGCTTTTAAATACTTGATTTCAGCTTTTATGGTTTGGAGGTTCGTTCCTGCTTCATCATAACTTTGCCTGCTTTCGCCCCCGCTTTCAAAATTTTTCCTGCTGCGTAATTCAGTTTGAAAAGCTAATTCTTCTTCTGCTTCCGCTTGTTCAAGTTTAGCAGTTATTTCAGAATCATCAAGCTTAAAAAGAATATCTCCCTTATTTACAAAAGATCCTTCTTTAAAAAAAATGCCTGTAATCTTCTGTTCAACTTCGCCGATTATTCGTGTTTTTTCTACAGCTCTTGTTTCGCCCGGTACGGATATTTTAAAAACAGAAGAAGTGTCTTTAGCAATGCAGACATCTGCAGTAATGAAATTTTGCGAAGCTCCGGAATTTTTCTTCTCTTCAGCTTTGCCGTCTGAAATAATCTTAGCTAAAATTAAAAAGATAATCAGGGCTGCTGCAACAATGTAAGTAATTATTCTATTCATCAGACGGCGCTCACTTCACATAAAAAAACTCAAACAGCTTATTATCAAATATACATTCAAAAAGATTAAAAAGCAAGAATAATATTAATAATTTTCTATTTTTCAATGGAGTGCTCTCCATTCTTTATATCAATTTGCGTTCTTTAATACAAAGACGTTCTTTTTTTTCTTGAGTTTGACATGTAAATGGCGTAACCCAATTTGCACAAATGGCTTCTAAAAATTACATATTTTTGTAATTAATCTCTGACCGAAAAACCGGAAGAGCATGACAATCAAAGACTTGCCAAGAAAGCAGGGTACGAAAAAACATACGAAGCCGCATTAAATGGTTATAGCGGCTATAAATACTTATGAAAAGTGAGGAATAATGCGAATTTTTGTAAGCATCAGTATGAACCACAAAAATAGATTCGGCAAAAAATAGTATGAGAAAAATTATTGACAAGCAAATAAATTCGGAGCATAGCGGTCTGGATAAATGCCCGGACAGTGGATTACCGGATTTTGAAAGATATTTAGTCGATGCTGAAAAACACATCATCCATAATACAGAGTCAATATTGTTCTGTTAGCCAATATGTATCTCCCAGCCAAAATTAACTTGAGCAAAGAAAAACGCAGCTTCCGCATCAGCTTTCGGAAGTTGTAAGCTGCACATGATAGTAATAAATTCATTTCGTCGCCGAGTACCCCTTTCAGGTAATTTCGTGCCATCCTGCAATCACTTTTTAGGTGGCCGATGACTGCTTCCACCGATGCGCGCCGTCGAAATCGCTGTTTCCACTGCCATTTGCTGTAACCTTGCTCTCGCTGCTTGTGCACCCTTAATATTGGGTCAGTTATAAAAACTGTGGAGAAAGAGTTAAATTAGGATAAAACACTGGGGCAAAAATGGAAAAAGAGATATTAAAGTATTAATTCCCATTCAAAACTGACCCGTAATTCCCGCTGAAAATTGACCCGCCAT
>CAZOBD010000211.1:0-6379 GCA_964577665.1 uncultured Hyphomicrobiales bacterium
GGGTCATGTTTACATAGCCGATTACGACAGCAGCAGGGTTTATTGCGTAAACACCGCATCGCAGACTTTTTCTGTAATGCAGCTAAGCGGGCCGGATGCTATTTACAAACCGCACAGCATCAATTACGACAAAAACAACAACCGGCTTATTACGATGTCTTATATGGAAGACAGTACTTTTGTTCAGCAAATAGACCTTGCAACGAACTCGGTTACAACCATTTTCCAGACTATTTTCAGCAGGTGTCTCGACTTTACAATGGACAGAGCAGGCAATTACTACATCAGCACTTCCGATGCATATCCTGAATGGGACGGCGAACAGCCCAGAGTAATGAAATATAACAGCGACTTTTCAAGCGAAATGGAAGAAATTATCGAATATTACAGAGAACCCTCCGGTATTTTTTACAACAATTATAACGACACGCTTGTAATAACGTATTACAATACTTCTACTTCTTTTGAAAATATACTGTTTCTGAACATGATGCCTCCGCCGGCAGACCCGCCGCAGCTCATTGCCCCCGCAAACGGAGCGGAGAACATCTGTAGACATCCTCGTTTTGAGTGGGAGCCGGTTCAATATGCCGATAAATATCATATAGCTGTCTCAGCAGATTCTTCTAATGTAACTATAACCAATGGAGAAATTTTTGAGTGCACAACCAACGGAATACCTTTAAACTCATATCATTTAAAAGATACTGTATATTATTGGAAAATAAGGTCCCTCAACTCCAACGGCAAATCAGAGTGGTCGGAACTATTTCATTTTAGAAGGAATGAACAAAGTAGGTCCAATTTTCCTTTTTATTATCCGCATCCTTGGGATAATGTAGGAGTCGGCACAACTTACAGGAGTGGTTACGAAACTAACCTGGAAATTTCCTGGCAGTCTTTTCCGAACGCTGAATATTATGTATTCCGTATATGTGAAAAAGCGCAGGCTTTCCCTTATGAAGTTCAGACACAGGATACATTTATTGTTATCAATGATTTGAAGCCGTTTACAAAATACGAGATAAACGTAATGTATCGCGATTCAGTTTATGATTTTGACGAATGGTCTAAAAGAAACGATATCACAACAGGAGAAAAATCAGAAACGCCCCCCGGTTTAATAAGACCCGCACCTGAAGGAGAACCTGCGGATTTAAGACCCGTTTTCAGATGGAGTGACATTGGAGCGGATTACTATCAACTTCAGATAGCATTGGTGCACACAGGTAAAATGTACAAAGACAAGAAAAACAGATTGCTGTTCGGAGATCAAAGCACAATAGTGCACGAGCAGCAAAAATTAAAGGACACAATGTATAAAATGCCCGATGAGCTTATAGAAAACAATTTGTATAAGTGGCGCATAAAAGCTGTTTTCGTGGATGAAATGTGCACAGGCTGGTCAGACTGGCAGGAATTTACAGTAAAAAACCTGTCCTCCGTATTTGAAAATGAAAATGGCATTTTATCAATAGCCGTTTACCCCAACCCCGTAGAAGGCAGCGCGGAAATATATGTGAAGAACGCCGGGCTAATTCAAGCCGTAGAAATTTACGACATCTTCGGCAGGAAAGCGGCATCGCTAAGCAACGGCATCCTAACCAACGGTTACACCATGTTCAACTGGAGCACCGCAGGCATCGCACCCGGGATGTACATCGTCAGGGCATCGGATGGCAAGAGAGAGTTTATGAAAAAGGTAGTGGTGAGGTAGAGGGTATAAATAATGACAGAGAATTAATGTTCTATTATCGACTTTCTTATTATTTGTTTTCTGCGTAGAAAAATTTAGAAATAGCGCAAATAGTTAATCTCCCCGTTCCAATTAGGGAAGGGGAGATGTTAATGATCACTTCAACATTCGTCTAGAAAGAACAAGATAATATTTTGAAAACTTGTAATCAAGATGCTTTCAAAAGTATAATTATTTCAGTTTTTTACAATATATGATAAGTGGCAGGTACCCCAAAATTCGGACAACTATTCTTCAAACGGCGGCAATGGGTTATAATAAAAATAATATGTTAAAATCATTGCCAACAATATGCATAAATGAATAGATCTGTCCATTAAGGATCGGATAATCGATAAAATAAAAAATGACGGAAGCGCGAAAGCAATAAATAACTGGATAGGCGCCAAGTGAAGGGTTGAGCCGGGCGATCTAGAGATGGGAAAACTGCGGTGGTAAAACGAATGTTTATAACAAATAATCGGACAACTCCTGCTTGATAGCGAGAGATGAAAAAAATTCGTTAAAATCAGAAAGCTGATCATGTATAGAAAAACAAATAAACCACCCAGCAAAACAATTTTGGCTAAAAAGTTAGGCATAGCTATATCAACGCATATTATATATCAAGAAAAAGAAAAATAGATGAAATATATAAAAGCAAGATATAAGAAAAATAGAATCAAATATTAGCTACGGGCATAAGCGAGTAGCCATGGTTCTTGGAATTAACCGCAAAAAAGAGCTCCGGTTAATGAAAAGTTTAATCTAAAACCCAAAATTTGCCGCAACAAGAAGTTTTTTAACCCGGAGATATTAGATTGCCCGAAACGAGATACAGAAATGAAATAGCTAATAATGAATTTAATGAACCAAACATTGCTTGGGCTGGAGATTTCACCTCTATTAAATACAAAGGCTCGTTTATATATCTAGCTATGATAATTGATGTCTGCACCAGGGAAATAATAGGATCGGCTATATCTAAATGGCATAAAGGCCATTTAGTAAAATCGGCTTTGTTGGAGGCTATCAAAAAAAGAGGTTGCTTGGTGCTACGCAACTTCCTTCTAGAAGATGAAGATAATACTCGACAATTAACTCATTTTCTAGTTTTCATTAATATCTATTAAATTTTAGCATAAGATATTAAATATGTCTAGTCTTGTGAAATTTTTCTTATTTATTCGGAATTATTTTAATTTCCCGCTGAAAACTGACCCAATTTTCCCTCTGAAAATTGATTGGCAAGAATTGTTATATATAATATTTTGAAATGTATTTATCTTTAATTTTGAAAGGTCATTCTTTTCTGCCAGAAGCCCCTGAAATTACTACCACTAAGCCACAAATATTAAAGAAAATGTTAAGAATCATCAAATGAAAAAACTGTGAATAATTCTAAAGGAGAAGAACTTGAGTTATATCTTATTTTATGCTATAATCAAAATAGACGGTTATCCTATTGAATCTAATTTTTTTATATTCACTTTCTATGAAAGCCATAATCCTTGCCAGAGTATCCACCGAAGAACAGAAAGAAGCGGGCAATTCACTGCCGGCTCAGATTTTGAGGCTGGAAAAGTATTGCAGGGACAAAGGATTTGACATTGTTGAAAAGATAGAGTTTGACGAATCTGCATGGAAGACCAAGAGAGAAAAGTTTTCTGAAGTTATCAACAGCATCAAAAAAAAGAAAGAAAAAATTGCTCTTTGCTGTGATAAAATAGACAGGCTATTACGTAGTTTTACTAAAGAGCTTATAATATTGGAAGATTTGAGAAAAAACAATAAAATTGAACTTCATTTTACCTCAGATAACATTGTGCTTCACAACGAATCTCCGGCAACGGATTTATTCAGATTCAGTATCGGAGTCAGTCTGGCTAATTATTATTCAAACTCTATCAGTGATAACATCAAAAGAGCCTATGAGAAACTGATTAACGAAGGAAGGTTTTTAGCCAAAGCCCCTATCGGATACCTAAACATTACTAAAGAAAAGGGCTCTAAGACCATTATTGTTGATCCCAAACGATCGCCATTTATTATCCGTATTTTTGACTTATACGGTAGCGGCATGTATTCAATGCAGCAAATTGCCGAGACAGTGTCAAAAGAAGGTCTGAGAAGCAATACAGCCGGACAGAATATTTTGAAAGTGCGTCAGATAGAACTTATTTTGAAAAACACCTTTTACTACGGATTCATGAGGTTTAAAGGCAAAATGTACCCTCATCGTTATCCTCCTATTATCAGCTATAATACTTTCAAAATAGCCAAAGACATTAGAGAAAAACATCATAAATCTTTCAGCAAGAAAACCGAAAAACCTATCATTTTCAGAGGTTTGATTAAATGTGCCCGATGCGGCTGTATGATAACCGCCGAATACCGGAAAAACCGTTATGTATATTATCATTGCACCAATTACAGAATGAATTGTGAAAAAATCTATATAAATCAAGAGGAGTTGCTTAAAGTTATCAGAAATCTCTTGAAAAACCTTATTATTCCCAAAGGAGAGGTTGTTAAGTTAATTGATACCCTGAAAGCTACCGAAGAAGCTAAGAATAAATTCCATGACCAGCAAGTCAAGATTTTGTTAGCTGAACAACAAAAGATAGAGAACCGCCAGAGACTGATCTACGAAGACAGACTGGACAATAAAATCAGTCCTGACTTCTATCAAAGAATGTTTGAAGAATATGACAATAAAAAATATGATGTGGAATTCAAACTAAATCAGTTCAGTGAAGCCAACACAGAGAACTATATTACCGCAGATAAGATATTATCTCTTTGCCGGAGGGCTTATGATATATTTGAGAGTTCCGAAATAGAAGAAAAACGCAAATTAGTGAATTTCCTGTTTCGGAACTTAAAATTAGACGGGAAAAAACTCCAATATAAGCTGAAAGCACCCTTTGACAGTGTGCTTTCAGCTAATCTTCATCACGATTGGCAGTCCCTAAGTGAGGCGTTTGTAACCATCCACACTATAGATTTCAATTATTTAGAAGAATTAATAAGGTAACAATGAAATATTTTCTAATTGATTGTTAGTCATTTAAACTAATAACATAAAATCCCAAAAATAACAAATTCGCTAAAACAAGAAAATCAAGGAAAAGTAGTAAAAACCTGATAATCAAAAAATCGGTATAAATCCTTATCTTATATAGTAAGTATTACTCCTAATCAAAAAACAAAATTAAATATTTGTTCATTACAAAAAAAGGAGTAAACAATGCCACAGTATAAGCGAAAATTAAAAAAAGGACTTAGGTGGTACTATAAGTTTGATTACCAGGGAAGGACTTATCATTCGGAGGCGATCTACTTAACCAAGCAGGAAGCAGCTAAAGCCGAAAGAGAAAAGCGGGAAGAAGCTGAATATCAAAGCGGTTCTCGAATAAAAAACAAGGAGATTACTTTATTGGAACTGATTAACGAACGACTGGACTACCTGAAAGCAGCTAAAACAGAAAAATACTATGAAGAAAGCAAATTCTATTTCAAGAAACTGTTTGAATACTTGGGCAATATTCCCGTAGTTGACATTGAAAAAAGTAAAATGCAGAAATTTTTAGTAGAGCAGTCACTGCACCAAAAGAGCAGGGGAAATGATAATTACGCAGTCAATGCCATGATCCGCAGCTACAAAGCCCTATTCACCCACGGAATAAAAATTCTGGAAATGCCAATAAGCAATCCCTGCCTGGGTATAAGTTTTTTTCCGGTCAAAGAGCATATCAAATACATCCCGACAGATGAAGAAATAGAGAAGGTTTTAAAACAATGCAACGACCGGCAGCGACTGCTAATAGAGTTTGTCAGAGATACCGGCTGTAGAATCTCTGAGGCTTTAAATTTACGACGGAGAGACGTGTTCAAGGGCTATGTGATACTTTACACCCGCAAGAGCAAATCCGGCAATCTCAGACCGCGTGAAGCCAAATTTGATACTTCAAAATTTGAAATGCCAATAAATCAAGAAGAAAGGGTTTTCAAAGAATGGAAAGACGCACCAAGATTTCTACTTAACAAAACGAACGGCAAGTGGAACTGGCATAATTTAAGACACCGTTTCGCATCAAAACTTTCCCAATCCAACACACCTATCTTTGAAATAATGTGTCTTCTCGGACACAGTAACTTGGAAACTACTCAAAATTACCTGCAATTGCTTCCTAAATCGTAGCCAAATCGTAGCTGAGAATGAAAAAAGGACTTAATAATGTCCTCTTAAGCCCTTGATTTTAAAGGAGTACGCCTGAAGGGAGTCGAACCCCTAACCTTCTGATCCGTAGTCAGACGCTCTATCCAATTGAGCTACAGGCGCAGGTATTTTTGTTTCTTTTGCATGTTCTTTTAAATGACTGTAAGTAAAAAATTTATCTCTTTTTGCAGCCATTTTAAATCTTGCGGGATTGAGCAAATTATTTCTTCCCTACATTTTTGTTTGCTTCTATTTAGGGTCATTTTGCTCTATTTGCCCTACATTATTCCCTACATTTTCAGTGTACATTATCCTCTAATATCTGCTGCATTATGTGCAGGTTTTCACGGCTGTACATCTTTATCGTCGTGTTGATGTCTTCATGCCGCATCAAGTTTTTCACCTGAAACGGGTCTATGCCT
>CAZOBD010000212.1:0-6295 GCA_964577665.1 uncultured Hyphomicrobiales bacterium
TCCGGTAACAAGGATTTTTCCCTTGTCCGGTCCAATTCCGTTGAACTGAAGCTCGTAAATTGCCAGTCCGGCAGTGAAACCGGCTGTACCGTAAATCATGGTTTCGCGCAGAGACATGTTGACCGGTTTTTTGACTAACCAGTCTTCCGGTACTCGAATATACTGACCGAAGCCCCCGTCGGTATTCATGCCTAATTCGTAGCCAGTTACGAGGACTTCATCACCTTTGCTGAAAATATTGCCGCGGCTTTCTTCCACGATTCCGGCGGCGTCAATCCCCGGCTGAAACGGATATTTTCTGGTAATGCCCTTATGTCCGGAAGCGGAAAGTGCGTCTTTATAGTTCAGCGCAGAGTAATGCACCCTGATGAGAACATCACCGTCGGGCAGATCATCAGTGTTTCGCCCGGTAATACTTCTTTTGAATTTTTTTTCTGCTGTTTCTTCCACAAATAATGCTTTATAAGTTTTTCCCATTATTTTTTATTAATTTAAATGAACAGTAATAATTTATTTTTCTAAACAATAACGCCTTACAGGCATAGTGCTTTTATTAATATAAAAAAAATTTCAAAGAAATGGAATATAGATTTCTTTTTTTGCAAACTTTTTCTTACTTTATTAGCCGCTAATCAAATTACTCTTTTTGTACATTAAATCGGGAATAAGAATATGGAAATCAAAAAAGTACTCGTAATCGGCGCAGGCACAATGGGTAACGGCATTGCGCACATTTTTGCACAAACCGGATATGACGTTTATCTCGTTGACGCTTTCGATGAAGCATTGAAAAAAGGCATCGCCGCTATTGAGAAAAATCTCGGCAGACAACTTAAGAAAGGCAAAATAACCGAAGAAGAAGTAAATGCAACTCTCGGCAGAATAAAAGGAAGCACAAACATGGAAGACGGAAAAGACGCCGACCTTGCAATAGAAGCCGCCACCGAAAATAAAAAAATAAAATTCGAGCTTTTCAAAAAAATGGATGAAATGCTTGCTCCCGAAGTGATTCTGGCAAGCAATACATCTACTATTTCCATTACCGAAATAGCAGCTCAGACCAAAAGAGCGGATAAAGTTATCGGTATGCACTTTATGAACCCGGTACCGATGATGAAATTAGTGGAGGTGATTAACGGCTTAGCCACAAGCGAAGAGACATACGCCATAGTGAAGGAAACATCCGAAAAGCTCGGTAAAACTCCCATCCTGGCAAATGATTACCCTGGTTTCATTGCTAACAGAATCTTAATGCCTCTGTTAAACGAAGCGATATTTGCACTGATGGAAAATGTCGGAACAGTTGATGCTATCGACGGCGTAGCAAAGCTCGGCTTGGCGCATCCCATGGGACCTCTGATGTTAACAGACCTTATCGGACTCGACGTAACGCTTGCAATTATGAATGTGCTTCATGAAGACTTGGGCGATCCGCGTTACCGTCCCTGTCCGCTTCTGAAAAAGCTTGTAAATGCAGGGCATTTCGGCAGAAAATCGGGTAAAGGCTTTTATGATTATTCGGGGGATGCTCCCGTGCCGGTCGATTTCCGGTAAGATTATTTTTCAAGATCCGGATTTTGTCATTAGGAGCAGAGTGAAGCAATCTCTTGAAAATCTGTCTAAGGTTCGAGATTGCTTCGCCGTTTTGCTCCCCGCTCTTCGCAATAACGTAATAATAGGAAGAAAAAGATGTTGGACATCTGAAGCGGAAAGTAAAAATAAACAGATGAAACATCCATGATTGGGGAAAACACACAATGGGATGATTGTTTTAGATAGATTTGCCATATATTGAAGGAAAAAAACGTAATGTAAATGAAAAACCGTAAGAGACCCCACCCCGGCCCTCCCCAAGGGGAGGGAGATAAAACAATGAATTCCCTCCCCTTGGGGAGGGTTATGGTGGGGCTTAAAATAAACAGATGAAATAATGGATGTCATTCTGTCCCTGTGCTGAATTTGTTTCAGTATTGTTTCAGAATCTCACGAATGAGGAACACGCCCCTTAATCCCCTCTTGGGGAGGGGAATTTCTCCTTCCCTTACTTGTAAGGGAGGGCCGGGGAGGGATCAAATATAAAAAGATGAAATTTAGTCCGGTTTTCCAAAAACGCCGGGTTCAATAATTAAGTAAATAAAAATTAACACTTTTAAAAATAACGGAGGCAGCATGAGAGGCAAAGCTCAGCAGTTTGATTCGGACAATCCCGAAGTGCTTGCCGCATATCAAGCAGAAACAAACGGAGATTATCTCAAAGCCGTGGAGCATTACAAAAAGGCATTGGAACAGGATCCCGATCTCGGAATTGTTTACAAACACATAGGAAATGTTTATTACCGCCTCGGTATGCTCGGCGATGCGGTGGAGTACCTGGAAAAGGCAGCCGAAAAACTCCCGAATTTTCCTACTGCCTGGTACGAACTCGGACTTGCTTATTACCGTCAGGTAAAAATAAAACAGGGCATAGAGAGCCTGCACAAAGTGCTGGAAATGGACAGCGAATTCGTAATGGCACATTACTGGCTCGGCATTATGAACAGCCACTACGGGCACCTGCGGGAGGCAAAAAAGCACTATCTTGTAGTTACCGAAAAGCATCCTGAATTCGTAATAGCCTTTTATCATTTAGGTGCTATTAATATCCGGCTGGGTTTTTACCAGCAGGCGATTGAAAATCTTAAGTATGTAATTGAAAAAAATCCCGAGTCGCCCTCGGCGCATTGTCTTTTAGGCGACGCTTATATGAATCTTGATAAAAGATACGAAGCCCGCCAGTCTTACCAAAAAGCTTTAAGCCTCGACCCTGAAGACAGAAAAGCAAAAAGAGGCTTGACTTTGCTGGAAGATTTTGAAGATATTATCTTTTAATTTATTATATTCACATTGCCGGAGTGTCTGTGAAAGATGAAAGCAAAACAAAAAAACAGCTTATCTCCGAACTTATTTCTTTGAGGCAGCAGCTTAAGAAACAGGAGGACAATAAACGCACTGAGCCTTCCGATATAAAGAAGCTGCTGTTATCACCCGCTTTCATCCAATTTTTAGAAGATATGCCGTGCGCCGCCCTTTTGGCTGATATTGACGGAGAAATATTTTTTGCAAACAAAAAGAAACTCTCTATGCAGGGGTTTGAATCTCCGGAAGAATATTTAAGTGCCAATCCCATTGATATGGTAGCACCCCAAGACCGCCACAATGTTTATAAAGACCTTGATAAGCTTTACTCTGCCGGAAGTGTTTCCAACAAGATTTATAAAATGAAACGAAAAGACGGCACCGAGTATTATGAAGAGATGAATGCTTCCATTTTAAAATCTCCTGATGGATTTCCTGCCGCCGTTATTATTTTTTCCGCCGATGTTACAGAAAGAAAAGAAACAGAGAAAAACCTTCTTGAAAATGAGCAGCGATACAGATTCCTTGTAGAATCTTTAAACGAAGGTATCTGGAAAGTAGATGCAGAGGGATATACAACTTATGTTAATGAAAAAACCGCCGAAATCCTCGGCTGTACAAGAGATGAACTTTACGGCAAGCATTTCATGGAGTTCGTCAAAAAAAACGAAACAGGCAAGGCAGAAAATCTTTTCTCAAAACTGAAAGAGGGATTAAAACTCAACACGGTTTATGACCTGGTTAAAAAAGACGGCATCTGCATTACTATCAGCGCTTCTGTATCTCCCGTTTTCGATGATGAAGGGAATTTCAAAGGAACCTTAGGGAGCATATTAGACATAACTGATAAAAGACGAACTCAGATGGCTCTGGAGCGTTCTGAACGCCTTCTCAGAAGAGTTATTGAAAATATTCCCCTCGGTATTTGGGCAGCCGGTAAAGATTATAAAGTTCTTCTCTGGAACAAAATGCAGGAGATTATGACCGGCATAAGCAGAGAAGAGATATTCGGCAAAAATATTTTTTTAAGGCTGCCCAGTCTGAAAGAAAACGGTTTGGAAAAGCTTTTCCGTCAGGTGCAGGAAACAGGCAATCCTCTTTCACTTACCAATTACCCATACTTTGATCCGGCATTGAAAGAAACAGAATTCTTTCTTAATATTAAAGCAATTCCTCTCTTTGACATCGATGGTAAGCCCGAGGGTTTAATAGCAGCAATCGAAGATATTTCAGAGCAGAAATATGAGGAGCAGAGCATTAAGGAAAGTTCTGAAAAATTCCGCACTCTGATTGAAAATCTGACTGTCGGCATACTTTATATTGATCCCGCAGGAAAAATACTTGAGGTTAACCGTTCTATGGTAGAAATGTTAGGCTCTCCTTCTTTCGAAGCAACCAAATCAATTAACTGCCTTTCTTTCAAACCAATAGTTGACTCGGGCATCGCGAAGGATATCAGAAACTGCATCACTGCAGGCAGGATTGTAAGAAACGAACGGTTTTATGAAAGCAAATGGGGCAGAAAGCTCTATTTGAAATATTCCATGGCGCCGATAAAAGACTTTCACAACCATCTTATCGGTATTTTGGGCAGTGTAGAAGATATTACTTCTTACAAAGAAAGAGAAAACAGTATTTTTAAGACCAATTATATGCTGGAGCAGGAGCTCGAGGAAGTTTCTTCTGCTCTCGAAAAAGCAACCGAACTTTTAAATGAAAAAACAAGGATAAACGACTCGCTGCAAAAAAAACTCGAGGCTGGCGAGGCTGTTAAAAAGAAGCTTTTTTCTGTATTGTCAAAAGACCTTTCGCACCCCCTGCGTTCGCTCCTTATTGTATCTAATCTTCTGACAAAATACGGCGTAGTTTTGGATTCCGATGCTCTACAAGTAAAGTTCTCACAACTTAAGAATACTTCTGCTTATTTGTCTGACATGATGGAAAATCTTATCCGGTGGTCTGAATGGCAGCTCGGATTTAAGGATATAAATCCTGAAAAGGTGAATGTTAAGTCTTTTATATCCGAAATAGTTACATCCTACGGTCAAGAAGCAGCAATAAAGAATATAAAGATTCTTAATAAGTTAAATGAGAGCATCTATGCTATTTTTGACAAAAAGACTATCGATAATGTAATCAGGAACCTCATTTCAAATGCTCTGAAGTTTTCAAACAAAAACGGCATCATTGAGATTACATGCAAAATTGAAAACAGTTATGCCTGCATAACTGTATCTGATAACGGAACAGGTATTGAAGAAGAAAAACTGAAAAAAATTTTCGATTTTACGGCTTATGAAGAAAACATTTCAGAAGACAACGAGATTCTGAAACAAGTTCAGAATGACAATTGCAGAAACAGCAGTGCCGGAGCAAAATTGGGACTGACCTTGGCGAAGGAATTCGTAGAAGCAAACTCCGGTAAAATAAGCGTCCTGTCACATCCGGGAAAGGGAAGCAGCTTCACTTTTACTCTCCCTATGAAAAAATTTGTCGTATAACAGAGGTTTACTTATGAAAATAGCTGCCATTCAGTTTTGCCCCGCCAGCGGCGATAAATACGGTAATGTAGAAAAAATCATAGGTTTTACTGAATCTGTAAAAGCAGATGTCATTATTTTTCCGGAACTTAGCACATCGGGGTATTTTTTTCTCAGCAGGGATGAGATTATGCCTTTAGCTGAACCTTTTGAGGGAGAAACCTGTACGGAACTTCAAAAAGCGGCACAAGTGAAAAATGCCGTTATAGTGTTCGGATTTCCCGAGCATGACATAAAAACAGATAATATTTACAATTCGGCTGCAATCCTCTTTCCCGATAAAAAATTAAGCCGCGTTTACCGTAAGACTCATCTTTTTTATAAAGAAAGATACTGCTTCAGTCCGGGGAATACGGGGTTCTTTGTTGTGGAAGACAAGGAAAGAGATTTGCGGATAGGAACCATGATATGCTATGACTGGCGTTTCCCCGAAGCAGCCCGCTCTCTTGCTCTGCAAGGCGCTGATTTAATAATTTGTCCGTCAAATCTTGTTACCAATCTCTGGCACAAAGTCATGCCTGCACGTGCCGTTGAAAACAAGGTGTATTTTGCGGTGGTAAACCGTACCGGCACTGAGAAGCGAAAGGGTGAAGAACTCTTTTTCAACGGCGAATCGGCTGTTTACACATATACGGGAAAGCAGATTTGCAAAGCAGGCATATACGAAGAGCAGGTGCTCTATGCGGATATTTATCCTGAAAAAACCAGAGACAAGGCTTTTAACGAGTATAATGACCTTTTCAAAGACAGGCGGCCCGGTATGTATAAAATAACATAAAACAAACATGATTAGGGAAAAAGACACAAGGGGATGATTATTTGAGATTTAATGCAAAACAGAGTTTTGAAAGAAAAGCACA
>CAZOBD010000213.1:0-6228 GCA_964577665.1 uncultured Hyphomicrobiales bacterium
CAGGCGCCTATTTTGTAAAATGCGGCGCAGATGTGAAGATGTTTGTTAAGATGTAGGAGTAATATGCCCGGCAGATATTGGACATCTTAGAGATGTCGGACATCTTTCTTTTTACATTCATGAACAACCCCGGAAAGGAAGAGCTTATTTTTTTCTATTACTGTAAGTGATGCAAATTATGGCAAACCTGCCCAAACTTGCTGAATGGCACATCGACGGCAGCGAAAGTCAAGGACGCTTTGCTATTCATAAGCCGGAAAAGCCTTTGCGCTATGTAAATCTGACGGAAGATAACTTAGCGCTTGAAGATTCGCCGTATTTTTTGGATATTACGATGTTTACGAGACAGATGCTTTTTAAACATTATGAACTGAAGGTCCATTTGGGAAATATTTTTCAATTTTCAATGAATTTTCATTGACACAATTTTCAAAATATATGAGTACTAAAGTAACAAGTAAAACCATTACTTTAATACTAACATACTAACGTACTAACATACTAACGTACTCATTGTCTAATTCAATACTATTTTTCTTGAAAAGATATTTTTACCTGACTTTAGTTTTACGATATAAATCCCTTTTGCTTTATCCGAAATGTTTATCATATTTATTTTATTCAGCTCTTGCAAAGAATACACTTTTTCTCCGAGAATGTTGATTATTTCGAGTGACTGTAATTCTTCGGGAACATTTGTCTCTAATGTAAAACTTCCGTTTGAAGGGTTGGGATATATTGAAAAATGATTATTATCAGCAATTTCAGCGTTATTATCCGGGGCAGGGGTTCTTTCAAGTATCTGCTCACATGGATTTCCCGATATATATGCCCGCAGCGAACCTCCCCGTTCAACTTTGAAACCGGGTTTAAAGACTATGGAACCGCCGGAAGTTATCTGGGCGCTTCCTCCTGTGCTTCCGTTGCCTCTTACAATGAAATCCCCTCCTGTTTCAGGTATTCTGACCAGATTTATCGCTTTGCATATTCTGCGTTCGCCGATTATTATTTCTGAATAAGCAGGTGAATTCGTCTCAAGGCAGGGGTTGTCTTCAGTAGTGAAGCTGCGTGTTTCCGACCAGGAACTTGTTTCACTGCCAAAGACGGCATTGACCCGCCAGTAATATGTCGTAAGTTTTTCCAGTCCGCTGAGATTGAATGTATTAGATGAAACGCCGGTATTTATTACAAAAGATGAAAACTCCGGGCTTTCGGAAACCTGAACAGTGTAGGAATCTGCATCGAGGTCAGACCATACGAGCCTGCCCGTCATGCTGTAATCTGTGGTGTTATCAGCAGGAGAAACTAACTGAGGGGCGGATATATTTATTTTAAAAGCCGGTTCGAGGTCATATTGCAAATAGTTGTTTCCCTCGTCGTAAAGCTCAAGTCTTACAAAATAAAATCCCGGGCTTAGATTATCGGGAAGCTGTCCGCTGAAAAATTCTCCGTTTTGAGAAAGCGATATTGATGACCAGACGCCGTCATTCTCCTTTTTGATTTTCAACGCGGCGCTTACTTCATCTTTATCGTCCCTTGCCTGAAAATTGATATAATTGTTACTGCCGTTTTCGAACAAGCCTGCAATTTCATTATAGGAAGTAATCTTGAAATTCTTGAAAAAGGGAGGATTGCAGTCAGCCAAATTTGTGTTGAAGGCAGCGGTAACCTTTGCCGCTGCGGCAGAGCCGTTAACTGAAAAATCATTAAACTCAATTTCCATACTATACTCGTCATTAGGCAGAGAGAAAACATCGAAATTTACGTCAAAATCCCTGTTGTCGATTGTTCCCGCGTCCACAATGCTGCTTTCATCGTTTGTAATGGTATAAGTACAGGAAGTATTGTTAAAAACACTGCCGTACTGATCGGTAAAATAACGGAAAGCATAGTAAGGATCGGAAGCAAGTCTTATAGATGAACCAATATTCTGGAATCTGCCGGTAAATACGGGCGCAAAATCACCTATACTGCAGGCGGTATTGTTTTCTGTCGTTATCCAAACGGGGTTTTCAAAATCCCAAATATTGGCTTTCAGGGTGTCTTCAGGAAAGATATTTTGCAGGGCAGTCTGAAAAATCTGGTTAGGCCAGCCGGGATTCAGTCCGCCGGTTGTATTGTGAATCTGCAGATAAGTATATTTATAAATAAAGTCCTCATAAGGGTAGGGAGCATAGCGTATGCAGAATTCATACGGTTCCGATGACAGGCGGTATGAAGATCCTGAGTCTGTTGTGTAGTTTGCAAATGAAAATCCTATACCCTGAGAAATGTATGGTATGAAAAACAGTTCATCACCTGTTTCAGGTTCGGGCAGTTTATAAGTTATTTTCTTAACTTTCGTATAATCATTGGAAATGACCGTATCGGAGCTTATGCCCTGATTCAAGCCGAAAGGAAAAAGCCAGCAGTTCGGATCGCTCGTTCTTTCGTTCATGTACTTGCCGACTGTTTCATATCTGTAATTAGAACTAATATCGTTTAGATTCAGATTTTGATATGAATAGCCGGATGATGTGGTTCCCCACATAGAATTTTTATTGAAAATTGAAGTTACGCCCCTGTAATACCATTTGGGATTTCCGTTTTCATCATAAGCATTGAAAGTAACATTATTGCCTGCTTCCGATTTGAGTATATCCAATGATGTCTGTCCGTAAACATACACGCCTTCTTTTATGATGTAAGTCCTCTGGTCGGAGTATCTTACAACTATGTCGTAATCATCTTCGGGCAGCATGGCGCTGAAGCTTGTGCCGGGCCAATAAGTGGACATGTATTTGCTGCCGTTGTTATGAATAAACAGATAACTCGGATTTTCATCAAAGGTGAGGTTTAATACATGGCTTTTTATGAAAGCAAAAATTGTTTTCAATGTATCAAGGGAGCCTGTCGAAACAAGATAACCGCTGTATGCGGGAGGATCACTGTCAGGAAAGGGGACAATCCTGTTATCCACTTCAAGCTCCACAACTATCATTACACTGTCGCTGCCAGGCACTAACGCGTTGGATGGAACTACACTAACATCAATTCCCGCAGGAAAAGAAGCATCGAGTGAAATATCAAAAGTCTGTGCTGATGCTCTGAAATTGTGAATCCAGAATGTATCTTTTTCAGTCCATACGTCTAAAGTTAAATCGTCAATGCCGAAGTTCAGGCTTGCGGGTTTCGCGGCAGATTTCGTTACGGCGGAGGCGTAAACATCCATTCTGCCTGTGCCCTGCTCCCAGACATTGTATCCCAAATCAACAGATTTATTCATCAGAGACGCTTTAATAACAAGGGGATCCCAGCCTGGATTAATCTGCCTGAGAAGTGCGGCTGCACCTGCGGCATGAGGCGTAGCCATGGAAGTACCGTTCCAGCTTGCATAATTGTCGTTAGGAGTGGAAGAATAAATGGCAACTCCCGGAGCAAGCAGATCAGGTTTTAATCCGTTTACTGCATTAGAGGGACCTCTTGATGAAAAATAGGCAATGTTATCGGCTTTGTCTGAAGCGCCGACGGTCAGCGCTAATCTGGCGCATCCCGGCGAACCAATCGAAAAGCTGCCGGGTCCGGAGTTTCCGGCTGCGACAACGCATATCACCCCGTTTTTTACGGCATTATCAACTGCCGCGCTCATGTCATCATTCGGATCGCCCGGACCTCCGAGGCTCATGCTTATTACATCCGCTCCTTGAGCAACAGAATACTCAATACCGGCGATAATATCCGATGATGAACCGGAGCCGCCCGCATTTAACACCTTTACCGCAAGAAGGTCTGCATCCGGCGCAACTCCTTTAAGTTCGGGACCGTTTGCTGCCGCTATGCCGGCGCAGTGAGTGCCGTGGCCATGGTCGTCCCATGCATCATCATCTTCATTTACAAAATCGTATCCTCCCGCGACTTTTCCGGCAAGTTCGCGGTGGTCATAGTCAATACCGGTGTCAATGATGGAAATCAGTATTCCCGAGCCTGTATAGCCTAAGCTGTTCCAAACATGGTCTGCATTGACAATCTCGTTGCTTTCATTATCAACAAGCCTTACACGAACGTCTTCCGAAACTTTTTCTACATAAGGAAGTTTTTCAATTTCATCTGCAATTCGTTTCGTTGTTTTAAGAGCCAGCCCGTTCAGCGCCGTGAAATATTCATGTTCGATTTCAGAAACGGCAGTATTGGCGAGCGCACCCGGTTTTTTTGTATCATATTCTATTTGTGCAAGGTCTGCCGAAAACCGTTTTCTCTGTTCCTGCAGTCTGCTCTTTGCCGCCATAATGGTTTCACTGCTTAGCTTTTCCCCCTGCTTTTTTAAACGGAGAGGTTCGCCTTTGAAGCGGATTATGTAAGATTTTCGCTCGTTAGGATTTTCTATGTCAAATGGATTGTGATAAACGGGGTGAATATCTACAATTGTATCGCCGTGCCAGATGAAATCGAAATCAGCTTCGGGATTTTCATTCAATACCCGAAGAAGATGCTCCGGGTTTTTAACTTTAATGTTATCCTGAAACTGAATTGATGAATTTTTTCCAAAAAAGCCGTTACTGTACAGCTCTGTAATATCATGTTTTTTACTGCTTGATGCAGCCGTGAAAAGAACAAGCAAAATAAACTGAAAAATGAAAAGCTTTGATTTCATTGTAACTCCTGACAACGTGTTTTCAACTATTAACATACATTAATGAACATAATGTAATAAAACATATTCAAATAAGCAAATATTTTTAAATTTATTTTAATATTTTTTTAATTATATGAGTGAAAATATTTTAATATCCTTGCTTTTCACCCGGTAATTTTTTTCCACAAAAGAATATTTTTGTAAAATGATATAATATTCCATAGATTATTAGCCTGATTTTTGAGATTTGTAAGACAATTTATTACGGAAAATTTCAGTTGAAACTAAAAATATGTTTTTTTACTTCTCTTTATCCGCCGCATCTTGGCGGAGTGGAAAGACTAACAGACCTTTTAGCCCGTGAGCTGGTAAAAGCCGGTCTCGAAGTAACTGTGATAACATCCAACACACACGATTTGTCCGAATATGAAAATCTTTCGGGGGTCAATGTTTACCGGCTCCCGGTTTACAAACTCATGGACAGCCGTTTCCCCGTGCCGAAACCTTCGGGAAAAACCGCTGAAATTTTGAATAAAGCCTTGAACCGCAAACCGAATGCCATTATTGTAAATATGCGTTTTTACCCGCTTTCCCTCTTAGGTATGAGGACAGCCCGCCAACTAAAAGTGCCTCTTATTTCTTATGAGCATGTAAGCGGTCATTTTACTGTTAATAATCCTGTTCTTGATTTTGCAGGAAGAGCTTATGAACATTTTACGTCATTTTTAATGAAGAAAAACGCTGATTTGTTTCTGGCGGTAAGTAAAAAAGCGGGGGAATGGCTCAATCATTTCGGTATAAACTATGACGGAGTTGTTTACAACTGCATTGACCCCGCTATGGAAGCAAATCCTCAGCCTTTTTTAAAGAAGTATGACATATCTCCTGATAAGAAAATAATTTCCTTTGCCGGCAGAATCCTCAAAGAAAAGGGTGTAAGTTTTTTGGCGGAAGGTTTCCGCAGGATAGAAAGTATAAACGATTTTATCCTTGCAATAGCAGGCAGCGGTCCTTTTTTAAAAACATTAACAAAAGAAGTTGGAAATGACAGGAATATTATTTTAACAGGAGAACTCACTTACCGGGAAACTATTAACCTTATTGCCGCTTCGCACATTTACGTCCTTCCCAGTTTGTATCCCGAAGGACTGCCCACCACGCTGCTTGAAGCCGGGCTTTTCGGAGTGCCCGTTATTGCCACTTCCATGGGAGGAACAGAGGAACTTATAGAACATGAAAAAAGCGGAATAATTATTCAACCGGGTTCTTCGCGGGATATTACGGATGCAATAAATAAACTGAATGATGACAAGGAATTATACAAATCGCTGTCGAAGAATTTACAAGCCGTAGTTACGACAGATTTTTCATCACAGCGCTCAGCAGCCGAGCTGATAAAATACATTAGAAAAGTCTGCTGATAATCAGTCTTTGAAAAAATCTGTAAATATTATTCAAAAAAGCGTAATATTTATACCATTTATTAAAAATTAGTTAATTGTGTGATTTTTTTATATAAAATTTGTTATTTTTATTTGGTACTTATTGCTAACATTGTTAAATTATAGCAAAGAGCAAAACAGTTATTTTTGTTTTATTATTTCGTTGGAGGACCT
>CAZOBD010000214.1:0-6023 GCA_964577665.1 uncultured Hyphomicrobiales bacterium
GAGTTTTGAAAGAAAAGCACATTCCCAAATCGGAGTTTGGGAATGAGATGTAAAATTGAAATCATGTATGTCATGCAAAACAGAGTTTTGAAAGAAAAGTACATTCCCAAATCGGAGTTTGGGAATGAGATGCTAAATGTCATTCTGAACTCGTTTCAGAATCTCGCGAATGAGGGACACACCCCTTAATCCCCTCTTGGGGAGGGGATACAAAAAACAGATGAATATAAACCCAAGTTTCTAAATGAGTTTTTTTAACCATCCCTAAATTTCTTACAATCTTAAAAAAATAACTGCGTCTAATAAAATAATTCTTGTTTTAATGAATATTTTTTTTATTTTTGATTTTGTCAGTTACAGAATATTTTAAATAAAAAAAGAGGTATCCTATAAAAATAAATTGCTACCACATTAAGAGTTGACATTAAGCGTCCATGATTGTAATGTTCTTTTTAAAGGACGCGGCAAAAAAACGGTGTTTGTTTTTTAAAGTCAGAAAATACTATGAAATCATATAATAACTCTTACGGGCGCTTCATTGCGCTAGTGGCAGTATTTATTTTCCTTAGCTCTTCATCCCTCTTATCGGATACCGGGTGGAAAATAATCACTTCATCGGAAACGGCTCTGACCGTATCATATAAACCGCATCTAAGCGGTTGGGATTCCTTTGTTACAAGCGAAGGAAACAGCTTTTATCTACCTGTTATTACCGGGGCTTATCCGGCAGGAGATTCAAGAGAAACTCCCGTTGTGATGAAATCAGTGAAAAACATCACAATACCCTTTCCCGAGGCTTACAGCCTTTCAGATGTAAAGGTGAAGACTGTCAAATCATTTAATCGTAAAATGCTTCCTAAAGCAGCTCTTTTTATTGAAAGAGACGATATCGGGTCTTCTTC
Organism: uncultured Hyphomicrobiales bacterium; assembly: GCA_964577665.1. Lineage (GTDB taxonomy): Bacteria > Bacteroidota > Ignavibacteria > Kapaibacteriales > UBA2268 > CAYVTD01. Next base: position 903 of record CAZOBD010000214.1, read on the forward strand.
TTTTGACTTTGGTAACTCGTACGGTAATTATAATACTCCTGAATGGGTTACAATCGACTACAAGGGCATAGCACGAAACAGACACATTGCCTCGCTTAGCATTACAGCCGCAAGATATAATTCCAAAACGAATGCTATTGAAATACCATCGGAAATTATTGTTACAATAAAATTTCCAAGAGGAAAAAATAGAATTTCACCTTCTTCACGCTCTGTTGACGATAGATTTGTCTCAACCATAAATCATTATGAAACAGCAAATTGGACAGTTCCTCCCGAAAAATGGTCTGCCATTTCCCATGATAAGAAAAATGATAAACTTCTCAGCGGCGAGAGTATGACTTGGCTAAAAATTACAATCGACAAAGAAGGTATTTACAGAATAACGGATGATCAGCTCTCATCTTTAGGCGCCGAGATACCTAAAAATCAAATAAACACCATAAAAATTATGGGTAACGGAGGCAAAGAACTAAGTGAAAATGTTGATGATGCACCTAAAAACATTTTCAATGAACAGCCAATCTTAGTAAAAACCAAAGGAGACGGAAGCCTCTCTGAAATAATATTTTACGGCAGTTCGGCAAACGGTTTTGAATACGACAGCGAAAGCAAGGAATTTCATCATTATATAAATCATTACAGTTTATATAACTATTATCTGCTGACTTGGGGAGGCAGCGACGGTAAAAGAGCTGCTGCAGTACCGCCGCCCTCTGACGCTCCCGACCACAAACCAAACACATACATTGAAAGAGTTTTTTTTGAAGAGGAGCTTAACAACCCCTTTAATTCACCTTCCGGCAGGGCTTGGCTCGGAAGAACAATATTTCCTGCTGCTTTTCAGACAAAACTGTATGATCTGGATCGCAGCGGTGAAGTGTTTTATAGATTTTCGCTTGCCCACTCTGCCGATTCCGGGGAACACGGCTATTTTACATTAGAAGAATCCGGTACCGTGCTCAAGGAATTCGAAATAAGAGGGATTTACGGCTCTTATGTCGATGCGCGGTCTATTTTGGAAAGTGTTTCGACTGATGCCTCCGTTTTACCGCAGGACGGCAGAAGCTCCCTCAAATTTTCATACAATAATCCCTACAGCCAGACAGCCTCTCCCTATTTTGACTGGTATGAAATACATTATCCCAGATATTTTAATCCTATTGAAAATTCAATTGCATTTTGGTCTGATCCCGAAAAGGAAGGAATTACAGAATACTCAATAAATAATTTTTCTGGCACTCTTTACGGTTTTGAAACCGGCGACCCTGCCAATCCGGTTCTACTGGAAAATCTTGCCGTTACCGGCGGAATGTTTATCCTGAAATCCGAAGAAGAAGCCGGTAACCCTAAAAGATATTACATATCAGGCAGCTTAAAAGAACCTAAGAAAATTGAAAAAATTGAATATGCCGGATTGAGAGAAAATAAGGCTGACACTGACATAATCGTGGTAACACATCCCGAACTTGAAACCTCCGCACAGCAGTATGCCGATTACCGTAATGAACAGGGAGAGCTCAGCGCAGAAGTTTTTCGAATAGACCATATATTTAACGAATTCGGTTCAGGTCTTCCCGATCCGACTGCTTTGAGAGATTTCATAGCTTACTGCTATGCAAACTGGGATGTGCCTCCTTCTTATGTACTGCTTTGGGGAGACGGCCATTACGACTACACACCCCGCTTCGAGATTATGAATAACGGATCGAAACTAACATATCAGGTACTTGTTAACAATAAAGTAAATCTGATACCGCCTTATGAATCAATAGAGGAACATTTAGACACTTTCGACGCTACGGTTTCTTACACTACCGATGATTATTATGCAAGAATTGCAGGCAATGACAAACTCGTTGACGTGGGAATCGGAAGAATGACTATTGAAACACCTGAAGAGGGGCAATGGATTTTCGAGAAAATAAAGCATTACGAAAACAATTCTTCGATAGACTACTGGCGCACTCTCATTACACTTGTTGCAGACGATTCACCGACCAGCGATAACAATTTTGACGGCGACGACCATACTTATCAGTCCGAACAGCTTGCCGGAAAGCATATCCCTAACGATATGCAGCTAAAAAAAATATATCTTCCAGAATATCCTGCAGAAAACGTTCCTAACGGCAGACGCAAGCCCCGCGTAACTCAGGAGATACTTACGACCGTAAATACAGCAGGCACTATTTTGATGAACTACCTGGGACACGGCAATCCGAGAGTATGGTCGCACGAAGAGGTATTAGAACGCGATATTAATATACCGCAGATGACAAATCTCGATAAGCTCTTTTTCTGCACAGCAGCTACCTGTGATTTCGGCAGGTTCGATATGCCCGATTTGAAATCAGGCGCCGAAGAGCTTGTATTGAGTGAAAACGGCGGCGCCATAGGAGTTTTTTCCGCAAGCAGGGTCGTTTATGCACATCAGAATGCTTCTTTAACTTACAAGTTTTATGACCTGATGTTCGAGCGCAATCAAAGCACCGGTAAATATCCCCGGCTCGGCGATATCGTTTTCAAAGTAAAGCAGATTGCTTTCGGAGACAATGACGAAAAATTTTATCTGCTGGGCGACCCCGCAATGCGCATTCTCATACCGGAAAATATTGTCAGGATAGATTCTATCAACGGACAGCCTGCTATGAATGCCGACTCAATAGAATTGGAAGCGCTTTCCAGCGTAAAAGTCAGCGGGGCAGTAACTGCACCTGATTCGCTAAACGTACTGACTGATTTCAACGGTATTACCGTTCTTACTCTTCGAGACAGCGAGCAGGATATGGAATTTGTGGATATCGACGGTACGATACATTATGTTACAAAACCGGGCGGCGCCCTGAACAGAGGTTCTTATCAAGTGGAAAACGGCAGATTCACCGCTGAGTTTATCATTCCTAAAGACATAAGCTATTCCGGCGAACACGGAAATCTTTTCGCCTATGCCTTCAATGAAGACGGCTTTTATGCGAAAGGCAGCAACTCGGCAGTGAAAATCACGGGCATTGATATCAATGCAGTTTATGAAGATAAAGGACCTGAGATAGATATATTCCTTGACTCAAGGATGTTCCAAAAAGGAGATATTGTTAGAAAAACTCCGCTCCTGATAGTTGATCTCAGCGATGAAAGCGGTTTGAACACAACAGGCTTGGGCATAGGACACCGCATAGAAGCCTGGCTCGACGATAGCCCCAATTCAATTGACTTAACAGGATATTTCAATACATCCGTCGAAAATTCAAAAGCCGGTACGGCAGAAACTTATCTTCCAGAACTCGCACCCGGCACACATAAGCTGAAAGTGAGAGCCTGGGACGTTTATAATAATTACACAGTCGGCGAAACATATTTCCGCGTAAAACCTGACGGCGAATTTGAAATATACGATATTTTGAATTATCCTAATCCCGTAAAAGAGAAAACAACTTTTACATTCCAGCACAACCTTGCTCCGCCGCTGGATGCCGAAATAAATATATTTTCTTTGAACGGACTTCTTGTCGATACCGTAAAAGGAAAAATACTGACTGCACATTACGGCGCTTTGGAATGGAACTGTATGAATAAGAAAGGAAATTCTTTATCCGCAGGTCCGTATTATTATTCAATTGAACTAAAATCCCGAGAGGGCAGTCAAAATTCGTCGGGAAGCTTTATATTGATAAAATAACTGACAAATATTTTTAAAAATAACAAATTGGTGTTATTTTTGATGTTTTACTAAAATAAAGAAAACAATAAAAAACTTATATTAATTGACGGAGGTTTTATTAAATGAAACAGTTTAAGCAAACAGGGTATATTCTTACTGTAATGTCATTATTTATTTTCGGCGGGAACAGCCTTTTTTCGCAGGCAGGCGGCGCGGCAGTACCTTTTCTGCTTATTTCCCCAGACGCCCGCTCCAGCGGAATGGGCGAAGTAGGAACTGCCATAGCAGACGACATTAATGCTATCTACTGGAATCCCGCAGGACTTGGATTTCACGATTACGTAGAAGCCGGAGGATATGCCGAAGACAAACTGGAACCCTACGGACAAGTCGCTCTCAGTTTTTCAAAATGGCTGCCCCAGTTTAACGCAGATCTTTATTACAGCTATCTTACCGCAGGAAGGTTTATTGAGGAGCTCGACGGCACCGTCGCTTTCAATTTCATATACATGAATCTGGGCGAATTTACCCGCACTTCGGAAAACGGTACAGTACTTGGTACATTTATTTCAAATGAGTTTACCATTGGACTTTCATACGGTACTATCATAGCACCCGACCTCGCAGTAGGTTTTCAGTTGAGATATATCCAGTCTAATCTTACCCCTACCGCCGTTGGACAGCAAGATGCCGGAACGGGAGTCAGCGGTAGTTTTGATCTGGGATTTCTCTGGAAGCCTGCCGACCTCGACATCTTAGGATTAGATCTTGATGACAGAATATCACTTGGTCTTAACTTACAGAATGTAGGTCCCAAAATGACCTACATCAACGAATCAGACCCGCTGCCTACTCAGCTTCGCTTTGGAACGGCAATTACCTTAGTACGTGATGAGTTTAACGACCTGCGCTTTGCGATGGACGTTTCCAAGCTGCTCGTTAAGCGGGACAGTCTCGGCTCGGATCCTCTGCCGAAATCTCTGGTAACCGGCTGGGAAAATGCAGGAGCAGAACTTGCCTTCGGGCTTGAATACTGGTACGAATATCTGATAGCCCTCCGCGCAGGGTATTTCACCGAACCATCCACTCTCGGAAACAGGCAGTTCTGGAATTTCGGAGCCGGCGTAAAATACGATATTTTCAGACTTGATTTCAGTTACATAAACACTATCGAGGAAAATCATCCCCTGGCAAACACCATGAGGTTTTCCCTGATTGTGGATTGGGACTTCAAGATATGACGCAGGATGCTCCTTACCGTTCATAGCATCTGAGTATATCACGCTGACTTATATTTGGAAGAGCTGTCTTAAAAACATTTTTTTTGCATAGGATGCACTAAAAACGAATGAAAAAAGCGAGATGAAACGTTCATGATACAGAAAAATACTCAAGGGAATGATTATTTTTAGTAGATTTGCCATATATTGAAGAAAAAAACGTACTGTAAATCAAAAACC
>CAZOBD010000215.1:0-5892 GCA_964577665.1 uncultured Hyphomicrobiales bacterium
GTCTCCGTGTTTTATCCTAATTTAACTCTTTCTCCCCAGTTTTTATAACTGACCCAGTATTGCGTCTGCTATCGTCGGTTCTGCAATCACTTCATGCCATTGGCTTATCGGAAGCTGGCTCGTGATGATGGTCGATTTTCTGCCGTGGCGGTCTTCGATAATTTCCAGCAGGTTGAGTCTGTTTTCCGTATCTAAGCGCTGAAGCCCGAAGTCGTCGATGATTAACAGATCATGTTTTTCTATTTTTTCTTTTTCCTTGATGTCGGTGGCATCGGCTTTCAGCATCTTCAGTTTTGTAAACAGCTTGGCGATGTTATAATACAGGACTTTGAAGCCTGCGGCACATGCCTGATGACCGAGCGCCGATGCCAGGTAACTTTTGCCTGCTCCCGTGGCTCCCGTGATGATGATGGTTTCCTTTTTCCGGATAAAATCACATCCTGCAAGGCGGAGCATTTCCGTCTTGTCCAGATTTCTTTCGCTGCGGTAGTCTATTTCTTCGACTGCGGCATTGTATCTGAACCGGGCTGCCTTCAAAAGCCTTTCAAGCCTGCGGTTTTGACGGTAAGCGTACTCTCAGATTCGATGAGCATCGCCAGCATTTCGTCGTTTGTCAGGTTGCCGCTCTGACGGCTGTCTGATATTCCGAACATATTTAACTGGAGATGACTCTTGTTTGGTTTGTACATTTTTTTATGGTTTTTTTGTGAACAGTTTGGCAGTTGGTATATTGCAAGTTTAAGAATGTTTTTATAATTATAAAATTGTTTTATTCTACCTTTTCAAAGTGAATTTAGCTATGGAATCAGATAAATTAAGCACACTAATTGAAAAACGTAAAAATTGGGTAGAAATTTCAAAGAAGAATAATTTCGATTTTGATAATATTCTCTCAGGAATGTACAGCGATCCTACCCACTTTATTTTTGAAATTTTCCAAAATGCCGAAGATGCAGGTGCAACAGAAATATCTTTTGATCTATCAGACAATGAACTTATTATCAGACATAATGGTAGAGATTTCGATATAAACGATGTTGATGGAATTACTGGAATTGGAAAATCTACTAAAAAAGATGATATTAATCAAATAGGCAAATTTGGTGTAGGTTTCAAATCTGTTTTTGCAATTACAAAGGCCCCTATTATTCACTCTGGAAATTATCATTTTGAAATTAAGGATTTTGTTATTCCTTCATTAATTGATAATCGAGAATCTAAGGATACTCAAATAAATCTTCCATTCAATCATCCAAAACGTACTGAAAATGATATACATGAAATTGTTAGAGATAAACTTGGAAATATTAGTCCAAGGACATTTTTGTTTTTAAAAAACATTAATGGAATTGAATGGCAGACTCCTGAGTTATACGGTCAATATTACAAAGAAATCAATAACATTAGTAAAAATGTTGATAGAATATCAATTATATCAGAAAAGGGAGAAGAAGAGAATTTTGAAGAGTATCTTGTTTTAAAAAGAAAAGTAGAAATTGATAATGAAAATTTATTTGTTGAAATAGCTTATAGAATAATTTCTAATGAAAAAGGAATAGAAATAATTGAGAAATCAGAAGATACTAAACTAATTGTATTTTTCCCAACTGAAAAAGACACTTATTTAGATTTCTTGATTCAGGCACCTTTTAAAACGACACCAAATCGTGAAAATATTCCTTTAGATGATGAGCAGAATCAATTGTTAATCGAAGAATTGGCAAATCTTGTAGCCGAAAGTATTCCTATTGTTAAGGACTTAGGTTATCTTAATATTCCATTTCTTGAAGCATTACCTATTGAAAAGCAAACCTATAATAATAAGGGAATAATATATTCAACAATTTATGATAAGGTAAAAGAAAAACTTTTATCAGATGAAAAGCTTTTACCTACCTCTAAGAATGATTTCACAACAGCTCAGAAAGCACTACTTGCCAGAGGGAAAGATTTAGTCGAATTATTTGATGAAAACGACATCAGAGACTTATATAATAAACAAAACTGGTTAGATACATATATTACAGACGATAAAGCTCATAAACTAAAGTGGTATCTTGAAAATGATTTGAATATTAAAGAAATAGATTTTGTAGATTTTTCAAAAACGATTACAAAGGAATTTTTAGAATCAAAATCTGATGATTGGCTTATTAAATTTTATATTAAGTTATTGGATAATAGATCTCTTTGGACAAAAAATTATAGAATTGAAGGCAAATTACGATACAAACCAATAATTAGACTTTCTGATGATTCTATGATAGAACCTTATGATAATGATGGTAAAATTCAAGTTTATCTACCATCTGAAACTGAATCAAAATACCCTACTGTTAAGGAAAATTTTGTAAAGAATAAAGAAGTTAAAAATTTTTTTAAAGAATTAGGTTTATCAAAACCGGATATTTTTGCCGAAATCAATGAATTCATTATTACAAAGTATAAGAGTTCTGTTCAAGATATTGATATAAAAGAATATTTTGAGGATTTTGAGAAGCTTCTATATGCTTTTCAGAAAGAAGAAAATACTAAAATGAAGGAATTAATAGACGACTTAAAAAATTTGTACATCATTTATTCCTTAAATTCTATAACTGGAGAAAAGAATTTTTGTAAACCAAATGAAACATACATAAAAACTCCATCTTTGTTAGAGTACTTCAAGGACTTTGATCATGTTTTCTTCGTTTCTGATGAGCTGTACAAGAACTCTTTATGCCTCAAGAGTAAAATTAAGTTAACCCAACTTTTATTAGCTATTGGATGTAAGGATAAGCCGAGAAGAGTAAAATTCGATCCCCAGTTGAGTGATTATGAAAAGGACAGGTTACGACAGAGTAATTATAATAGTGGTTTAACAAGGGAGATAGAAACTTATGATTTTGATTTTGAAGGATTAAATAACTTTATTGAAAACATTACAATTGACAAATCATTACTTCTGTGGAACTTTTTGCTTAAAAGTTTAAAGACTTTTAACCATTGGAATAAAAAAGATTTTTTTAATGGCGGGTATAAATGGTTTTATTACAGAGAAAATACTGAAACTTTTCAATCAAAGTTTTTAAAAAAATTGAAAAATGAACCTTGGCTTGTTGACATAAATAACAATTTAGTTTCTCCCAGCAATATTTGTTTTTCTGAGCTGAATGATTCATATCACAAAGAAAATGAAAATGTTGAAGTATTGAAAAATATTCTCAATTTTAAGCCAGATGAAATAAAAAAGATAGAAGAAAGGACTGGTGGAAAATTTATCCCAAGGGAAGAACTAGAAGAATATGAAAACTATAAAAGAGAAAAAAAAGAGAAAGAATTAATAAATGAGAAACAACAGAAGCCATGGCATCCAAGTGTTGAACCAGAGAATATCGAATCAAATGTTGAAGAAATCTATCCTGAAAAGTTATACACTCCCGATCTTCGTGGTCAGCGTGCTTACGATTATGATTCAGAAGCCGATAATAGAGAACTTAATACTGATATAGAAGAAAATTTAAAAGATGATGAAAATTTGTCAAAAAATCATTTAAAAGATATTGGAAATTGGGGTGAAAAATTTGTTTACAATCATTTAAGAAAAAAATTTAAGCACCAAGATGAATTTGAAATTATTTGGCTTAATGAAAACGCTGATACTGGTAGAGGTTACGACTTTTTAATACTTTCAGGAGAAGAGGAAATTGAGTATATTGAAGTAAAAACAAAAACTGATGATTTAAAAAAATTAATTGAAATAACCGGAACACAATGGGAATTTGCCAGAAAGCTTTTTAACGAAAACGATGGAGATAAGTATAAAGTTTATGTAGTTAGTAATGCTGGATCTGAAAATGTAAAAATAGAAGTCTTGTCTAATCCTGTTAAATTATGGAAAGAAGGTAAGTTATATGCTCATCCTGTTAACCTAAAATTATAACAAATTTCTCATAAAAAATGGTTATTTCGCTCAAAGTGTACCAGTTGTTTCAACCTTAACTCTCCTTCTAAGTTAATAAAATAATCTCTTGCAGCCTAATCAAAATAAATTTCTCTTGCAGCTTATTTTAGTTTTTTTCTCATAGAACTTTCTTTCAGTTCTATTCTGTGTGCCGTGTGAACTATCATGTAGCCGCGCATATTCTTTGATTTCATACTTCTCCGAGGCAAGTGCCTGAAGTTCTTTCTGGTCTGTTTCTTTGAATAAATCGCTCCGGCTGTAATCACGGTTCTGAAGTTTTATGCCGTTATAAGTTTCAAGCAGACTGCTTATAGCATCATTAAACTCTTCAATTGAGTAAAACACTCGGTCGCGAAGCTCGGCAAATATCCGGTAATAAACTATCTTAACGGCATTTTCCACCAAGGCTTTGTCTCTGGGTTTATAGCTTCTTGCCGGAATAATTGTCGTTGAGTAATGCATGGCAAAACGCTCAAACTCCTCGTTTAAGTGCGGTTCGTAGCGGCTGCTTTTTGTTACCGCAGATTTAAGGTTGTCCGGCACTATGGCGCGCGGGACGCCGCCATAATAATGAAAAGCATTCTCTACAGAGGACAGGAAATCTTCCTTCTTCTAGCTGAGGCTCGCTTCCACATAAGTCATGCCGCTGGCGCCAAGTACGGCTACGAACACTTCTACAGGAAGCAATTCGCCGCTTTCTCTGTCTGTGATATGAAGCTTTTTTCCGGTATAATCAACAAACAACTTGTCGCCTGCCTTATGCTCGAAGTGCATCACCGCTTCGTCTTTTTTCTGCCATTGCCGGAAATAGTGGCAATACTGCGTATAGTTGTAGCCGCCCGGATTCGCCCGCTTATACTCTTTCCACAGCCTGAACTTTGTTACGCCGACCCGCCGGAGCTCTTTCTCCATATCCGGCAGCAGAGACTCCAAATGTTCGTATCTGCCGGTCTGAGTTTGCTCTCTGGCGCAGAGTTTTTCGTGCAGCTCCTCATCGCTTAGTGCGCTTATATCATTATAAGATAAGCCGCTTGATTCGTACAAAACTATGTATTTTGTTACTGTCTTTCTATGCAGTCCCAGCAGCTCCGATATTTGACGTACCGGCTTCTTTTCGTGATTCAACCTTAATATCTGTCGTAATTTCAACATATTGATACTCTCTCGTGCCATTATCTCTCCCTGCTAATTTGTAAAATCAAATAACAGGAGATAATGATTTTTTTTGAGAATAAGGTTGAATTTTTTCGTGGTACACTATCCCGAAATAGCCGGTACACTTTGACCGAAATTTGCATTGGTGTTCTTTCCCTTTGACAATATAGGGTCAATTTTCATAGGGAAAGAACAATATTTTCCCTTATACTTAAATTATGTAAAGCAGATGAGTATTTGTTCAATTTTTCAGTATATTTTCAAGTATTGCTTTGAATTTCGACAAAATATTCTATAACTTTGTAAAACAATTTGAATTATATATCTGAGGAAAGCTATGGATGAGCTTTGTGAAGTACTTATTAAAGAATCCGGTTTTAGAGATATTTCATTCTTTGATAAATTGTTTTCTGAAATGGAAAACATTGTCCAAATTATTGGAAAAGAATCTGAATATAAATCCCTGTCTGAGGAGATAAAAAATCTACCGAAAAACAGCTTACTTGAGAGTATTAAAAAAGCTCAAAAGGAGACTGATTTATTAATAAAAGACTTACTTAGCAGCTATGAAAATGAAATTGAAATTCTTGTAAAAAATATACAGAAGCATTATTCTGCTGTAGAACTTTTTGACTTTTCAATAAAGAAAATTGAAATGTATCTTAGAGACGTACTTGTATCTGATCAGGAAAGACTTTTCTACCTGACACAAATAAAAAAGATATATTTTCTTTTTAAAGAAGATTTGCTTAAATTTTTTCTGTTCTTTATAATGACAGAATTTTTGACAATAC
>CAZOBD010000216.1:0-1719 GCA_964577665.1 uncultured Hyphomicrobiales bacterium
CTTTATTTGACAACAGTTTTGCTTTCGCAGCCTTAGCAAAATGGATACAAGAGAAGCTAATCTCACTAATAAGGATACCCTAACTTTAGAACTTGAAATGAGTTCAAATGACATGACAGTTTCCACGCAGGCTCGTAACAGGGAAAGAGAAGCTAATGTTTTTATAAAGTCCTTTACCCCTTGGGAGAAAGGATTTCGGAAAGGGGATTCGTTGAGTTTGTCGTAATGGGATTCTCTCCTGTCGATTATTCCGGATTAAAGTTGAAAGCAGGTCATAAAAAAAATCCGGCACTTTTCAGCGCCGGATTTATTTATAGATAATAAAATACTATCTCTATTCTTCCTCTTCTTCACCTTTTGGCGGAAGATGTCTTTTACTCTTTTCCGGTATGTTCATCATAGCGCCGTATTCTTCTTTTTTGGATGAAGAACCGCCTCCGCCGTCAACTTTAAATTGAGTAACCAAATCGCGGAGATGTTCATTAAGCTTGGAAAGATCATCTGCTGCGTGGGCAATATCCTGAACGCGTTTTGCAGATTCGTTGCTGACCGAAGAAATGCCGCCGACATTCTTGGCAATTTCCTCGCTTGTAGAAGATTGCTCTTCGCTTGCGGCTGCTATTTGATTGATTGAGTCGAGCACATCCTGAGAGCTGTGTACGATTTCATCGAGGGATTTCCCTGCTTGGTCAGCCAGAGATATACCGCTGTTAACCTCTTCGTTGCCTTTCTGCATGGCTTGGACAGCCTGCTGGGTTTCAGTTTGTATGCCTTTTATCATAGTTGCTATCTGTTTCGTTGCTTCGGTTGTTCTTTCGGCAAGTTTCCTGACCTCATCTGCAACAACGGCAAAGCCTCTGCCCTGCTCTCCGGCGCGTGCAGCTTCGATAGCGGCGTTCAGAGCAAGGAGGTTAGTCTGGTCGGCGATGTCGTCGATAACAGAAATAATCTCGCCTATCTGCTTGCTGGACTCGCCGAGCTTTTCGATGTTTGTAGCGCTGTCTTTCACAACTAGGGCAATGTCTCGCATCTTCTGAACAGTCTGCTCGACTACCGAGCCGCCTTCTTTTGCTACCTGCCCGTTTTTATCGGCAACTTCGGAAGTCTTGCTTGCGTTCATTGCATTTTCTGTGATTGTACGGGACATCTCTTCCACGGCGCTGGCTACTTCGTCTGCCTGAGCGCTCTGCTCCTGAGCTCCCGCTGCCATTGTGTCTGCTGTAGAAGAAATCTGAAGCGCGGCGCTTGCGGACTGCTGTACTGCGTCGAGAACCTGCGAGATAGCAGAAGAGAGCGATTCACCGAGCATATTTATATCCTGCTTCAGCTTGTCGAGGTCTCCTTTATATTTACCGGTCATTCTTGCTGTAAGATCGCCGTTGGAAAGAATGCTGAGTACTTCCCCGGCTTCGCTTATAGGTTCTACAACATTATCCAAAGTAAGATTAATACCGTTAATGATCTCTCCAAAGTCACCTCCATGTTTCGTTACATCTGCGCGATTGTCCAATTTTCCTTCTGCTGCCGATAATGCCAAGTCCTTAGTATCTGAAACCAGTCTGTCTATAGCCTCAATACACGTATTAAGATTATTCTTTATCTCGTTAAAATCACCTTTGTATTCATCAGTGATTTTTGGCGGTATATCTCCTTTTGAAATTCTGTCAACATACTCTGCCGCTACATTCAAAGGACCTATTACGTTGTCGAGAGTGTTGT
>CAZOBD010000216.1:1819-5804 GCA_964577665.1 uncultured Hyphomicrobiales bacterium
TCAACATACTCTGCCGCTACATTCAAAGGACCTATTACGTTGTCGAGAGTGTTGTTTATTCCTGAAACAATATTCTTAAATTCTCCGTTGTGTTTGTCTGCATCTGCTCTTGCATCTAATTTGCCATCAACTGCCGAATTTGCCAGCATCAAGGCATCCTCTGCCATTGCTTTAACTGCATTGATTGAATTGTCGATAGCTTCTTTAATCTTAAGGAAGTTCTGTCTTGTTTCCTGAGTGTAATCATCGCCTTCGTCAACAGATGTATCAATATTAAGATTTCCGTTTGCAAATTCAGCGAGATTCTTAGCAATTTTATCAACTTCTTTCTCCTGGAACTCGCGGACTCTGTTGGCTGCTGTAATATCCTGAATAACTTCAATATGACCTAACTTGTCTCCCTTGTTGTCGGTAATGTAGGAAGTATCTACCTTGAAGTCTTTGTCCATGCCGGGTTGTTTGAAGTAACTTGTCGGGTCGCCCCTCCTAAGCGTTTCTATACCGCATCTTTCTGTCTGGCAAATATCGGCATTCCAATTGTTACACTGTTTGCCGAGCATATCTTCTCTCTTAAGTCCGGTTACTTCAGAAACTGCTCTGTTAAAGAATATCCAGTTCATATCCATATCAGTTACGGAAACCGGGAAGGGCAGCGAGTCGAGAGAGGCTTCGTAAATAAACAGCTTATTAGCTACAAGCTCGAGAGTTTTGTTAATTCCTGCAACAATCTTTCTGAAATCGCCGTTGTGCTTATCGGCATCTGCCCGGGTTCCAAATTCTTCCCTGCCTGCAGCAGCTACCAGAACGTCAACATCAGATATAAGATTAAGAATGTTTTGACGCAGAAGATTCATTCTTTCAGTTGCAATTATCTGTTTACCCGGCAGTATTGGCATTTCGTTAGTCAAATCGCCTTCTGAATACTCTTTTAGTAAATCAAGTATTTTCAAAATGGAATTAATATGAATTTTCATTCCGTCGTTGAAACCTTTAATCAGGTTTTGATAAGCTCCTGAAAATTCTGCTTCATCAGCAAAAGCTTCAATATCACCTTTTTTCTGCTCTTCAGTGGTTTGTACCATTGAATCAACTAAAGAATTCAATGAATCTATACACAAATTAAGATTATTCTTAATTTCATTGAAGTCGCCCTTGTATTCATCTTCAATTTTTGGCGGTATATCCCCTTTGGAAATTCTGTCAACGTATTCAGCAGTAACATTTATAGGTCCGACAAAAGCATCTATGAGTTCATTAACGCCGGTTACAAGTTCAGCCCAGCCTCCCTTGAAATTATCAGCTTTACCGCGTTTATCAAGTTTACCTTCTTTTGTTGCTGTTATCAAACCGCCAAGTTCATCATTAAATTCAGTGAGATTCCCTTTTAGTGTATCAAGAATTTCGTTGATGAATTTTTTCTTACCGGGCAAAGGACGCATCGTTGCTTCGAAATCTCCTTCACCATAAGCTTTAGCTATTGCCATAGCATCTTTCTTAACCTGAATATGGCCAAAGACCATCTCGTTAACGCCTGAAGCCATTTCATTGTAAGCGCCCTGGAATTTTCCTTCGTCAACTTTCACATCTATATCTCCTGCATCATGTTCTTTGGACATGTGCTGCATCTCGGAGATAAGTGTATTCAATGAATCTATACACAAATTCAGATTATTCTTTATCTCATTGAAATCACCCTTATACTCATCTTCAATTTTTGGCGGTATATCCCCCTTAGAAATTCTGTCAACGTATTCAGCCGCTACGTTCAGAGGGCCAATTACATTGTCGAGTGTGCTGTTTACGCCCTGTACTATTTCACGGAAATCGCCCTGATGCTTCATGGCATCGGCGCGGGTATCCAGTTTTCCAGCTGCAGCAGCATCGGCAAGAATTTTTGCATCTTTTACGAGCAGTTCTACTGCATCTATACAGGTATTCAAATTGTTTTTAATTTCATTGAAATCACCTTTGTAATCGTCGGTAATTCTTGGCGGTATATCCCCTTTGGAAATTCTATCGACGTATTCGGCGGCTACATTCAGAGGTCCGATTACCGCATCAAGAGTTCCGTTTACACCCTTAACCAAAGTTTGATATTCGCCCTTAAATTTGCTGTCATCGGCGCGGGTATCGAGCTTACCGGCAACTGCTGCTTCGCCGAGTTTTTTTGTTTCGCTTACCATATCGTTTATGCTGCCCGCCATTTTTTTCATAGCATTCAGAAGCATACCTGTTTCATCCTTGGAATTTGTATCCAAATCTACTTTCAGATTTCCGTTGGCTATACCGTCAGCTGCTTCCACTGCTTTGCCAAGCGGTTTTGTTATGCTCGTAATCAGCCAAATAGCAATAATAACAGCAAGCAGAATAGCAATACCTGCAATGATGTAAATCATTGTTGTACCTGCATCGTAAGCCTCTTCTGCATCTTTGCCTGCCTGAGCTACCAGATCATTTTGATAATCAATAAGCTCAACAATTGATTGAACATACTGTTTCTCCGCAGGAATAAGCTCGTTTATAAGAATATTAACGGCTTCTTCCCTGTTCCCGGTGTTAAGAGCATTGAAAAATTTCTCTCTTTTGGGATAATATATTTCCTGCCTTACCTTACCATAATTTGCAAGCAGGGCTTTACCTTCTTCCGATTTAATTGTTTCCTCTAATTTTTTTTGATTTTCGGTTGCCAGTTTAGCAGCGTCTTTCATTGACTGTTCTGCTTTATTAACTATAACCGGATCATCTGATATGGCATATTCTCGTGTAGCTTTTCCAGCCATATTCAAAGCATCGATAATATTGTTTGCCCAAACAGTTTTTGGAAACTTGTCATTGGCAAGGTCATCAACTTCCTGATTAAGTGTGCCCATGTTACTGGTGCCTACAAATCCGACGACTACCAAAGCGATGAGAAGGACTGTAAATCCTATACCTAAGCGAAGTCCAATTTTCATGGTATTCTCCTCATAAAATATATAAAAATAGTTAAATTAATTTTCTTCTACTAATCTGCTTAATTCTTTCTGCTCGGTCGAGCTGAGAACTCTTTCTATGTCGAGCAGAATGAGCAGGCGGTCTTCCAGCTTGCCCACAGCCGTAATGAATTCCGAATCCACCCCGGCTACGACTGGCGGCGGCGGTTCGGTAATGCTGCTGTTTATGCGAAGCACTTCATTTACGCTGTCAACAATAAAGCCGATGACTTTGTTGGTCAGCTCTACTACGATAAAGCGTGTATCTTTGTCATATTCTTTTTCCTGCAGGCCGAGGCGCTTGCGCAAATCGATAATAGGAATAACCCTTCCCCTAAGATTTATTATGCCTTCCACATAATCGGGAGCATTAGGAACCTTTGTTACTTCCACCATTCTGTTTATACCCTGTATATTCAGAATATCCACGGCAAATTCCTCATCTCCAATATGAAAGCTTACCAATTGAAGCTGTTCGCTGAGAGCGCCGCCCTGCTCCTGGGCAGATGTTTGTTTTTCCGGCATGAGACCTCCGATTTCAAAATATTAGTAAAAACTAACTAAACTATGTTAATTTTTACTTCTTAAAATATTGATTTTTTTAATTAAATGCAAATGATTTTTTAAAAAATACCATATTAATTTTAATGATAATAAGCATTTTACTGATTTTTTTCAAAAAACAGTAAAAATATATACTAAAATTAAGTTAGTGATTTATAACTAAACTTAATTCCGTAGTATTTTTATCGGTAAAAATATGCAAAACTTTACAGCAGTAACAAGCCGAATGTGATTTTGCGGGTGTTTATAGGCAAGATTTGGAAAATCACACAAGGGAATGATCATTTTTGAGAGTTATTGTCACAACAATTATGGATGTCATTCCGGCTGGAGCGAAGCGAAATGCCGGAATCTCACGTTATGGGAAACACACCCCTTTATACCCTCTCAAGTTGGGAAATATTCATTCGTGAGATTCCGCATCAAGTGCGGAATGACAATTATTAGAA
>CAZOBD010000217.1:0-2387 GCA_964577665.1 uncultured Hyphomicrobiales bacterium
TGAATTCCCTCCCTTTGGGGAGGGTTAGGGCGGGGCTTAAAATAAACAGATGAAATACTACGGAACAGACTTTTACAAAAGCGTCGAAACCGGCGCATTGTCTTCAGCCGATGCAATACTGCCGATTGCAGAAGAACTCATCTCGCCGAAAAGCGTTATTGACATTGGCTGTGGAAACGGAGCATGGCTGTCTTATTTTTTTAAAAAAGGCATTAAAATAAAAGGCATTGACGGAGATTATGTTGACAGAAGAATCCTGAAAATCCCCGAAGAATATTTTATGCCTTACGACCTTACCAAACCGCTGGTCTTGAATGAAAAATTTGATATGGCAATGTCTTTTGAAGTCGCTGAACACTTAGAAGAGAAATATGCTGATACTTTCATAGACACTCTGACCGGGCTTTCCGATATTGTTCTATTCTCTGCCGCTCTGCCTATGGCAAGGTCTGCTTCGCATGTCAACGAGCAGTGGCAAAGCTATTGGGCTGTCAAATTCGCAGATAGAGGATATAAAAAAATTGACTGCATACGTCCTGAAGTATGGAGCAGACCTGCAATTGAATGGTGGTACGTACAAGGTATCCTGATATATGCCAATGATACAGCATTGGAAAAAAATCATAAACTCAAGCAAAAATATGAACTTACGAAGGATAATATTACTGATATAGTACACCCTCGCTTCATGATTGAGAGAGCCGCACCTGAGAACTATTATCTAACAGATATATTTAAAGCAATGCCTGTTATTTTGAAAAAAATTTTTGAAAGAAAATTTCGAAAGTGAATAGGCATTTGAAAAATTTATTTTTTGGTTTAATCGGCAAATGATAGATTACGAAGAGAAATATGAAGCCCGGCAGCGCAAAGCATCCTCGAAGTACATTCGCACTCCACACCGTACCCTGATGAAAAAAGAAGGGAAACTCCCGCAAGATGCACTGCCCGGTAAAATAATCGCATCTTACGGAAAAATCTATCATGTAAGCGGAACAGAGACCGGAGAAGCTTCGTGGTTTTCACCTATTGAATGTACCCCCGCCGGAACTATGATAAACCAAAATGAAGAAGGTTCTTTAGCGGCAGTAGGCGATAATGTCTGGTTTGTAAAATCCGACGCACTTAATGATGACGGCATTGAAACCGGCTCCATCGTTATGATAGAGGAAAGGGATAATCGTATTTCCCGCCAGGAACCCGGTAAAACAAACAGAGAACAGATTATTGCTTCTAATATTGATAATCTTATTATTCTTGTTTCTGCAAAAAATCCACGGCTGAACACCCGTCAGATTGACCGCTTCCTTGTTGCTTCCGAGCTTGCAGGGGTTATTCCGGTTATAATTGTTAACAAAATTGATCTTCTTAATGAGCGTCAATATAATCTCATTCGTGAAGAAATGAGTATTTACGAAAATATTCACATACCGGTTTTTTATACAAGTATTTTAAATGATATTATACCAATAGGTTTGCTTTATTCGCTATTGAAGGGACATTTCACATTGCTGATAGGGCCTTCCGGAGCCGGAAAATCATCACTCTTGAATTATATTATGAAGGATGAAGTGCAGAAAGTGAAGAATATAAGCGATAAAACAAGCAAGGGCAGACATACGACAAGTTTTGTAAGAATGTTTTTTCTGCCTGAAGACCTTCCTGCAGATTTTGATTTATGGAACGATACTTTTGCTGATGAGGATTACAGACTGCATCAGAAAGAGGGGGGAGCAGTAATAGATTCTCCGGGAATTCGCGAGTTCGGCATCTGGAATGTAGAAAGGGAAGAGCTGGCACTTTATTTCCATGAATTTGCCGCTTTTGATGAAAACTGCCGGTTTACTCCCTGTACGCATACTCATGAACCGGACTGTGCCGTTAAAAACGCAGTGGAAAACGGTGAAATACCTATCGAAAGATATGCAAGCTATTTAAATATATTCGAAACCCTGCCGGAGAGAAAATATGAATAAGCTGTTTTTTTTACTGCCTGCATTTGTTTTTTTTATTCTTTATGCCAGTAAATTTCAATGATGCTTTCTCTTATTTCAATGACGAATTTTATTACATTGTATGCAGTGAACGCCTTGACTGGGGCTGTGTTGATTTCAGATATTGTCATTAAAATGACTAACTGGCATTTTGATTTCGACGGAAGAGAAATTTTTTACTGCAGGAAGCCAAAGCTGTCTCTGAAAATGCTCTGGGAAAAAGCCCGGTTTTATGTTTAAATATTTTTAATGTCAAAAATATTTTCTTAAATTTGTAGTTCGTATTAATGCACTTTTCACAGGAGGGGTGCCGGAGTGGTTGAACGGGGCGGTCTCGAAAACCGTTGAGCCTTTCGGGGTTCCGTGGGTTCGAATCCCACCCCCTCCGCGGTT
>CAZOBD010000217.1:2487-5803 GCA_964577665.1 uncultured Hyphomicrobiales bacterium
TTAGAATTTAGAATTTAGAATTTAGAATTTAGAATTTAGAATTTAGAATTTAGAATTTAGAAAATATAAGATAGTAAGTAGAATTTGAATGGACTTTTATGGAATACAGGAATAATCTGTATGA
This sequence comes from uncultured Hyphomicrobiales bacterium, assembly GCA_964577665.1. Classification (GTDB taxonomy): domain Bacteria; phylum Bacteroidota; class Ignavibacteria; order Kapaibacteriales; family UBA2268; genus CAYVTD01. The sequence goes on from CAZOBD010000217.1 coordinate 2,612, forward strand.
TAAGGCATTGGATTTTGGCAAAGAGATTGTGCTTTTATATAGAGATACTATTGCAAATAAGATTGAAATTGAGATTTGTAAGCAGTTTTTAAGGAGCGGTACTTCCGTTGGAGCTAACATTGCCGAGGCTCAGGGCTCGGTTTCAGAATCAGACTATATTTCAAAAATACACACTGCTTATAAAGAGCTTCTCGAAACTAAATTTTGGATAGAATTACTCGAAAAGACCGGCAGTATCAATTTTGAAAATAAAGACTTATTCACTGAAAGAATAAACGAACTGTCAAAAATTTTATACACTATTATCAAAAATATACGTCAAAAGAGAAAATGATTTTTTCAGGTAGAGTATTTTTTCTATATTTGTAATCTTATTTTAGTTCTTTGTAGAAACTTAAATTCTTTTTTTTCTATTTTCTATTTTCTATCTTCTAATTTCTAATTTCTAATTTCTAAAACCGCCCGGATGGCGGAATTGGCAGACGCGCTAGATTCAGGGTCTAGTGAGGGCAACCTCGTGCAGGTTCGACTCCTGTTCCGGGCACTCCAGAAAAAATATCAATTTATATTAAGAAGCATCTTCATTTATTTGTAGATGCTTTTTTTGTAAATATTTCAAAGAACGCATCGACACTCTAAGAATTTTCAATTTACAGTTTAGCAATTTTCAATAAATTTTCAATGATGCAATGTACAATGTTAAGCAAAAAGAGGTGAGCTAATTATTAATTATTAATTAAAATATCTTGTCTGCCTTTGAAACCGAGTGTCTCTTCTCCTTAGTTTTTTAAGGAAATATCTTGTAAATATCCGTCCTGTGGGCTAATCGAGCAAGTTAAATGACATTATTTTCAATAAAAATGCCGATACGATAGTCGCCAATTCTTATTCTAAAAGCATTCTTAAAACCGGAGAGTTTCCTCAAATGACTTATTTCATTTAAAGTTCCTAAATTCTCAAGTTCATTAATAAAATGACCTATCTGCCTTATTATCTTTTTCTGCTTTATTTTATCAAGGTCGCGGCTGAAGCTTTGTAAAAACTCAACTTTCATTGTCAAGCTTCCCGAATATTTCTTCTCTGGAAACTTTTTCACTGCGGTCGCTTTCTTTCATAAGCATTGCCATTCCAATATCTTCCATTTCGTTTTCGCTCAATTGTCTGTTTTTAAATTGAGCTTTTTCAGCAGTTCTAATATAAAACCTGCTTCACTTTCACTTTTCGGGCTTACTATTATCGGCATCATATCATTCACCTTTTTTTATTGCAATATAATAATATTTTTCATATTTTTAAAAGCCGTCCCAAGTCCTTCCACACAAGCGGCGAGTTATAGGCATAGTGGTAAGGCGTGTGAGTGGGGAATATTTCAAAGAACAGCTTTTTATGATTTTTCAAGAATTTCTTTGATTTGATTATTTAATTCTGGTACTTCATTTTTAACAATATCCCACACTATCTCATAATCTATACCAAAATAATCATGTATTAATCTGTTTCTTAATCCCGCCATTTCTCTCCAAAGAATTTCTGGATATGATGTCTTTATTTCTACAGGCATCTTCGACGATGCTTCGCCGATTATCTCCAGACTTCTTACAAATGCCCTTTGTAGTGTTTCGTCACACATGAACTGCTCTTCTGAAATATCTGAATTTTCAAGCAGATAATTAGTTTCATTCAAAATATGTTTTAACAAATCATCAGCATGATATGACATTATCTGCCTCCATTCTGATTTTTTCTTCCATGAAATCCGGAACAGATTCAATTGTAATCAGTTCGATTTTGGACAAAAAAGTTCTTTCCAGAAAGTCAAAAAGGTGCATGAAGTTCCTGAAGGTCTTTTTTTCTTTGTAGAATTCTACCAAAAAATCAATATCGCTTGATTCTGTCTGTTCATTCTTAGAATATGAACCAAACAGGTCTAATTTTTTCACGCCAAACTGCAAGATTTTTTCTTTGTTTTCTTCAAGCTCTTTGATAATATAGTTTTTGCTGTAAGTCATAATAATAGAATTTAATAATAATACAGAGCAAATATACTAATATTTAAAAAAAGTTCAAATGAATACTTAAAAAAGGCAGTAAAAAAATTCTCTGAAAAAAACAGCAATCTTTAAAATTAGCTCGGGTCCTTCCACGCAAGCGGCGAGTTATAAGCATAGTGGTACGGCGTCTGAGCCGGAAATATATCAAAGAACGCATCGACACCCTACGAATTTTCAATTTCCAATTTAGCAATTTCCAACAAATTTTCAAGGATGCAATGTTTAATATTTTTTCCAGTTTAAAAATGGTCTTTGATTGTTAGAAAGCTGTACTGTGCATATATATCATACAGCTCTTTCACAAAATATCTAATAAATATCTCCTCGATTGTCTATTATCGGAATTTTTAAAATATCATTGTCTATATGAAATATTATCCGGTAGTTTCCAACCCGTAATCTCTTCATAGGATACCACTCGCCTCTTAATGTCTTTATATCAAGAATATTTATCGGAATTGCTCCAGAATTTTCAAGTGAATTACGAAGGGTGTTCACTTTCTCTTTGATTCTGCTTTGTGATGCTTTATCAAGTTTTTCAAGGAATTTAAAAGCTTTTCTGCCTAAACTAATTCTCATCTTCAAACCACTCGGTTGCATCGACATACTCTGTTTCGGGAGGATTTTCACCATATAATTCTTCTATATTCTCCATTTCAGATTTACTGACAAAGGGAATGATAGAATCATAAAGTCTGGTTCTTTCTTCTTTAAGTGCTTCAGCCAGGGATTCTTTAATCAATAATTTCAATTCATCAGTTTCTATTTGAACAACAGCCATTAAAAACTCCTTTTTTATGATAAAGACGAAAATAATCCCGACTATTTTAAAGCATAGTGGTAAGGCGTCTGTGTGGGGAATATTTCAAAGAACGCATCTACACTTATGAACCTGCCTTACTGCGGGTCGTACTGCCTCGCTCCGAAGTGGCAGTATCGTCCTTCTGTGTCTCGCTCCCTGCCGTAATTCAAAGAACAGATTTTATTTTTCGTAATAGAATTGACGGGAAAAATACGTATTTTGTTTTAAGTAGTGGATATTTATCAAATATTTCTTCAATTCCCAATGGAGAAATTAATACAATTTTTTCGCCGTTTTTTAACTCTAATAAATAATAATAATACATTGACCAATACATCA
>CAZOBD010000218.1:0-5741 GCA_964577665.1 uncultured Hyphomicrobiales bacterium
CACAAAATCACAAAAAATAGTTGTTTTTAGACTATAAGCGTGCAAGTTGGGTTAACTCTCAAATAATCATCACCTTGAGTGATTTCCTGAATCATGGTCGTTTCATCATGATAAATGCAGTCATTCTTCCTGCTTTTTCGCCTTCACGCCTGTAAGAGTGCAGGTTTTCATTTGAGATAGTGCAGTGCCGGGAAATTTCAATATTGCTCTCGGAAATACCGCTGTTCGTGAGCTGATTTTTGATTTCTTTCCTGTTATCAAAATAGTATTTCCCGTTTTCTGCTGTTAAAACCGAATTCGGAAAGTACTCTTTAAATTCTCTGCCTGCTTCATATTTTTCTGCTGATGCGCAGGGGGTGATATAAACAAGGAGCTTTTCAGGCTCTGAACCGTAGTTTTCCGACATTTTCCGAATCCCTTTTCCTGCTGTGTTCAGTTTCGTGCCGCGCCATCCCGAATGAAAAACGCCTATGGCGCTATTTTGAGTATCATATATAAGAACTCCCGCACAGTCGGCAAGTTTCACATTTAATGCAAGTCCGGCAAGATTTGTAATCATTCCGTCCGATTCATTATATCCTGTTGAAAAATCTATAATCTGAATATCGTCTCCGTGAATCTGATGCTGGAACTTCATGGCGGATACTTTTACCTGTAAATATTCCGCAAGAAGTTTATGAGCTTTTTCAACTTCTGATTCAGGAATAAAATCTGCTGCACTGAAGGACAGACCGAAAGGCGGATTAAGCGCTTTGTTTTTTGTTACAACACCTGCTTCTATTTTGTCCTTTGGAAATATTTGTGGTTTGATAATATCTAAAGTCATACTTTCATCTTTTTGTAATGATTTTTCTAAATCTTTAATACTTTAGGAACTTATCAAAAAAGATTCTTCCCGGAAAATCTATTAGAACATAATATACACCGGAGGAAAATGCGGAAATATCAATTTTCTCATGTTTGTTTATACTTCCGGCGTAAAGAGTTTTTCCGAAGATGTCAATGATTTTTATACTGCCAGACGGGAAACCGGCGGACTTAATTTTAATATTAATGTAGTCATTTGCAGGATTGGGAATAATGCTGATGCCGGTATTATCAAAATCAGCTTCGGCAATATCTGTTATGATAATATCAGACATCACAAAGCATCCGTTCAAATCTATAATTCCGACTTGCCATTGGGTAATTCCGCCAATATCAATGACAATATAGTCGTTATTTTTCCCTTCGACTTTTGTTCCGTCCAAGTACCATTCATAAGCGACTGCTTCCGTTTTGCAGAAAAGTGTATCACCTCTTTTTACTATCTCAGGTTTTATTATTTCAGCTTCCTCGACTTTTATTTCTGCATCAGAACTGCATCCGGCTTCGTTAGAAACTGTTACATCGTAAATACCTTCTTTGAAAATTGTTATAGTTCTTGTAATCTCACCGGTTGACCACTGATAGCCTTCGTGGCTGCCTGCATCAAGCACTACGGAATCGTCGGGACATAGAACTTCTTTTTCAGTAAACCTAATTTCTACTTCGGGAATGCCGAGAACTTTCACTTCGAATATTAATGAATCTATATCATCGGTTGCGGTTAATTCAAGGAATAACTTTATAATGGAAGTTCCCTCCTCGGAAAACATTACCTGTACGGAATTTTCGCTGTCAGAACCTATTATTTCAGCATTTACGGCTTCCCAGCGATATGAATATTCGCTGTTTTCTTCTGCCGTGTATGTTTTTTCGTTACCGATACATGCTTTGCTCTCTCCATGAATACTTATATCACCGAATTTGTAAATGTTAATTTTCTTTCTGATAGTGTCTGTACAGCCTGTTTCAATGTTTTCTGCGGTTAAGGTTAAATAAGCATTCTCGGGATCGCTCCAAATGACTTTTATGAAGAATCTTCCGTTATCGCCGAGAAGATTGCCGCCTTCTGCTTTCCATGTGTATAGAATACCGGGTTCATCGGGAGCCGAATACTCGTATTCCGAATCTTTCAGCACATTGAATTTTCCAGAAATTTCCACAGAGGGCAGGGGATTAATCTTGACGGTATGTTCGGCTGTATCGGCGCATCCTGTTGCAATATTTGATTTTATCATTATTAATCTTCCTTCGCCCTGCCTTCCCCATAAAACATTAATCCGTGGAGAATCCGAATTTTCCTGAATGATACCGCCTTCAGCTTCCCAGCTTACCAGATAATCCGGATTTTCGCCGGTTGTGTAACTGAAAATTCTGTCTGAGCATACATCTTTTTCTCCTGAAAACTGCATTTCCGGCAGCGGATTTATGTTTATCTCAACTTCGGCAGAATCCATACAGCCCGTGGCAGTGAACCTTTTTATCAGCTTAATTTTTCCTTTGCCGTGTTCTGTCCATTCTATGTATTTTTTTTCACTGCCGTAGTCGCCCTCAATTTCGCCGCCTTCTATCTGCCACGTACATTCAGTGCCGTCTTCAAAAATAACTTCGTATGGAAGAATTGAGTTCAGACAAACAATTCGTTCCCCTGCTATTTCAAGTTTCTGAGGAAGGGGATTGACGATAACCTGAAAATCATTCGTATCGCGGCATCCTGCGGCATTTTCTTTTACCAGGCGTAAAACTCCCGTGCCTGTCTTAAGCCAATTAACGTTTACTCCCGTTCCGGAGCTGTCGCCGGAAATTTCGCAGTTTTGTAAAGAAGTCCATTCAATTGAAGTGTTTGTTTCACTGCCGGTTACGTAATATTGTGAACTGCCTGCGCATACTTCATCCAGTCCGGATATGTTTACATTCGGAAGAGGATAAATGGTTATGTCTTCGGAAAAAATAGTAATCGTTTCGGGATCGGTGCTTCTCAGGCGTATTCTATAGCGGGTATCCGGTTCGGTATCTTCGGGAATTAGTCCTGTAACGGAACCCGAGCCGGTAGAAAACTGCGAGCCGATTTCTTCGGGATTATCAAAGCTGCCGAAGCGGTCTGAAAGTTCGATGATGAACTTGTTCCCGCTGTTAAAATCACTGCTGACCGAAAAGTCAATTTGAATTTCCGAGCCGACACAGTTTATTGCAGGCACATTCTGAAAAGTTACAACAGGTACGCTTGAAAGCTGAACAGACCAGACGCCCCTGCCGTAAGTAGCGGCATAAAGCATCTTTGAGTTTTTATGAATTTCCATTTCGGGAACTTCTACATTAGGAAGCCCGCTGCCAAATTCCTGCCAGTCATTATTCAGATTATCAATGTAAAAAACTCCAATATCTGTTCCGGCAAAAATTCTGTCGTTTGCTTCTTTTTGAAATACTAAACAGTTAGCAGCCACATTCGGAAGACTTCCCGAAATATTAGTCCAGTTTTCTCCGGCATCGGAAGAAGAATAGACTTTTTCACCGCCGGTAAAACCTGAAAATGAAGCCCATATTTTTTCTTCGTCTTCAGGGTGAGCGATAAGATAAGTCATGTATTTATTAGTGGGAAGTGTGCGTTCATTCCACGCTGCTCCGCCGTTTTTAGTCATACGGAGGGTTCTGCCGTCATAAGCATAAATGTAGTCAGGATTTTTTTCAGAGATATGCATGAAAGTTTGATTTCTGTTGGCGCCGAAATCAGAAATCTGCTGCCAGTTCTCTCCTCTGTCAGTAGATTTATAAATTTCCTTGTACCCTGAAAAAATAGTCTGAGCATTATTCGGATGAATTAAAAATGGCGTTATCCATGAACCGTTATAGTCAACAGGTTTAATAGAACGGAAAGAATTTCCGCCGTTTGTGGAACGTTTCAGGAAGCCGTTTTGTGAAGTGGCATAGACGTAAGAATCATCATTGTAATCAATGAAGCACTCCATTCCGTCGCCGCCGGACACGTCGAGCCACTCTCCGTCGTATAAATATTTTGTACCGTTGTCCTGACAGCCTGCTATCAGGCTGCCCTCATTAGGCTGAGAGACACCAAGCCTGTAAAACTGAGTTATGCCGAGATCATTTCCGAGCCACTGCCAGGATAATCCGTAATTATTTGTCCTGTAAATGCCTCCGTCATTTCCTGCATATAATGTATTTGTACCGGGAACAAAATAAAGATAATGCTGGTCTGCATGAACCTCAGGAATGGATTGGTAATTATACCACATAGAGACTATCTGCCATGACTCGCCGCCGTTTGTTGAGCGCCAGTTGTTTATTCCGCCGCAAAAAATTAAATCGGGATTTGCATGAGATACTTCTATGCAAAGGTCATACCAGCCCTGACCGACATTGTCTCCTCCGTCGGAATTTCTGCCTAAAATATTCGGAGAGTCTGACATTGCAGTCCATAAATCACCGCCGTCAGTACTTCGGTAAAGTCCGTAAAAAGTAGAATTGGAAGCCGATACAAGTGCGTAAAGATAGTCGCTGTCTGCCGGAGTTACTCCGAGAGCTATTCGGTTGTAACCGTTTGCCGGAAAACCGTTGGAAAGTTCCGTCCAGTTTGCTCCCGAATCGGTTGTTTTGAAAACACCGCTGGAGTTCGTTGCCGCGTAAATGGTCTCATAATTTCGGGGTTTAAACTCCATATCTTTGAAATTACCCGATAAAACTCTGCTCCAGTCTTCTCCGGCATTTGTAGTTTTATAAACTCCGGCGCTGGTGGCTGCAAAAAGCTGAGACGGATTCTGAGGATTCATCAGCAGACGGTATATTCTTCTGGTCTGGCTGACATTCCAGTTCAATCCGGTAGTATTCCATGACTCGCCGCCGTTTGTTGATTTCATTACCCCGGCGCTGTAGCAGCTCGCCGCAAAACCGTCGCCTGTGGCAATGTACATTGTGTTTGTATTCAAAGGATTTATTGCAATATCGGTAACTCCTATGGAAGGCAGTTCATCGGTAACCAGATACCAGTTATTGCCTGCATCCGGTGATTTCCACAAGCCGCCGCTTGCTCCGCCTGCCCACAATATGTTTGAATTATTTGGATCAGTGATGATGCAGTTTACTCTGCCCAAACCGGAATAACCGCCTTTAGCCTCAACCGGACCTAAAAAACTCCACTGAGCCATTGTTTTATCTTTGGGATTCTTTTCATCACGCTGCCTAAGCCTAACATTTTCATTATATAGATGCATTGGAACGGGGAAAACGCCTTCGGGATATACTCTTTGCTCCCAATACCACTCCCAGCGCTTGAACTGCTTCCATCCGCCGCGTTTTTCGGCATTTTCGGCAGTATCTGTATAATCATAAAACGCTTTTTGGATTTCATAAAAATTTACTTCTCCGTTTGCAAAAAAGTTTTCCATCCAAGGCTGGGACAGGGTGGGAGAAACAGCAGCAAGCGCCGTAAAAATAAGAATCTTTATAAACTTTGACATATTATTTAATTTTATTTTAATAAATAATTCACTAATGTAAATATAAAAAAAAATGTTTTAAATTCATAATGAAGTTTAAAAAAAGAAAAAATTTTATATGTTTTTAGGATTATCCATTTCTCAAAATTGGTTAACAAATAGAGACATTCTTTCACCGAGTTGAGGTTAAAAAAATGATTATATCAGATTTCAAAGAATTCATAAATGTCATTCCGGCTGGAGAGAAGCGGAATGCCGGAATCTCGCCTATGGGGAACACACCGCTTAATCCCCTTTCAAGAAGGGACACAATTCGTGAGATTCCGCAACAAGTGCGGAATGACAATTATTTGAAACATCCATGATCTGGCAAAACACTCAAGGGAATGATTATTTTGTTAGATTTGGCAAAATCGTAGAGAAAAA
>CAZOBD010000219.1:0-5723 GCA_964577665.1 uncultured Hyphomicrobiales bacterium
AGTTTTTCTTTAGAATTCAACTTGGTACAAAATGCCGAATGTTATACGATAATGTCATACGATAATGACAGATAACGAAAAAACCCGGCATCTCAAGTGATACCGGGTTATAAAAAAGTCTGAAAAACTAAAGAAATCCTTTTATCTTGCTACAACGAGCCTGAAACTTTCGAAATGAGAGCCTGACTGGAGCCTGAGTATATAAACTCCCGGAGCTAAGCCGGATACGTCATAATCTGCACGATAGCTGCCTGAAAATATATTTTTATCGAGCAGCGTTTCTACCAGACTTCCCATAGAGTTGTAAAGTTCTAGTTTAGCGCCCTGCACCGGCGTCTCAAAAGATATGCTTATATTTTCTTTTGCCGGGTTTGGCTCGGCGCGAAGACGGAGTGCATTTCCTTCCCCTGTCAGTTCTTCTTCTACGCTGTTTACTTCCGCCTCCCCGGTAAGCCGGGTAGTTTCCGTACCGCCGCAGGCGTCAAGGTAAGTGTATTCGATGTAAGCTTCTCTTACGCCGCCGTCAACAGTCGGCTTGAAAGTAACATCGACGTCCAATCCTTCACCCGGAGGAACGGTGGCAGTTGCTTGACTAAGGCTGTAATCGGAAGCATGGCTGCCTTTAATCTCCATTGTAACTTCCAAAGGCACGCTTGCATCATTCATAAATGCGTCAGCGATGGTTTGTGTATCTTCCATATACTGCATAACGGTTCCGAATTCAAATAGTTCCGCCGACTGGGCAGAGCAGCCGGAAATAAGAGTTATATCAGGAAGATCGCCGCAAAGGTAATCATCGGACTGCAGGTCAATCATTACTTCTGTCGGTTCAGCCGGGTCTTCCAATATATATTTGACGTTAATAGTTTTAGAGTCGCCGTTTTTCAATGTAAGGGGAGGCTGGAAATCCACAAAACTAAAGTAGCCTGTTTCTGAAAAATTCATTTTCTTCACTGTCATTTCAGGTCCCTGATAGTCGATTGTAAAGCTTTGCTCAATTATGCCGTCATCAGGTAAACCGAATATCATTTCTTCATTGTCGAGTTCAAATTTAACAAGGCTTTCTTCAGGAGCGGTGTATGATCTTGTTTCCACCTGATCCTGATCTTTGCTGTTGCGTATTTCGTAAGTGCGAGACTTTGAAGCTTCATCGCAGCCAAAGGGCGCCGTATATTCCAACACGCAGTAATCCTGCCTTTGGATATATCCTGCGAGAAATTCGATTGCCGTTGTCAGGTCATAAAGTGATTTGATTTTGTCATACTGTTTGCCTCCTGTCTGCTCACAGATACCGCCGAAGTTCCAAGAATGAAGATTTTTTTCAATAAGCAGTGCGTGAACCATTGTTTTCTTTGCTTTAAGCTGTGCAGAGATGTTATCAATATCATCTACCGTGAAATCATGGTTCACATCTTCTTCGGTATCAGAGATAATGATAATATGCCGGAACATATCTTCGGGAGTTTCGCCGATATAGTTAACGGTATTGAAATCAGGACCTAAAAAAGCTCTTTTAAAATAAGTGTCTCCTGTGCCCAATGTCTTAGGAGGATTGCTGCCGTCTATGAAATCATAGAGTGCATCGGCGCTAAACTGATATGGACGGTGCAGGCGGTTTGCTCCTTCGTATGCTACAAATGCCACACGGGTGCCGTTGATGAAAAAGAGGGAATCGACAAATTTGCGAAGAGCATATTTAGCCCATTCTATTTTTGTCTGATCGGAGTCTGGAGCAAGTTCTTCGGTCATTGAACCGCTGACATCAATCATCACAATCACGGCAACTGCCGGCGTATCCGGTTTTGGAGAGCAGTCAATGTTGACAGTTTCGTTCATAGATTCGCCGTTTTCCTTTACGTCGAAATCAGTATTCACAAGCTGAAAAGGATTCCCGACCGCATTCTGAGCCTGAAGCCTTACTTTCACGGTAGGAAACTCGGATATATCCGGCTCATAAAAATAAATGCTCTGGCTGAATGCAGGAGCTGTTAAAATAAAGGCAGCTGCTATGGTAAGCAGCAGTAAATGATAGTAATTCTTAAGCATAGCTAACCTCGCTTATAATTGTTATACAGATTAATTTTCGTTGTGGGTCGAGATATCCGTTAAAAAAAACTGTTTTCCGTTTTGTTTATTGTGTTAATATAAAGTTAAGAACTTATCTTCTAATTACAAACTTTTTTAATCCTGATTCATTGTCCTTTTCGAGCAAATCCTTTACTTTGAAAAGATATATTCCGCTGTTCAAAAAATTTCCGTTTTTATCTCTTCCGTCCCATTCCACTCCGCCGTTGGAGTCGGTTTCCTTCAAAACTTTTTTTATACCGCCGTTTAAATCCATGATAGTAATTTCGGCATGGCTGCTGACATTTGCAAAATAAACCACAGGGTTCTCTTTAATTAAAACCGGATTGGGATATACAAATGCTCCGCTATTGCTTTTCGCAGAAAAAACGAATCCGAGAGTGCTGCCGGGACCTGTCGTCATTTTATTTCCGCTTTCGGCAGATACATTTCTAACCGTTAAAAAGTAATTTTTACCCAAAGCGCCTATTAGACCCGAACCGCTTTTTAAATATATAGTTACAAATGATTTATCGTCTTGGTCTATCACCACGTTTTCAATTTCTCCGCCCTGAGATAAAAAATAATTAGAAGTATTCTCTGCTTCTGCTTGAGTAACGGCTTCGGAATAGCGCAGCCGAAGCGTTGTACCGTCTAATACAGTCAGTTTTGTCAGATATAGTTCCGTCTCTTCCGGTGCCGGTTCTTGAATCACGAATTCCAAAGATTTTTCAACTGAAGGTGTGCCGTATTTATCTCTGAATGAAAGAACTGTCAGTTTGTAATTTTCCGGCTCGAAATGCTTATCAAAAGTCAAAAGAGCAGATGTTTCCGTTGATGCCGCAGCAGTCTGAGGAATTATCTCTTGAGTGTTGTCCGGGGGCATTGCGATGAAATTTCCCGGTTCGAGCGGATTTTCGGGCAGTCTGCCTGAAAAATTTACATTCAGTGTTCTGCTGTCGATTACTTCCACACTTTCAGCGAAAATGGGAGCATGTGTGAAAACATCTATCGAATAAACAGGATTGCTGATGGGATTCTGCAAGGAATTATCAATGGAAACAAGAGTGAATTCATACCATTTGTCCGGTTCGAGACCGCTTATAGTTATGTTTGTTTCAGAGGTTTCACCTGCTTCAATAAGATTTATTTCATTGTTTTCTCTTAAAACTCTCAAAATCCTGTAGGAATCAGCATCCTTTACCTCATTCCATTGCATATATGCAGAATGCTCCGATACAGCCCATCCTTCAAATCCCGCAGGAGCAGGCGGCATATTTTCAGAGCCGCCGTATTCGAAAAATTTTGTATCGGAAAAGGTGCCGAAACCTATTTCGTTTATCCCGTTTCCGTCAAAATCATAGATGAGAGCAGAATTGGCATAAGCGGATGGATACCACCAAAGAGGTTTTATATCCCCGCCGCCGCCATGCCTGAAGATGTAAAGATTAGGAAAAACCGAGATTACGATTTCTTCGCCCTGTCTGCCGTCAACATCCCCGGCAGCAATACCGTTTTTATAAGAAAAACCGAGATTGCCGACGAGACCTTCCCGCACACCATAAAAAATGTCTTCCCACACCGGCTGGTAAACATTCAATCCGGCTGATTTGAAAATCATTGCTTTCCAAACCGGTTCCGTATATTGAGCATCTTGGAACAGCGGCGCAGAAGAGCTAGTAAGATAAAGAACCTCAGGGATGCCGTCTCCTTCAATATCTACACTGCAAAAATAGTTAGCTCCCGTGCCTCCGGAGTTTTTATAAATATATTCCTGCGTAAATTTACCATCAGAGAACTCAAAGAAGTAAACATTGCCGTATCTGTCGCCGTGGCAAAGTTCGATTAATCCGTCGTTGTCGAAATCACCCAAAGCGGCGTCTTCGGCAGTTGAAAGCATTTCCAGTGTCGTATCCAAGGAAGCATCATCGAGAAAAACATAAGCGCCGTCAATGTATTTCAGTGCAATAAATGCAGAATCCGTATAAGCTATCAGCTCTTCCCTGCCGTCGCTGTCAATGTCAAACAGGCTTTCTCCCCAAAAATCCGCTCGTATAAGCCCGTTTAGAAGCGCACCTGAAAACGGATTGGAGCCTTGAGAAGCCCCCTGATACAGAATACTTTTATATGAAGCTGTCGCAAATATTTCTTTGATACCGTCGCCGTTAGAGTCGCCTATGCCGACAGGTATCCACTCGTCGTGAGCATCGTCTGTCTTTACGAAATCATTTCCGTCAAATTTATAAGTCTGAATACTGCCGAAGTACAGGCGGGATATATCATTGACCACAACAGCAGGCTGACCGTCGGAATAAATGTCGGCAGCTTCATTCAAAATATATGCAAGCGGCATTGAATAGCTCTTTTGTATAAAATCCGAAACTCCCGCGGCTTCGGGCTGCCGGGTGAAACTAAAAGTGTCCGCAGCGGTAAACCCGTCTTTTCTTTTTGCAATGGCAATTCCTTCCATTTCTATTCCGGGGGCTATTTCTTCGGAACTGAAAATAAAATGACTTCCGGAGTGTCTCTGCACTTCGCTTAAGGTTTTGAACTCCCCTGTACTTCCTTTAGGTCTGTACATAACCGAGAAAGATGAGGGCTGGTTGGTTTTTGCGGAAAAAAGCACGGAGCGGCGGTCGCCGTACCAAGCATTAACTGCTCTTATATCACTTATAATTAATGGAGATTCCTTAGAAAAAACGTGAAATCTTACTCTTCTCTCAATAGTATTGGCAGTTCTCAGTTTTATTAAAATCCTGGCTGTATATACCGTATCAATTAAATTATCGGTTTGAATTCTTGCTATAGTATCATTTTTTGTCTGTTCAAAATTTTCTTCGCTTACTTCATACCAATCTTCCGGGGTGGAACCTGTCCCGATAAAAACCTGCCATGACTCGAATAGAGGAGTGGCAATATTAGCCGCTAAAGAAATTTCTTCAGTTTCATTTTTGTTAAATACTGCATCCTGAGCGGGGTATTTTATTTCCAAATCGGAGTGTCCCGAGATTTTAAAAGCTCTTTCGAGATTCAAAAGACCGGAACCGGTGTAAATATCCCATCCCGGTTCTTCAATATCGGAAGCCGATGCCTGCAGAATGCCGTTTATGTCGGCAGGAGAAAGCCCGGGATATTTCTCCAAAAGAAGCGCCGCAGCGGCAGAAACATGCGGCGCTGCCATCGAGGTGCCGCTTGCCGTTCTGTAACTGCCGTTTATATCAGTAGAAAGCACTTCCTGACCGGGCGCTGTTAATCTGACAAAAGAACCGTAGTTACTCCGGAAAGCACGCTGCATACTTTCATCGGCAGAACCTGTTGATATTACTTCCTGATGGTCGGAGGGATAGTGAGGGTCATCCGAGTTGCTGTTTCCCGAGGAAGCTGCCATAACGCAGCCCATAGACCAGGCAAATTTTATAGCATCATATACTATCGGAGAAAGATAAGGCTCGCCGAAGCTGAAATTCAAAACTTTCGCACCGTTTAAAACAGCATAAATAATGGAACGGGCTATATCGTCGGATTCTCCGTTTCCGCTTGCATCAAAAGCGCGCAGGGAAATAATTTTTGCATCGAAGGCGAGTCCTGTAATACCAATACTGTTATTTGCTTCTGCCGCAATTATACCCGAAACTACGGTTCCATGTCCGTTTTCGTCG
>CAZOBD010000220.1:0-5652 GCA_964577665.1 uncultured Hyphomicrobiales bacterium
TGTGCTTCAGAAATAAGTTTTTTAAATCTGTTAATTTGGTTTCTATATCGGTATGGTGATTTCTATACTCTTTTGCTGAAAAGGATTTATCCTGCTGTAGTTTGTCTTTGTATAAAAGACTATAGAAATAAGGGAATGCAACTTCATCTTCATATTTCAAATGATCTAAAACTTCTGCAAAATATTGATTAAAAAATTGTTCAATTAATTTAAAATCTTTACTGCTATGATTGCTTTCTAACTTTTTCAAATAGTGCTTTAATTCAGGGTATTTGTCTTCAATATAAAATGAATGGCTGTTTTTCAAGAAAGACAAAACTGATGTAATATCATCAATTTTTTCTGTTTCATTTTCCGTGGGAAAGAATCCATTATACAAATTTGCGATAACGATAAATGTGTTAAGATTAGTATTGTTTTCATTACATAATTCTTTAACAGTCAAGTTATCCACTGAAAAATCAATATCAAAATGCTGCAAACAAAGTAACAATGAATAGTTTTCATTGATTAAATCAAGCATTTTTTTGTCTTTGGTTATATAGGACTTCTGAGTTTTATACATTTTTTTTGTAAAGTTAATTTAAAATTTTCTTCAAGATATTTTATATCATTATTTTATAATATACCAAATCTTTTCCAAATAAACAATACGTGAAACTACCCAGTTTATCCCAATTTTGGCGTTTTTTGTTGATATAGCCGTTGTTCGCTGGCTTCGGAATCGCAAGCCTCCGCAATTCGCCACTTCCGCCCGCCCTGCCCCTGCGGCTCTTCCTGCCGGCTTGCTTTCCTTGTCATGTTTTTTCTTTTTGTTCATATGTTTTACTCTAAAATCTTTCTTTTGTATATTCGTAACTATGTAATACAGTATATACGTAAATCAATATTATGGAGTTTTTATGCCGTCTGTTAAGAAGTCAATGATTTCAATAAGGTTAACCCGTCAGGAGAAAGAAAAAATCAAACTTCTTTCCGGTTTAGAGCAAAAGCCGGTTTCTCAGCTTGTTAAAGATTTAGTTGAAAAAGAGCTAAGTTCAAAAAAACTCAGTGCCTTAGATTTAAGAAAACTGCCGCGTGATACAAGGTCAGCCGTTTTAAGGCAAATGACTGAGCTCGCCATGCCTGTTTATAATAAGTATAAAGATGAGCTCTATATTGATGAAACTGGAGACGGAATAGAATGAAATCAAAAAAGTCTCAAAAAGTTTATCTTCAGGGTGATATATGCCTCGTTGATTTTAACCCAACCCTTGGAGCAGAAATGCAAAAAATCAGACCTGCAGTTATCCTAAACGGCAATTTTGCTGTTGGGCTCGATTTGCGTATAGTTGCTCCCGTTACAAGCTGGAAATCCGATTTTGATAAGATTTGGTGGCTTGTAAAGCTGTTGCCTGGTTCTGATACCGGCTTAGATTCCATTAGTGCGGTAAACTGCTACCAGCTTCGTTGTGTTTCATTGCAAAGAATAAAAAAAAGATTGGGCAGTGCAGGTGCTGATTTAGAGAATATAGTAGCAACGTCCCAAAACTGCATTGATATATTGCAATAACTGTACTTACACCCATATCTCAAAATTCCGTATCTCAGAAAAAAAATTCAGGCAGGCGGCACGGGTCTTCTTTATTGAATTGCTCGCAGGGTGAAAAACCCGCCCCCCCTGTGGCGGTTGTTTCTTTATATTTATTTTCTTCGCTCTCAAAGGCACATCGCTCTTATTTATTTTCTTTGCTCTCAAAGGCAACTCGCATATATTTTATTCTTTTGCTCTCAGTGGTTTATCGCTCTCTTCTTTCACCTTCCCTTATTTATAAGGGAGGGCCGGGGTAGGATTACCTTATGTACAAAGGCACATATCCACATAAATAGTGAAAACTAAAATGTGTCCATAGGGCTTCGCTGGTTTTTCAATATTATTATATTCAACGTTAATGGATAATATATTCAAAATTTATTTAAAATTACTGTATATAAATTGTTGTTATAATATAGTTAAGTGTTTAATTATGGTATCTTCAAAATATTGTTATAGGGGAGCACTTATCCACATTTTACCAACATGGCAATTAGAGGTGTAATATTTCGATTATCTTTTTTACGTGTTGTATCGGTGTTGTAAGAAAAAAGGATAAATATGATAAAATACAGTAAAGAAAATTTCAATATAAAAACTGACAGTAATAATGTCAGTAATTGTATTTATAATATCTTATATCTTTTTATTTTCCAATTAGTTACGGTGGTACATCAGTACAGAAGGTGGGAGTCGAACCCACACGGGTTTTGAAGCCCACTGGATTTTGAGTCCAGCGCGTCTGCCAGTTCCGCCACTTCTGCTTCTTAAAAAAGGGACGAATTGCTAAAACTTTAGCTGTCCCTTTTTGTGGGCGGTGAGAGATTCGAACTCCCGACCCCCTCGGTGTAAACGAGGTGCTCTGAACCAGCTGAGCTAACCGCCCTATACAGAATTACAAATCTAAGAGATTTATCTTTTTTTTCCAAATATTTTTCTAAGATATTTTTCAACAATTCTTTGGTGTCAAAACATAATTATAAATTTCTTCTGGCACAGCGTTTGAATATCAAGGGTAAGAAGCTCGATGAATAAAGGGCTTAAAGCGATATAGAGAAATTTATTTGGCTAATAATAGACAAGGATGTTAAGTTATGAACAGTATTCCACAAGTTATCAACACGGGATTTGATTTTCGTTTATGGCAAGCTGTAATTTTCTTTATTTGGTATTATTGCTGCCAATATTCCCACATTTTTTCAACATGTATAGCATTTGATATATTTTTTTGTTAAACTTGTAAAGAGGTAAATAAGATATGGACGGCTCTTTGTATGAGGAATTTAAGGAAAGACGGAGACAGGGAAATGAATCTGTATTGGGGGAAGATTATCTGCCGTTTAAAAGATTTTATGCTCTTGATTCAAGGGCATACGAAGACGGGGCGGTTCCAAAAAAATATAAGGAACTTACAGGTCTTTCCGTTTCAATGGCTTTGAGATGCAATGATTGTGTGCTCTATCATATTGATCAGGCTTATAAAAGCGGCTGCTCTAAAGCAGAAATCATTGAATCTATGAATATTGCGCTGGTTATCGGGGGATCCATCGTAATTCCGCATCTGCGGTTTGGCATGGAGGCTTTAAATGAAATTTATTTTAATAAATAAGGAAAAAAATTAAATAAGGGCAAAATCATATTATGAACAACAAGCAAGCTATTGAGGAACATCCAGTTATTTCAGAGCTGAGGAATAGAATAAGAAAGTGTAAAGAGGAGCTTTTAATTCTGCTGGACGATTGGCACTATATGCAAAATGTCCGGCAGCCCTACATAGTCTTTCTTTATGAATCAATTTTTGGCGATCTGGAAATAGAGCTGCAAAAAAAATCACGGGTCCGGTCTGAACTTGAGCGGCGGATAGAACTTCTCTCTCTAAAATTGAAAAGAGGAGAGAGACTTAGTGAAGACACTATTACGTTTGTTGAAAAAGTTGTTGCCAACGAGTTTAACAGGCAGCAGAAATTCAGTCCAAACGGTGATTATCAGAGGAAGCAATACAGCGGCAGCCATAATGTGGGTTTTACTGCTGAAAAAGATATGAGAAAACGCTCGATGCCTCATTTATATAGAACGATAGTTAAAAAACTTCATCCTGATATTGCAGGTGAATCGGATTTTTTTAAAAAATACTGGGATAATGTTCAAAACGCATATAAGACAAAAAACCTCCATCGACTGGAAATGTTTTATAAGATTCTTTGCGAAGAAAATCAACACTTTCCGGATATCAAAAGCGAAGAATCTGCTTTGAGACAGGAAATTCAAGAACTGGAAATTAATATTGCCGCCGAAAGAAGACGAATAGAGCGTATGAAGTGTGAAGAGCCTTTCAGCTTTGAAGATAAGCTTGATGACCGCACATGGATAATACGAAGAAAAAGAAAACTACAGGAAAAACTTTTCCAGATTGACCGTAATATAAGACATCATCAGCGGCTTTTAAGCAATCTTACGGCTAAGAAATCAGGGGGAAACGGCAGCGCATCCACTTTTAATAACGGCAGTGCAAAACGGAGTTTTGGAAGAGAAGTACATTCCCAAATCGGAGTTTGGGAATGAGATGGGAATGCAAAACGGAGTTTTGGAAGAGAAGTACATTCCCAAAACAGAGTTTGGGAATGAGATGATAATTTGGCTAAAGCCTCACTGCCGGATTTTCATACCCCGACTTAAAAGTCGGGGCTATTAAATCTTATATCTTAGCGGTATTATCCCCAAGGGGAGGGAGATTAAGAATGTAGTTCCCTCCCTTTGGGGAGGGTTAGGGAGGGGCTTAAAATAAGCAGATGAAACAGACATGATTAGGGAAAAGCACGCAAGGGGATGATTATTTCAGCATTGTTTCAGCATCTCAAGTTAGAGGATCATCATACGTGAGATTCTGAAACAAGTTCAGAATGACAACACTGAAAATTTTTAACATCTATCCAACATCTGGCAGATGTTGGACATCTGAAACCGAGAGTTTATGCAAATCGGAGTTTGGGAATGAGATGAAATACAGGTTTTTTTTAGGGGAGCTATGCCGCAGGAAAATAATTTCCTTTTATGTTTTCTATTCTAATAATGTTATATTTGAGAAGACCGCTTCCGCAGAAATGGTCTTCTTTTAGTTTTGATTATAAATTAAGTTCTAAATTATGATAAACTTGATAATTCTGCTTTCAGCTCTTTTTATTTTCACGGAATCTTGTGCCAAGAACAGCAATTCCGATAAAAATATGACAAATATAATAAAATTACCCGCGCCAAGGTATGAAAGCGGTTTTTCGATAGAAGAAGCGCTAAAAAATCGTCGATCTGTCCGGCGCTATTCAGATGAAGCTCTCAGTCTGGAAGAAGTATCTCAAATTCTCTGGGCTTCATACGGAATTACCGAAAGGATGCCTCATCCCGATTTTTTAAGGGGCGGTTTAAGGACATCTCCATCAGCAGGGGCATTGTATCCTCTCGAAATATATCTTGCCGCCGGAAATGTAAAGAAACTGTCTCAAGGAGTTTACAAATTCGATTCAAGGAACCACACCCTAAAAAAAATCAAAGACGAGGATATTAGAATTGAACTGGCAAATGCTTCTCAAACCATGATGGAGCAGGCTCCGGCAGTAATTATCTATTCGGCTGTTTACCAAAGAACAACCCGGAAATACGGAGAAAGAGGACGTAATAGATACGTCCCTATGGAAGCGGGTCATTCAGCTCAAAATGCTGCTCTGCAGGCTGGAGCTTTAGGAATTGGCGTATGTACCGTAGGTGCATTTAATGATAACTTGGTAAAAAGCATTGTAGGAATGGATGAAAATGAAGAACCACTCTACCTCCTGCCGATGGGCAAACTTCCGTAAAGTTTATTATGTTCTTAGAATAATCGGTTGAAGAAAAACTCCTGCTTTCCAAAAGAGTATGATTTTCATGCTCCCTTTTCCTACTGGGAAGAGCCCGGGATTGTTTTTGTTTGAGTTATGAATATTCCATTGACTTTTTTTTAGATTTAACATTCTCCGCAATAAAAGCAAAATCCTTAACCCAACTTGCACGCTTATAGTCTAAAAACAACTATTTTTTGTGATTTTGTG
>CAZOBD010000221.1:0-5521 GCA_964577665.1 uncultured Hyphomicrobiales bacterium
CGGGAGCTGACACGCGGATCCGCCGGCCCCGCCCCGAGCCGCTACCATCTGGTCCGATCCGTCGGCCGTTCGCTCGGCCGCTCAACGTGTGGTTCCGCGCCGGAGAGGAAGGGGCATGGATCTTGAGTTCCCGGTCAATCGGATTCTCTTCGTCTGCATGGGCAACATCTGCCGCAGCCCGCTGGCGGAAGGTGTCTTTCGCCATCTGCTGAAGCAGCGCGGCCTGGACGGCAAGTACGTCGTCGACTCCGCGGGAACCGGCGGCTGGCACGCGGGAGAGCCCGCCGATCAGCGCATGCAGGAGACTGCCGCCCGCCACGGCGTTGCCCTCGAAAGCCGCGCCCGGCAGATCACGCGGGCTGACTTCGACGACTTCGACCTCATCCTCTGCGCCGACGTCGAGAACCGCGAGAACGTCCTCCAGCTGGGTGGTTCGTCGGACCGGGTGCGTCTGCTCCTCGAGTTCGATCCGCAGGCTCCCGTCCGCGAGGTGCCGGATCCGTACTACGGCGGACAGGACGGCTTCGATCAGGTGTACGAGCTCGTCTGGCGGGCCTGCGGCAGCCTGCTCGACCGGCTCGAGCACGCCGATCGGCGGGAAGCATCATGAGCGTGACCACCGAGCGATCCGCCATCCATCAGGCCTGTCGATCCGCCGGTCTCAGCGGCGACGTCGTCTCCGTCGACGGCATGAGCGGCGGGTGTATCGATCACGTCAGCCGCGTCGTCCTCTCGACGGACAGGCTGGCCTTGTCGAGCACACGGATCACGGCCTTCTCGCCGAGGATGGTCGGCATGGTGGAGACGCGCAGGTCCACCTCCCGTCCCTCGGCGATGGTCCGGACGCGGCCCTCCTGCGGCAGCCGCTTCTCGGCGATGTCCATCTTGGCGATCACCTTGATTCGCGAGATGACGGCCGCGTGGATCTGCAGCGGCGCCGTGAGCAGCTCGCGCAGCACGCCGTCGATCCGGTAGCGGACGCGGATCTGCTTCTGGTCCGGCTCGATATGGATGTCGCTGGCGTCGTCGCGGATGGCCGACAGGATCGAGAGGTTCACCAGGTTCACCGCCGGCGTGCCGTCCATCCGATCCAGATCGGTGACGGCGTCGGAATCGGCGCCTTCCCGCTCGACGAACTCGACATCCTGCTCGCTGAGGGAGACCAGGAAGGAGTCGACGGAGACCTCCTCGGCCAGATAGCGCTCCGCGAACTCGGCCAGGTTGCTCTCCAAGGCCAAGACCGGGTTGATCTCGCAGCCGGTCATCGTGACCAAGCGGTCGATCAGCGGGAGCCGTTGCGGCTCGACCATCGCGACCGTGAGCCGGTCGCCCACCTTGAACAGGGGGAGGACCTTCATCTGGCGGGCCTCGTCGCGGTCGATCATCTTGGCGATGGCCGGATCGATCAGGCCGTGGCGGAGGATGCATCCCTTCACCCCGAGTCGGGTCGAGAGGGCCTCGAGGAGCTGTGCCGGCTTGATGACGCCCATTTCCAGAAGCGTCTCGCCCAGCCGCGCGCGGTTCTTCTGCTGAAGCTTGAGGGCGGTCGAGAGGTCTTCCTCGTCAATCGCCCCCATCTTGATCAGGAGCTGGCCGACTTGTTCGGTGGACTTGATCATCCTCAGCCTACGCTCTTGGCCGCTTCCTCCACCGAGCCGAAGACCTGGAACTGCTCCTCGAGATCGGTGATGCGGAGGATCTCTCGGCACACCTCCTCGATCGACGCCAGCCTCAGATTCGCCCCGCCGTTGGCGCAGACCGCCTGGAGATCGCACAACAGCTCCAGCCCGGCGCTGTCCACGAACGGCACCTCGGCCAAATCCAGCACGATGTGACTCGAGCCCTTCTCGAGGGCCTCGAGGACCGCGCGCCGCAGGTCGCTGCATTCCCCTTCGACGATTGCGTCCCGGGGCACGACGACGACTCCACGGCCATGAGGATACGAGCTAACCTTCATGTCTTCTCCGTCACGGTCGGCGTGTCCTGCGCGCGCGGCAGCATATCCTGATTGGCCCGACGGGCGGCATGGATCGCCTCAAAGGACTTCAGCAGGAGCTGCTGCGGGTCGACCTTGGCGAATCCGCTGCCGGCCAGGCCCGCGCGAAGCGTCAACGGCGTGTCCGGGAAGCGTCGAAGCAGCTCGGCCTCGGCCTCCCGCAGGATCTTCCGGGCGATGAGGTGCGCGAGGTGTTCGTCCAACCTCCGCAGCACCGCGATGAACCGGTCGTCGCTGAATCGCCCGACGACGTCGTCATGGCGGAGGCGGTCGCCCATGATCTTCCCGATAGCCTCCACGACGTCGTTGCGCTCTTCCCATTGTCCACCGTCGTCCAGACTGCGAATGCCCTCGATCACCAAACTCAGCATCACGACGGGCTCGTTGCCCGCGTAGCAGGTCTCGACGGTCTGGTCGAGCACGGCCAGGATCTCCACGCGATCCAAGACGCCCGACGAACGATCCACCTGCGTGGCGATGCGCAGGCGGTCCGCCTCCTGCACGTGCGTCCAGAACTCCTCAATCAGGTCGGCAGCCAGGTTGAGGCGCTCCTCGGAGATGACCGCGTCGTCGAAGCTGCCCACGGTGATCAGCCCGCACGTCCTTCCGTGGCTGCGGAGGGGAACCACCCACGTACGGGACGCGGTCGAGGTCTCCGCGAGTTCGTGCACCATCTCTCCGGCGAGCTTCGAGCCGGCCAGGAACCGGCGCCCGCTGAGCACGACGTGCTGGATCAGGCCGTCCTCCGCGATGGCGTCACCGGCCGCGCCGCCCCTCCCGGCGTTCAGCGGTGCGAGGTTGCCCTCGATGTCGACGTCGTAGCAGCGGACCCGACGGGCCGACGTCAGGTAGCGAAGCTGCTGACGAATGTGGCTGTCGAAGCTGGCCCACGGGTCCTCCTGGCGGTCCCACTCGCCCATCCATGCCCGCTGCTCCCGCAGCGCCCGGCCCACGCGCTCTTCCCAGTCCGATCCCAGATCGCCCGTGGGCGCGCTTTCGTCGGACGAGGAAGCCATCGAGCGTCCGCTCACGATGTCGGGCGCCGACTTGAGCACCGGCTTCGAGAACCCGAAGATCGCGCCGGAGAACACGCCGAGGGCGACCATCGCGCTGACCGAGATCAGGTTGGCCGGATGCAGGACCTCCGCGGTCGCGATGGTCCCGGCGGCGTCGAGTCGCGCGATCACCCACAGCACCCCGAAGAGCAGGCCCACCAGCAAGCCGCCCCGAGCCCGAAACCCTCCGGCGAGGGGAACCATCGACATCGTCAGCAGCACCGTGCCCAACGGAAAGAGCATCGGCTCGACGTTGGCCAGCCAAAGCAGCGTGAGCGCACCCAGCGCGCCCACGGCGCCGATTCGGAGGCGACGTTGGACGAGGCCGTCGGTTTCGGTCGGATCGGATGGGGCGAGCCAACTCATGCGGACAACTCCTCAATATGACCGAACAGGGCCAGGAAGCGTCCCGGTTCCTTCGTGCGGAACTTCTCCAGCGTTCGTTCGAAGGCCTCCAGCACATCGGGGTCGATCTTCTCGGGCGCGTCCTCGTGCATGATGACCAGGGCTTTGGCGATCGGAAAACCGCGACGGTACGAGCGGTGCGAGGTCAACGCGTCGAAGGAATCCGTGACGTGGACGATGCGGGCCGCCAGCGGGATCTCGTCGCCCTTGAGGCCGTCGGGGTATCCCTTGCCGTCCGGCGTCTCGTGGTGGTGGAGCACCGCCTCGCGCACCTGGCCGAACGTCGCCAGGGGCTCGATCACCTCATAGCTCATGCGCGGATGACTCTGAATCAGGCTGAACTCCTCGTCGCTCAGGCCGCTCTGCTTGGTCAAGATCGCGTCGCTGATGCCGATCTTGCCGACGTCGTGCAGAATCCCCGCCCATTCGAGGTCTTGCAGGTCGCTCCCGCTCAGGCCCAGCTCCTCGCCGACCAGGCGCGACAAGACCCCGACGCGCTCGGAGTGACCGCTCGTGTAGGCGTCCTTCTTGTCGATCGCACTGACCAGGGCGAGGACGGCCTCCAGCGACAGCTTCTTGACCCGCGCGATCAGGCGTTGATTCGAGATGACCTGGCTGCCGTAGTTCAGCACCGAGTCCATCATCTGCATGTCGCCGGACTTGAACTCCTCGTGCCCGGAGCGTCGTCCCACCACGACGACCTCGGCCTCCTCCTCGGAGGAGCCGATCGCGCCGGTCATGGTCCCGAAGAGGGGCGCGTTCTCCCGGTCCGGATCGCTGTTGATGACGTGGATCTGCCGGTCGGCCTTGGTCTCTTGGATCTTCGCGGCCAGGCTCTCCCGCACCCAATCCAGGGTGGCATTGCGGTCTGTGTGCTCATCGGCGCACCACCATTGCGACGCATCCTGGCCGAGATAGCACGCCCAATCGCCGCTCAACGTGTCGCAAAGGATGCGAATGAGCAGGGTCTTGATCTGCTCGACATCCTCCAGCTCGCTGACCTGTCGGGCGATGTCGAAGATGACGTTGAGCTGCTCGTAGCTGTTGATCAGCTCCATGGCCAGGCCCTGGCTCTCGGCCGTCAGGCGATGGAGTTGCTGCCACAGCTTGAACGCGGCGGCGGCCTGGAGGGTGAAGGCGCGGACCTGTTCGGCGCGCGGCGGGTTTTGCTCCGACGGACGCAGCAACATCACGGTTTGCCCTGAGCCGTCTTCGGTCGAGCGGACAAACAGGGCATGGCCGCGATCGCAGACGTGCGCCTCGCGGATCGTCTCCTCGCTTGCCCCCTCCAGGAGCGCGCGGAGGACGGCACATCCGCCTTCGATGTGTCCGTGTTCATCCTCGTGCAGGCACGTGTGCAGGCAGGCGGGCGCGAACTTCGAGCATTCGCCCTGCAAGACCGCAATCTGCATCCCCGTCGCCTGGGCAAGCAGCGCGGTGGGTTCCTCGGGAAGCGTGGCCTCCACGTCGAGCTGTTCCTGCACGGATGAAGCCATGTCTTGTCGCTACTCCGTCGTTACTCGCCGGCGGTTGCGGTGGATTCCGCCTTGCTGAGCAACTGCTGCACCTCGCCGATCAGCTTCGAGGGGCTGAAGGGCTTGGGGTGCATGACCACGTCGAGGCCTTGAAGGCGATCGACGATCTCCGCCTGGTCGCACCGGGAAGTCAGCACGATGGTGCCCACCTTGGGCAGCCCCTCGCCGGCGCAGGTGTTCGCGAGCTCGATACCATCCATCACCGGCATGTTGACGTCGGTGATGAGCAGATCGGCCTGGAGCTTCCGCACCAGGTCGAGGGCGACCTTGCCGTTGTTCGCCTCGTGGACGTCGTGCTGGCTCTTCTTGAGCCACAAGCTCACCACGCGAGCGATGTGGACCTCGTCTTCCGCGATCACAATGACGGCCATCAATCGTCCTCCGAGGCGTTGATCTTCGATTGCTTGCCGATCGGCAGGGAGATCCTGAACGTGGATCCCTTGCCGCGCTCGCTTTCGAGTTCAATCGTCCCACCGTGCGAACGGACCGTTTCCTTGGCGATCGCCAGGCCCAAGCCCCTCCCGGGCAAC